>JACQQK010000145.1 GCA_016207065.1 Nitrospinota bacterium
ATCCAACCTGGTCTTTAGGTTTAGGTTCGAGAAATCGGTTTCAGCCTTCGAATTTCCATTATCTATATAAGATAGCCAAAAGGGAGAGGTCAGCCCCATGTTCAAGAACATTTATTTACCCGTGGACAATTCCGACTATTCCAACGCCTGTATCGATCTGGGCGTGGAGTTAGCCAAGAAGTTCAACTCCACCATTACCGCCAGTCACGTCTATGCCGCGAAAATGCACGACGTACGTTTCCGGCAGATGGAGAGCGGCCTCCCCGAGGAATACCAGGACGAGGCGGAACTGGAAAAACAGAGGAACATCCATGACCAGTTGATCACCAAGGGGATGGAAGTGATCACGGATTCCTATCTGGACGTGCCCAAGTTCAAATGCAAGGAGCAGGGAATCCCCTTTGTCGGGAAATCGCTTGAGGGCCGGAACTGGATCGAGTTGGCGAGGGATGTAAAGGAATCCAATTACGACCTGATGATCATGGGCGCCTTGGGGCTCGGGGCGATCCGGGACAGCCAGATCGGCACCGTCTGCGAGCGGGTGATCCGTAGAATCCAGACGGATACCTTGATCGTCAAGTACCTTCCCGAACTGCAGGGGGACAGGCCCTCGAGCGGCAAGATCGTGGTGGCGGTGGACGGTAGCGGCCAGGCCTTCGGCGGCCTGAAGACCGCCATTGAATTGTGCAAGGCCCTCAACCGGCCGCTGGAGGTCATCTCGACCTTCGATCCTTACTTCCATTACGCCATGTTCAACAGTCTCACCGGCGTGCTTTCCAAGGAAGCCTCCAAGGTGTTCAAGTTCGAGCAACAGGAAAAGCTCCACGAAGACATCATCGACAAGGGGTTGGCGAAGATCTATCAGGCGCACCTGGAAATTTCCCGGAAGATCGTCCAGGAAGAAGGCATGGAATGCACCATCCGTCTCCTCGACGGCAAGGTCTTCGAAAAAGTGTTGCAGTACGCGCGGGAGGAAAACCCCTTCATGCTCATCCTCGGCAGAATCGGCGTGCACAGCGCGCAGGACATGGACATCGGCGGCAACACCGAGAACCTTCTCCGGCTGGTGCCCTGCAACGTTTACCTTTCGAGCCGGGTTTACAAGCCCCCGATCGACATGCAGGCGGAGGAGAGCATCGACTGGACGGCGGAGGCCAAGGAACGCTTGCAGAAGATCCCCGGCTTCGTCCGCCCCATGGCCACCTCGGCGATCCTGCGCTACGCCTTGGAGAGGGGGCACAGCATGATCACCTCCAGCGTCATCACGGAAGCGGTGCAGACCATCCTGCCGGCGGGCGCGATGCAGGCCATGCAGATGATCGGCGACAAGATGCGGCATCAGGCCCAGGCGGGAGAGGACCCATACACCTCATCCAACCTCGGCATGTTGAAAGAGGAAATGATGGCCGCCCACGTGGGCAAGAAGCCCCAGGAGGTCCGGTTGAAATGCGGCGACTGCGGCGCCGTCATGGGCGGCGACGCCGTGAAGTGCGGCGTGTGCAACGCCGGGGTCGAGCGGTTACTGCCGATCGACCACGAGGAGTTCCAGGCCAATGTCCCCAACGAGGGCGAGATCACCTCGGTGACGACCTTCGACTCCGTGGAGGTCAACTGGACGCAAGAGGCGATGGACCGGCTCAACGAGTTCCCCGAGGGGCATGTCCGGCGTAAAGCGCGGGCCCGGATCGAAAAGAACGCGCGGGTCCAAAAAGTCCCCGCCATTTCCCTGGCCTTCGTGAACAAGATACTGAACGAGAAAGCCGGTTCCGAGCCCCAGGCCGGGAACGATTCCAACGGAGCCAAGGACTACGCTCCCCATGCCGCGGACGAAAGCCATTTCGTCTGGACCCAGGACGCCCTGGCGCGCCTGGAACGGGTTCCCGGAGGGTTCATGAGGGACAGCACGAAGAAGCGCGTCCTGGAATACGCCGAATCCATCGGAGCTAAGGAAATCACCCTGCAGGTCGCCGAGGCGGGCATCGAGGAATCCAAGAAGATGATGGCGGCGGCCATGGCCAACGGCGCCACTTTGGAGGATTTCCTGCCAAAGAAAGAAGCCAAGGTTTGATCGCGAAGGCCAGCCGGTCGTTGCGGGGATAAATAAACATTTTCCCGGTCTGGCTTGAATACACAAGCGCCTCGAGTTTGCGCTGATGACTCCTGCGCCGCCGGTACCGGCGCGCGCGGTTTTTTTTGTTTGCGCTTCCGGCCAGACCCCGTCCGCCCCTTTTCCCATCCTTTCGCCAGCGGGCGGACCCATCCAACCCAGACGGCCCATGGTCCGGTGATCCAAAATGTCCATTAGACTTTTCAAACGGATGATCGGGTATCTTCGCCCTTACATGGGAAAAGTAACCCTGGCTATTTTCTGCTCCATCATCGTGGGCCTGATCGCCACCTCGCCCGTCCCCATCATCCAAAAGATGTTCGACAAGATCTTCGTCGAGAAGGATTACTTCATGCTGAAGGCGATCCCGCTGGCGTTGGTCCTCCTGTTTCTGTGCAAGGGGTTATTGTCCTATTGTCAGAACGTCATCATTTACGGGATATCGTGGGAACTGATCGTTACGTTGCGCCAAAAGCTGTTCGACCATGTCCACCGCCTGCCCCTGAGCTTTTTCGAGGAGGGGACCACCGGTCAGTTGATTTCCAGGATCGTCAACGACGTCTCGATCATGCAGTCCTCGGTGACTAACCTGGTCAAGGAGTTCCTGCAGAATTCGATCATGCTGGCCGGCCTGGTCTGCTGGCTGTTTTACCTGAGATGGGATTGGGCCCTCCTGTCGGTCCTCATTTTCCCCCTGGCCGCGCTTCCCGTCTCCAACATTTCCAGGAAACTGCGGAAGCTCGGCCGCAAGGGGCAGGAAATCGTCGGCGAAATCATGTCCATCGCCATGGAATCCTTCTCCGGCATCAAGGTCGTTCGGGCGTTCGGGCTGGAGGACCGCCAGAAGGAGAAGTTCCGGGAGCATAACGAACGCTACTTGAACGTCATGCGGAAGAACGTCAAGTACGTGGAGATGACCTCCCCCTTCCTGGAAATCCTGGGCGCGTTCTGCGGCTCGATCATCCTGTGGTACGGCGGCAGTCAGGTCTTGAACGGGAGCGTGACGCAGGGCTCCTTCATCGCCTTCATCGTCGCGTTGTTCATGATGTACGCCCCCGTGCGGTTGTTGTTCAAAAACTACGCCAACTTCCAGGGATCGCTGGCGGGGGCGGAGCGCGTGTTTCAAGTCCTGGACAGGGAAGAGGAGGCCTCCAGCGGCGGCAACCGGGAAATGGCGCGGTTCGCGGACAAAATCGAGTTCCGCGACGTCGCGTTCCGCTATCCCTCCCGCAACGCGATCGTTCTGAGCGGCATCGACCTCACGGTCAGGAAGTCGGACGTGGTGGCCATCGTCGGCATGAGCGGCGCGGGCAAGACCACGCTGGTGGACCTCGTGTTCCGGTTTTCGAAGGTCACCTCCGGAGAAATCCTGATCGACGGGATCAATGTCAACGAATTCGGCCTTCACTCCCTGCGGAGACAGATGGCCCTGGTGACGCAGGAAACGTTCCTGTTCAACGACACCATCTTGAACAATATTTCCTTTGGAAATCCCGAAGCGTCCCGCGAGAAGATAATGGAAGCGGCCAGGGCCGCCTACGTGGACCAGTTCGTCCGGAACCTGGACGACGGTTACAACACGGTCGTCGGCGAGCGCGGCGTGAAACTCTCCGGCGGCCAGCGCCAGAGGATTGCCATCGCCCGCGCCATACTGAGAGACGCTCCGGTCCTGGTGTTGGACGAGGCCACCTCCGCGCTGGACTCCGAGTCGGAAAAAATGGTGCGGGACGCCATACACAACCTCATGCAACACCGGACCACGTTCGTGATCGCTCATCGGCTGTCGACGATCAAGCACGCGGACCGCATCATCGTTTTGGACGGAGGGCGGATCGTGGAGTCCGGCCGTCACGAGGAACTCCTGAACAACAGCGGGATTTACCAGAAATATTACGAAATGCAGTTCATCGACGTCGACCGGAAAAGGGAAGAGATTTAAAAGGACGAGCGCGGATGAAATTCCACAACGTTTGCATCGAGGCCCTGGGATACAGCCTGCCGCCCAACGTGGCGACCTCGGCGGACATTGAAAACCGGCTGGCCCCGTTATACCAGAAATTCAAGCTCCCGTTCGGGCGGCTGGAAATGATGAGCGGCATCCGCGAGCGGCGGCTCTGGGACAAGGGCGCGTTCCCGAGCGAGATCGCCTCCCAAGCGGGCGAACGCGCCATCGCCCGGTCCGGGATCGACCGCGGGACGATCGGTTGCCTGATCTGCGCCTCGGTCTGCCGGGATTTCCTGGAGCCGGCCACCGCCTCCGTGGTCCACGACAGGCTCAAGCTCTCGAAAAACTCGCTGGTCTTTGATATATCGAACGCCTGTCTGGGCGTGCTGAACGGCATGGTCCATATCGCCAATATGATCGAGCTGGGGCAAATCCGGGCCGGTCTGGTGGTCGCCGGGGAGAACGGCGGCCCCTTGGTGGAAAATACCATCGAGAAGCTTCTGTCCAGTCCCGGCGTCACCCGCTCGACCATCAAAAAATCCTTCGCCTCCCTGACCATAGGGTCCGCCGCCGCCGCGGTGTTGCTGGTCCATAGGGATTTGTCCAGGACCGGCCACAAGTTGCTCGGCGGCGTGGGGATGGCCGCGACCCAGTTCAACGATCTGTGCCGGGGGAGCGCCGACGCCGGAGTCCATCTCGATTCGGCCCCCTTGATGGAAACCGATTCCGAAACGTTGATGCGGGAAGGGTGCCGGCTCGCGGGCGAGGCCTGGACGTCTGCCAAGGCGGAGTTGCAATGGACCAACGAGGACGTCGATCGCGTGTTTTGCCATCAGGTCGGGACCATGCACCGCAAATTGTTGTACGAGACCGTCGGCCTCGACCCGCAAAAGGATTTTTCCACGCTGGAGTTCCTGGGAAACACCGGGGCGGCGTCCCTGCCCGTCACCTTGGCCCTTGGCGAGGAGCAAGGCTGTCTTGGAAAAGGCGATAGAGCCTGCCTTCTGGGCATCGGGAGCGGTTTGAATTGCCTCATGCTGGGCGTCGAATGGTGAACGGCGTCTCCCTGGAAAAATTCAAGGACATTTATCCGTTTCAATCCAAGTGGGCCCAAATAGGCCTATACCGGTATCATTACCTGGACGAGGGAAGCGGCGAGACCCTGTTGATGTTGCACGGCAACCCGACATGGTCGTTTTATTACCGCGACCTGATCGCCGGATTGCGCGGCGGCTACCGTTGCGTCGTCCCCGACCATATCGGGTGCGGTCTTTCGGACAAGCCCCAGGAATACGACTACACTCTCGCGCGGCATATCGAAAACCTGGAATTTTTGTGCGAGCGCCTGGCTCTGCGTGACGTGACGCTGGTCATGCACGACTGGGGCGGGGCCATCGGCATGGGTTACGCCGTCCGCCACCCGCTGAACGTCAAACGCCTGGTCGTCTTCAATACCGCGGCTTTCCTTTCCGAACGCATTCCCCTGAGCATCAACCTGTGCCGTCTGCCGGTCCTCGGCGCGGCGGCGATCCGGCTCTTCAACGCCTTTGCCCGGATGGCCGTCCTGCGCGCCTGCAAGCGCCGCGAGAGGATGACCCCAAAAGTCCGCGCCGGATATCTCGCCCCGTACAACTCCTACGCCAACCGGGTGGGCAATTTGCGGTTTGTCCAGGACATACCGATGAATCCTAAAGTCCCCAGCTATTCCGTCGTCGAATCCATCGAGTCGCAACTGCAACAGTTCCGGGACCGTCCCACGCTGATGGTCTGGGGGAAAAAGGATTTTTGTTTTAACGATTATTTTTTAGAGCGGTGGAAGGCGCTCTTCCCTACGGCGGAGGTCCATGAAGTCCCCGACGCGGGCCATTACGTGGTGGAGGATGCCCACGAGCGCATCGTGCCCTGGATGAAATCTTTTCTTTCCCGGAATCCCATGCAATAACGGGATCGGGACGCCACATTTAAAAAATAGCGTCTTGACATTGTACCTTGGTACAGGGTTTATATTAAAATCGAGAGTGGAAGGAGGCATTCATGGCAAACCTCAAGCGCGGCGAATTGGCCAGGCAGTGCGGCGTGAACGGCGAGACGCTCCGCTACTATGAGAAGCGGAAACTGCTCGCCCCTCCGGTCCGGTCCTCGTCCGGATACCGGCTTTATTCCCAGGACGACGTTGCGCGGATACGTTTCATCAAAAACGCCCAGAAGGTGGGGTTTACCTTGAGCGATATCGAGGGGCTCTTAAAACTCCGCGTCGAAAAAAACAGGCCGTGCGAATCCGTTTTGGCGAAGGCGCAAACCAAGCTGATGGAGGTCGATAAAAAACTGGCCGGGCTCAAGGCCATGAGAAAGGTTTTAACGCGCTTGATCGACCAATGCGAACGGGCGGCGCCTACGTCGCAATGCCCCATTCTCGAAAGTTTCGAATACGCAATAGAAAATCCAATGAAAAAGGAGAGGAGGCTGACATGAAAAAGGAAAATCTTACTGGAATGGGCGCGCTGATAGCGTCCGGGATCGGCGGCGTTTGCTGTGTCGGTCCGGCCATTTTGGCCGGTTTGGGGTTCGGCGCGGGCGCGGCGGGTTTTGCCAGGGGATTCGGCGTCCTGCACATGCCGATGACGGTCATGGCCTTGGCGCTTTTGGGCGCGGCGCTTTATTTACGATTTAGGAAAAAAACTGTCTGCGAGGAGGAAAACGCGTGTTGCGCGGCGGCGCCGGGTAACGCTTCGAGACGCTCCGTCTTTCTTTGGACGGCGGCGTCGCTGACGGTCGTTTTGCTACTGATTCCTTATTTTTTATGAATGACGGTTTCTAAGGAGGATTAAAACTATGCGAGGCAAGGCCAGGCGCTCAACGGTTTTTTTCATGCTCGTCCTCTTTTTATTTTTAGGGGGGCTGGGTTCCGCGGAACAACCCGAACGCCGGGAACTTTTGCAGTCGTTTCAATTAAAAGTGACCGGCCTGGATTGCGAAAAATGCATCCCCGACGTCCGCAAGTCCCTGAGGAAGGTCTCGGGCGTGCGCGATGCGGAGGTGACGGCGTTCGACAAGTCCGGGAGCCAGGTCCAGGTTGAAGTCGTCCCCCAAACGGCTTCGGGAGAGGAACTTGTTTCCGCCTTGCGGTCGGCGGGTTTCAAGGCCCAAATAATCGCCGTTGGAGAACCGCGGATGGTTTCGCTCAAGCGGAATCCCGGTTTTAGTCTGTTCGGATTGTTCGAATAGACCAGGGCGTCGAAAGTTTGAAAGGAGAGGGACCATTATGGGACCCTGTTGCGGTACGGAGTTTGAGGAGTCGAGGGTGGTTTGTCCTTGTTGCGGGAGCGGGGGAATGCCGGTCGGCGCGAGGACTTTGTCGCATCTGGTTGTCGAGAACAGGAGAGGGGACATCGGCTCCGGAAGCTACAGATTTTGCCCGGCGCCCGCCTGCCCGGTGGTGTATTACGACAACGAACAGACCCGGTCCTTTTACAAGGAAGACCTCGCCGTCAAGGTGAGCGAGAAGGAAAGCGACCCGGCGGTCCCTCTCTGCTACTGTTTCAACATATCCGAAAAGGATGTCCGGGTCGAGGTCTTCGAGACGGGTCAATCGACCGCGTCTAAACGGATTCGCGCGGAGGTCAAGGCTGGCCGTTGCGCCTGCGAAATAAAAAATCCCTCCGGGCGTTGTTGCCTGAAGAAAGTCGAACGGGTCGAACAACGCCTGATACCGGGGGCGCGAACGAAGAGCGTCCCTAAACCGGATAGTGTATGAACGAAAGAATGGAATTGCTCCCCCTTGCAAAGGGGGCTGGGGGGATTTAAAAACCCTTAACTGGAGGAATGAAAAATGAACGCCAAGAGAAAAATCGAGATTTTCAGCGCCGGTTGCCCGGTTTGCGAGGAAGCGATCGAGACGGTTCGCGGTCTGGCCTGTCCCTCCTGCGAGATCGAGGTCCTGGACATGCGGGAGGCAACCGCCGCCTCCCGCGCCAGGGAACTGAAGGTCCGTTCCGTTCCCGCCGTGGCCGTCGATGGGGAGTTGGCGGGATGTTGCGCCGGGCGCGGTCTGGATGAAAAAGCGTTGCGCGCGGCGGGCATCGGCAAGCCCGTGTCCTGAGAGGCGGGATCGAATATGGAAACGATCATGGTCAACCTTATCTCCGTCAGCCCCCTTCGAAAGGAGGGGGCTCCTCCCCTTTATCAAAGGGGGCTGGGGGGATTTAAAAACCCGGGATGTAAACTGTCCCATTCCATGTTTCGACGTCGACATGTCCCGTGGCCCCCAGCAGTCTACTGCCGTTCTCCTTTTTTGTTCGCGCGATATCCGGCTCAGGGGGCGTTTGGATCGGTTGGGCAGTTGAAAAACTATTCGTAAACCAGGGAAATGCAATGAAGCTCTCTCTCGCGAAATCAACTTTCATCGCCAAGATCCTGGGGGTCGTGTTCCTTGCCTTGTTCTTCGGGGCCGTCGTGGTTTCCGCTCAGGAAGTAAAACTTGTTTATAAAATCCATGTAGACGGTCTGTCCTGTCCTTTCTGTACTTATGGAATTGAGAAAAGATTCAGCAAGGTCAAGGGTATGGAAGGAATGGACATCGAGCTGAAGACGGGCGCAATCGTCATCACAATGGCCGCCGGAACGACTCTGGATGAAATGACCGCCAGGAAAACCGTGGAAGCCGCTGGCTTTACTCTCCGCGATTTCAAACAAGTCCAAGAAGGCGCGAAAGAGAAATCCGGGGAATAAAAAATGGATCCCGTGTCTCGAAGTTTTGTAAAAAGGAGATCTTGGGCGATAGGAGCGTGTTTTGTCCTTTTATTGCTGTTTGTAAGCGAAGAAAGCCCGGGTGCGCCGATTACTTTCAACACGGCCCTTCCGGTCGCGGAAGACGAATTCATATTCCGCGAGCAATTTGTCTTCGATCGATCGGGAGACGATCCCAGTGGCGCGAACCGGGATCGTGAAGTATTTTCCGCCCTATCCGTCCTTGGGTATGGGGTAACGAGCGATTTTGCCCTATTCGGAGTCTTGCCTTATGTGGATAAGAGTTTGGAGGTTACTTCGATGGGCGAACGCCAGTCCCGCGATACAAATGGCCTGGGCGATGTGACCCTGTTCGGTCGCTATACCGTGTTTATAGACAACATTCCGGGCAGAACTTTCCGGATTGCTCCCTTTGCCGGTGTTGAACTACCTACTGGGGAGGACGATGCAACCGATAGGTTTGGCCGGCTTCCTGCCAGTATACAGGCGGGATCAGGTTCGGTTGACCCTTTTGCCGGTGTTGTTGCCACCTATCAGGCCTTGGACTTCCAATTGGATACCTCGGTCAGCTACAAAGCCAATACCAGGGCAAACAATTTCGAGTTCGGCGATGTGGCCCAGTTCGATGCTTCCATCCAATATCGTCTTTGGCCAAGCGCCCTGGAGAGTGGGGTTCCCGGTTTTCTTTATGGGGTCCTTGAAGGAAATCTCATCCATCAGAATAAAAACCAGAGTAATGGGAACAAAGACCCTAATTCCGGCGGCACAACCCTGTTTTTCGCGCCCGGATTGCAATATGTGACCAAACGCTGGATTGCGGAAGGAGGGGTGCAAATCCCCGTGGTTCAGGACCTCAACGGCACGGCTTTGGAGGAAGACTACATTGTTCGCTTCGGTTTTCGATTCAATTTTTGAGAAAGATGCAATGGGCACGAAACCCAAAACTATAGTGGTCCGGGGGATTGCATTACTTATTGTGGCAGGTTTTCTTGCGTTTGGATCTGCAACTTTAATGGCTCCAGAACAAGAATCTGAATACAGATTTGCGGCCTCTTGGGGCTCAAAGGGGAGCGGGCCCGGGGAATTCCGCGATCCGACGGGGATCGCCGTCGCCGATCGGGAGGTATTTATTTCCGACGCGCGCAATTCCCGAATCCAGGTGTTCGATCTTGATGGGAATTTCAAGCGTCAATTCGGCACACACGGAACGCAACCGGGGCAATTGGGTAGACCCATGAATTTGACGGTCGCCGCCGGGGAGCTTTATGTGGCCGATTACTGGAATGATCATATCGAGGTCTTTGCGCTCGATGGGATGCATAAGAGGACAATCGGTCATTCAGGCTCCGCGCCGGGTGAACTTGATGCGCCTAGCGGTGTTGCCGTTGCATCCAATGGCGATTTATTCGTCGCCGACTTTTACAACCAGAGAATCCAGCAACTACGGGCCGACGGAAGTTTTGTTAGGCAATGGGGTCAAGCCCGTAAAACGGGTGTCTGGGCCGGGGAGTTCAATTATCCAACGGATGTGGCGCTAAGTCAGGGCGGATTTCTCTATGTCGCGGACGGTTACAACGACAGGATTCAGGTTTTCTCCCCGGATGGGAGTTTTAGCCGCAAATGGGGAGGACCGTTTGCAATGAATATCCATGGCCCTTTCGCCGGATGGTTTTCCACTGTAACGGGGATTACAATAGACAAGTTCGAAAATGTTCTTGTTGCCGATTTTTATAATAACCGTATTCAGAAGTTCACGCCAAACGGCGACTTTTTGACATCCTTTGGAATCGAGGGTTCGGGACCCGGTCAATTTAAACACCCGATAGCAATTGCGATAACGGATGACGGCGCCGTTTTCGTTACGGACTATGGGAATAACCGCGTTCAGAAATGGCATTACATAAGGCAGATTCAACCTGCGGTCCCGATGAAAAAGCGCTAAGGATTGCTGGAATCGGCAAGCTTCCGTCCTGAGAGGCGGTATCGAATATGGAAGTAGTTATGGACAACCTCCTCGATGTCGGACGCGAGTTCGGCGTTTTGACTGTGACGGTGTTTCCGTATTTTTTTCTTGGAATCGCGACGGGAGCGGCGTTTGCCGCGTTTTTGCCGGAAAGACGCTTGCTCTTCCTCTCCAGCGAAACGAACGGCTTCCGATCGCTGACGGCGGCCATCGCCGCCGCCGCCCTGTTGCCGGGGTGCTCGTGCGCCACGATGCCGATGGCGGCGGGTTTGAAAAGAGCTTTCGCGCCGCGATTGGGCGTCGTCGCGGCATTTATCTTCATGTCGCCGTTGCTGAGCCCCGTTACCGTCGCTTTAACCTGGGCGGTCCTCGGTTGGCGGATGACCGTCGCGCGGGTCCTGGCTTCCTTTGTTGGAAGTTATTTGTTGGGGTTTATCGTCAATTATTTCGAGGACTGGTTTGTCCGGGATGCCCGGCTTGTTACTTCCTCTCCATTTGCCGTGGTCGAGGAGGATGCGCGCGCCTCATCCGCGTGTTCTCCCGCCGCGGATCTTTCGGGGGAACGCTCTAAGGCCGCGCGTTTCTGGCGGGAGTTCAAGGCGATTTTCCGTTCCGTCACCCCCTATTTCTTGCTGGGAATGGCGATCGCCGCCCTGCTCTCCGCTCTTTTGCCGGAGGACGCGATTCCCCAATATCTGGGAGGCGCGTCCGGGACCGCGGCCTATTCTCTGGCGGCATTGGTTGGAATACCGATTTATGTCTGCGAGGGCGAGGAAGTCCCCATTACCTACGCCTTGATCGCCCGCGGTCTCGGAGCCGGCCCGGCGCTGACGTTTCTGCTGGGCTCCCTCGGAACTTGCATTCCGACAATCCTAATGGCGAGAAACATCATCGGCCTCCGGGCGACCCGGTTTTACGTCGTCTTCTGGTTGGTTTTCGCGGTTGGTTCCGGGTTGTTGTTCCAACTGGCGATGTCTTGAAAATCAGTACCGGTAATGCTCCGGCTTGTAGGGGCCTTCCCGCCGGATGCCCAGGTATTTGGCCTGGTCGGGCGTCAGTTGCGTCAGCTTGACGCCGAGCTTGTCGAGGTGGAGCCGCGCGACCTCCTCGTCGAGGACCTTGGGCAGGCGGTAAACGCCGACCTCGTATTTTTTGGCGAACAACTCGATCTGCGCCAGGACCTGGTTGGTGAAGGAGTTGGACATGACGAACGAGGGATGCCCCGTCGCGCATCCCAGGTTGACCAGCCGCCCTTCCGCCAGGAGGATGATGCAATGCCCGTCGGGGAAGATGTACTTGTCCACCTGGGGTTTGACCGTCACCTTCTGGATGCCGGGGACTTTGTTCAGTTCGGCCACCTGGATCTCGCAGTCGAAATGGCCGATGTTGCAGACAATGGCTGTGTCCTTCATGGCTTTCATGTGGTCGATGCGGATGATGTCCTTGCAACCCGTGGCGGTCACGAAAATGTCCCCCTTCGCGGCGGCCTCGTCCATGGTCGCCACTTCGTAACCTTCCATGGCCGCCTGCAGGGCGCAGATGGGGTCGATCTCGGTGACGATGACCCGGGCGCCCAGTTCTTTCAACGCCACGGCGGACCCTTTGCCGACGTCCCCGTATCCCGCGACGACCACGACCTTGCCCGCGATCATGATGTCGGTGGCGCGTTTGATGCCGTCCGCCAGCGATTCCCGGCATCCGTACAGGTTGTCGAACTTGGACTTGGTGACCGAGTCGTTGACGTTCATGGCCGGGACCTTGAGCTTGTTTTCCTCAAGCATCTGGTAGAGCTTGTGCACGCCGGTGGTGGTCTCCTCTGTGATGCCTTGGATGCCCGGTAGCAGGTCGGGCCGGTTCGCGTGCACGTAATAAGTCAGGTCTCCGCCGTCGTCCAAAATCATGTTCGGTCCCTGGTCGTTGTCGAACAGGAGCGTCTGCGCGGTACACCACCAGTACTCCTCCTCGGTCTCCTCCTTCCAGGCGAACACGGGGATTCCCGCCTTGGCGATGGCTGACGCGGCGTGGTCCTGCGTGGAGAAAATGTTGCACGAGGCCCAGCGCACCTGCGCCCCCAGTTCGATCAGGGTTTCGATCAGTACCGCCGTCTGGATGGTCATGTGCAGGGAACCGGCAATGCGCGCGCCTTTCAAAGGTTTCGCGGAGCCGTATTTCTTCCGCAGGGCCATGAGGCCGGGCATTTCTTTTTCGGCGAGGATGATTTCCTGCCGTCCCCACTCGGCCAGGGAAAGGTCTTTGACTTTGAACTTTTCGGCGACGAGGGAAGTGGGCGCCATGCATTTCTCCTTTGCGATTTAAGATTGACGCGTCGATGGCCCAAAAATCGTCATGCCCGCGAAAGCGGGCATCCAGAAAATCCGTGAAAATACTGGATTCCCGCCTACGCGGGAATGACAATCCAAGGATATAGAATGGTTTTTCAGCAAGTTGCTAATGATTTGGCAGTTTAACAGAAGTTTTTCAAGCCTGTCCAGATTAAACAGCGGACGGAATTATACGTCAATATTGAATAAAGTCCACGACGATGTCCCCGGTCGCGCGGGACTGGCAGGACAGGCGCGCGCCCGCCGGGAGTTCCATTTTTTTCATGAGGTCCTCTTCTTCCCTGCTCTTGGGGCTGAGATGGTCCTCTCCCGAAACGACCGAGATGGCGCACAGCCCGCAATCGCCGTTCCCCTCGCAGGTCCCCGTCAGTCCCATGCCTTCCTCCTGGGCGATGGAGAAAATGGTTTCCCAGGGGAAAAACACGCGCGCCGATTTCCCGGACTTGGCGAACGTGACGGTGGGGAAGGGGCCCCTCCCGTTTTCCAAAAGGAGCAGTCGGTTCAGTTTGCGCCGCAGGCGGAAAGGCGTTTTTTTGACGGCCTCGTCGAGGCCCTTGATTTTCTCCTCCAAGGCCCGGGTTTCGGCCTCGACCTTGCGCGTTCCATGGAGGCTGAAGGCGGTCAGGCCGACGGCCAGGATCAGGATAAGAGAGGTCATTGCGGGGACTCCAAATCGTTGAGCTCGACCAGCAGGGGTTCCAGCGGCACGGCGGTTTTTTCCGCCCTCCGCGCCAGCGATTCGCCGAAGGGGCCGGCGTCCTTTTTTTTGATCAGTTTTCGTTTGACGAGGATCTCGCGGACCTCGGCGTTCGTCACGATATCGTCGATGTTCGTCTCGGGCTTGAATTTCAACCGACCCGACCGGAGTAATTTGTCGAAGTGGACCTTGGCGATCTGGTATTCGAGGAACCGTTCGGCGTCGTTGTGCCGGAAGCTCAGGTCGTTGAGCAGGGACTGGCCTCGCGCGAGGTCTTTTTCCAGGCCCCGGATTTTCAAGAATTGCCAGAACGCCAGCCCGGCCAACAGGGCCGCCAGGATTGTGTTTGCGATTTCCATTGGATTGTCGAGGACCGAATCTCGCTTCGAGGTTTTTTCAAATTCCGGCTCATGCCGCGAAGATAAGGATTTCCAACTCCGCTTTACGGTCGATCTTTTTCAGCATGGCATCGACCTTTTCCATCACTCCATCCTCGATCGCGTATTCGCTACAATTCCGGCACTGGATGACGGGCAATTTTTTGAAAATCACAATGGAGCCAGGACTGACTTTGAAGGGCAAATCGGTGACGATTTTTTCCTGCTCCCCGCCGCAATTAAGGCACCTCATGGTTTCCTCCTCGCCTTGAAATCTTTTTCCCATTTTCCCGGTTCCGGCCGATAGGCCGTAACGATGGTCACGCTGTCGCCCTCGGTATCTGGGGCCGCCAAAATATGGATGGGCTTGCCGTCATGTTTTGCCAGTATCAGATAGCTCGGCAGGTACTTGTCTTTGGAATATTCCTCCGATCAGTGGGTAAGCTTTTCCCGTCTTTCTTTATTCCGGATCCCGCCGTTGCGCCGGAGCCCAAAACTAACAAAACAGCGTTATTTGAAGAGTTCCCTCTCAATCGGAAGCGATCCTCGCGGTTTTGTAGAGAAAATTTTTAAAGCTCGTGAACTTTTTCCATTCCGACGCGTCTTTCTGGAATTGGGGGCCGCAGGCGCGCAATTTCACGGCCAGGCCCGGAAGGTTGGTCTGATACCGCGACTTGGCCAGGCCGATGATCGTTTTCAAAGTGTCCCGCGTCATTTCCTTGTTTCTGAATGGCTGGTGGATGGCGGACCAGAAGTTTCCCTGTCCCGACTCCAGCCGCTCTAGAACGCCCGTTGCCGCCAGTTCCCGGGCAGGGAACGTATGCGCCAGATCGCTGGCGAATTCGGACAGCCCGGCCGTTCCAGCGGACCATTTGTCCGCGTCCGCGTTTCCGGCCCAGGGCGAGACAGCTGGCGCCGCAACGCCGTTGCCCGGACCGGACTGGCAGGCCATGACGATGTCCTGCCTGGCGATCACGGGGTTTTTACCGAAGAGCGTGGCCCGTAGCAAAATATTTTTCAATTCCCTCACGTTGCCGCGATAGTTGAGGGTTTTCAGGTATTCTATCGCGTCCCGTTCCAGATAGGGACGGGTTTCGTCCACCATGTCCTTTTTATAGGTATGAATCAACCGGCCCAGAAAATGGATGGCCAGGTCCTCGATGTCCTCCCGGCGCTCGTTCAGGGGAGGGATGTGGAAGCTCAAGGCGTTCAGACGATGGTACAAATCCTCCCGGAACCGGCCTTTGTGGATCTCTTCCGCGAGGTTCTTGTTGGTGGCGGCGATCAGGAAAATCCTGGAGTACCGGGGCTGGTTCTCCCCCAGGCGCATGAACACGCCGGTGTCGAGGAACCGCAATAACTGGACCTGGGTCTTGGGGTCGGCGTCGCCGATCTCGTCGAGGAAGACCACCCCGCCGTTGGCTTCCTCCAGGATGCCCTGGCGCGGCGACTCGGCGCCGGTGAACGCGCCCTTCTTGTGGCCGAACAGTTCGCTGTAGGTCAGTTCCCCGCTGTACGCGGCGATGTTCGTCTTCTTGAGAGGCAGTTTGTAGTCGGGGCCCTTGGTCTTCTGGAAGATCGCGCTGATCAGGGAATAGATGTTGTTGAAGAAAAACTCTTTTCCCGTGCCCGTCTCGCCGGTGATCAGGAGCGAGGGGAGTCCCATGGCCGCCTCGTACTGGCCGGAGCTGTCCCAACGCAACATCCGGTTGCATATGGATTCCACCACGGTGTTGATCTGTTTCACCAGGTAGTGCATCCTCTGGCTTTTGCCGATCACGTTGCCGAAGTGATAAGAAGATACCTTCGGATGGCGGTATTCGATGTCCTGCCGCAGGTGGGTCATCTCCTGGCGCAGGTCCTCGATCTGCTTCAGGTTGTACACCTTCTGGCTGACGAGCCGGGCGATGATCTGCAAAATGTTCTTGTGCTCTTCCGTAAAATAGTTGGTCTGGAAGCTGTCCTGGTTGATGACCCCCAGCACGCTGTTCCCGGAGATGATGGGCACGGCGAGTTCCGCCTGGATCTGCGGGGACAGGCTCTTGTAAAAACCCTGCGTCAGACGCTGGTTGCTCACGTCGTTGACGACCAGGGGCCGGGCCGTGTGCGCGCAAAATCCGTTGAGGGACTTGAACTCGTCCGGGAGTTCCCGGCCGCCCACGGGCAGGGGAGGGATTTTGCTCTTCTTCCAGCCGCGCGATTTGGCGCCGATCAGCTTGCCCGTCTCGTCCTCCACCACCAGCCAGGGCTTGTTGTTGATCATGTGTAGCACGGAGACCGTCCCGCAGTCCGCGCCGATCAGCTCCGAGGTCTTGTCCAGTATCTTGTGCAGAAAACTTTGCAGGGAGTTGTCCTGGTCCGACAGGAGTTCCTCGATCTCGGTCAGCACCTCGATTTCGATATGGGCCAGGCTGTCCTCCAGGATCAGCTTTTCCACCATGGAGGCGTGCTCCTGCAGGAGAAGTTTCTCCGACTCGGTGAACTCGTAAGGCACGCTGGTGTAATAATTGACGGCGCAGATGAACTGTCCGGAGCTCCGGTTGAATTTCGGGACTTGGTAAAGCGAAACCAGGTCGATTTGGCAGGCGATCGGCTTGCGGGCGAATTTTTCCTCGCGGATGTCCTTGATGTAGAGGGAGTCTAGCTCCGGATGGCGCGCGACCAGGCCCTTCTCCCGGTCGTAGCGCACGATCCGGTTGATCAAGTTTTCGTCGTTGATGACGCTGATCGGGTCCTTGGAGCCGTAGATGCCCGCGTCCTCCTTGTTCTTCGAGAACACCGCCAGGACCTCCAGCAAGTCGGACGGCGTTTCGGCCTGGCGCCCGGCGTTCCGCGCGGAGGCCGGGACCAGCGCCGACGCCAGCGTCAGGTTGTCGATGAGCTTCACGGCCGAGCGCACCATCCGCCACGCGGCTTCCTTCTTGCGCGCGAGGTCCAGGTGCCGGGAAAAGGAAATCTTTTGATGGAACCGCTTGGCCCGCTCGATGACCGGGCTGTTGGCCGACAAAAACGAGGAGATCATGCCGATCTGCTCGACCGTCAGCGCCTCGCCCTCCTGTTCCCAGTCCAGGCTGATGGTCCCCAGCGGGCGCAGTTGAAAGACGATGGGGAAAACGATCGACGCGTTGATCGAGGGCGCCTTGTCGAGCGGGTTGCGGAAATCGGCGGACCCGCCCGGCCAGTCCCAGGAGGCGACCGCCTGGTTTTTGTAAAACGCCTGGGATATGGGCGACTCCTTCGGCGAGATGTATTGCGTGATTTGCGGATGATGGTTCTGCCCGGTCACGTAGTGGCAGATCAACATCCCCTCGTACAGGTCCTCCAGATACACCCGCACCGTCTTGCACTTGACCAGGTCCTTCAGGCCCGTGGCGGTAAAGTGCAGAATGTCCGACAAGTTCTCCTTGCCAAACTTCTGGATGACCTTGCCCAGTTTGTCTAAATCGCTTTTTTGCATGCCTTTGACAGTGATTCTGGGGTGAGTAGAAAATCAACACTGTTATTATAGCACGGTTGATTTAAAAGCAAGTTTTTCCTCGCAAAACGGCGCCGCTACCAGGGGCGCCTTGTTTTCGGATTTACTTTGATTTCCGAAACCCCATATAATTGGAGACTAGAACTGGTTTCATAAGCATAAATAACCTGAGCGCTACGCGTCCCCGCGTTGCCGCAAAGCCGGGAGGCTTTGCGCTCCATAAAAGGCAACTTATGAAACCGCTTCTATATCCCCCACCCACAATTCACAGGAGGCATGCTATGTCTCGCTCAATCCGGATTGCCCTTATTTGCTGTGTCCTCGGTTTCGTCCTTGGCGCGCCCAATGCGTTTGCCGACGTGCTCATCCAACTGAAAGACGGGACCGCGGTGGCCGTTCCGGTGAGCAAGGAGAACGTGGTCAGCATCACCTTCACGGAGAGCGCCGCCGGGCTGATCAACGCGGCCCTGTCCGCCAACGGCGGCAAGGTGGTGTCCGGGTTCACCGGCTGGGGCACGCCCGCCGCCCTGGTCATCGACGGCCAGGCCGGACCGGACGACATGCAACCGACGTCCACCGCCAGGGACAACATTGCCGCCTACAGCGTGGGGGCGGAACCGTTCCAGATATCCTTCCGGCAACTCACGGAAGTGCGGCGCATCGGCATCATGCACAAATTCAGCGGCGGCGCCGGGGGACGCGACATTGTCGAACGCGCCCGGTTGACGTTCAGCGACGGAAGTTCGCAGGAAGTCCGTTTCGCCAAAACCTATTCCATGCAGACGGTGGAAATCGCCCCCAGGGTCACCACGACCTTGAAGGTGGAACAATTGAGCTTTTATCCCGGCAACGACCGCCGGTGGGGCGTGATCGAGTTCGAAGTCTGGGGAACTCCCCGGTAAACGTGAAGCCAAGCAGGGACTTAACCCCTTTACACGAGGAGCTAAAATTATGAAACCACAACTTTCATTTTTGCCCGCTATGATTCTATTCACCTCACTGTATGGGTGCGCATCAATTTTTAGAGGCGCCCTTAAGTTAATAAGTTTTGGCGAACTTATCTTAACCGAGAAACCGTGACTCATGCACTCCCTTGAGTCACTTACTGTAAACGCTTTTCGTGACTACCCCACATCAATTAACGGATCACTCAAACCGGATGGCATCCTCGCCCACCAGTGTAAGGTAAAGGGTTCAGGTCTTTCCTTGGATTCATGTTGTTTTGGAAAGGGAAAGGATACGGCGCCGCTTCGAGGAGGGGTGGAATATGATGACGGGAGGTCAGCGGTGTTTACGCCGTTCGCTGGAGCGGCTGGTCAGGCGGGGTTGACGTTGGCTCAGCCATTTTTTAAAAGAGGCCCGGCTTTCACTGGAGGGGTTGCCCGCGATCAATCCTTCAACGCTGATATCCTCGTCGAGATCCTCCCAACGAATGCCATGGCCTCCGCCAATCAATCGCCAATGACCTCGTTCTTTTGGAGTGGCATTTGTCAGACGAGGAAACCATTTCAGCGGAACTGAAATGGTCCTTCCGTCGCTTAAGTCCACGCTCAGGGTGTGCCCTGTCACTTTCACGTTCTCGGCGTTTGGGATTTCTATCTCAGCAATGGAAATACTCATTCCAAGCCTCCAGCAATTTCAACCGGTTTTCACCAATGATTTTATGGATGGTCTTAATTTTCGTCGAGTTGAAGCCTCCGCTCCTTTGTAACCGGACAGGATCAAGCCAGAATTTTGCGACTTTATCGTCGCGCTCGACATGGATGTGCCGGGGTTCGCCCCCATCTCCCGCATAAAAGAAAAAACGATGACCTCCAATTCGAAGCGCCGTTGGCATCGACCTTCAATTTAACACCCATTGGATTTCCTGTCAAAGAGAAGCGGTTACATAGGGGGCGGGCCTTGACCTCATGTATTACAAGGCTTGAGGGGGGAAGGCTTAACCCGGATATTGCACGAGCAAAAGAATGGAATCGCTCCCCCTTGTAAAGGAGACCTTTGCATAAGTCCGGTTTTTCCTTCTCCCCTGGTGGGAGAAGGCGAGGATGAGGGGAAAAATGTCCGTTTCCTCTTTCCCCTCACCCTGTCCCTCTCCCGCCAGGGGAGAGGGCAAGAAAGCCCATGACCTTGAAAACGGCAAGGGGTTATCCGCGATTTCCCCGGCGGGTCAAAAAGAAAATCCGGGCACAAGAAATAGTTATGCAAAACTCTCCTTTGCAGGGGGCCGGGGGGATTCGCGCTACTCGCCGTAGGGGCATGGTTCTGCCCGGATTGCCCTCGACGATCATCGCTCGCCATCCGAGTCAAGCCTGTCGGGGCCAGCGACTCGCTGGCGCGAGCAGGAGTTTCAAATCCCCCTAACCCCCTTTGCAAGGGGGAATAAAGGCAAGGCGCTTTTTGTTACTGGGCATTTTCTGTCTCAAACGTCTGGAGAACCTCGGCCCCAAGAGTCGAAGCGCATCCGCGGATCAGCGCTTATGCAATATCCGGGTTAATCCTTCGGCCAGATGTCCCGGCCATGACCGATGGGGACGCGCCTGAGGATCGACGTTGAACTCAAGGCAAAGTCCAACTTGTCGTATTTTTTATGACAAGTAGATCGATCCGCCGCTGACAAGGAACGTCCGCTTGTTTTTAAGGGGATTCCATCTGTTAAAGCCGTTTTGCGACTTGAGATACAAACGGTTGGCTCGAAAGGGCTAACTTTTTTTTGTTGAGTTGCATCGTGATTTTAAGGAAAAGTTGAAACCTAATTGTATCTCCAGCGCTCTAATGGAAATAAGTCGGCTGGTCAGTTTATTATTTGAGCGATCCCTAATTATTTTCCTCTTGGAGGTGCAAAATGGTTGAAGAAAAAGATATGGCCGTGAATTGCGGAGAAAAAAGGTCCGGCGATTCCGCGCGACAAAGATCGACGCCCCTGGCAATCTCCCTCTTGCTGGGATTGGCTCTATCGGGCGGGCCGTTCGTGGGCGAAAGCACGGGCGGCGAGGTTTGGGTCGCCAATATGAAGGGCGCCAACGTCCAGGTGATCGACGCCGACTCCGGTCAGGTCGTAAAAGCCATTCCCACCGGCGCCGGCGCGCATAACGTCACCTTCAGCCCGGACGGGAAACTGGCCTTCATCTCCAATCTGGGGACCAACAGCATAACCATCATCGACGCCGTGTCCAAGGAGAAGTTGGCCGATATAGCTACCGGCGTCAAGGCGCATGACGTGGCCGTGTCCCCGGATGGGAAGATGGCCGTCGCGTGCAATGTGGGAGCGGGGAATATCACCTTTATCGATGTCGCCTCCAGGAAGGCCGTCCATACCATGCCCACCGGGGAGAAACCCTTCACGGCCGTGTTCTCGCCCGGAGGACGCCAGGTGTACGTGGTCAACGCGGGTCCCGCGAACATCTCGGTGATCGATACGAGTACCCGCCAGATCACAAAGACCCTGGCGGGAGCCAAAGGCGCCATGGCCATTAAACCTACGGACGATTGGGGCCTGTTGTGGTTGACGGCTCCGGAAGATAACAAATTGTTATTGATGAACCCCAGGACAGGCGCCGTGGAATCCTCTATTGAGGTGCCCGGGGAACCGCATGGGCTGGCCATCAGCCCCGACGGGAAGACCGCCTATGTCGGACAACGGGGTTTGAACCAGATCTCGATGATCGACATAGCCAGCGGGAAAATAGTCAAATCGATGCCGCTGGGAAAACGCCCGGACATGATCGCCGTAAGCTCCGACGGTAAATCCGTTTTTGTGGCCATCCGGGACGAAAACCAGTTGGCCTTCGTTTCCGCCGCCGATTTGAGCGTCAAGAGCCGGGTTGCCGCGGACGGCGAAACGCATGGAGTCGCGTACCGGGACTAAGACGCGGATGATAACGTTCGTTAACCATGGTCTAGCCAGATAAAAAAGGCGCTTGGAGGGGAGCTACTCCCCTTTAAGCGCCTTTTTATTCGCGCGCCCGGCGGGGGATGATCGTGAAGGATTGGGGTAGGATGAAGCTATTACTTGCAGAAGGGACTAATTGTACTTGTGTCTGAATCGGGAGAGAACGGCTGAAAAGGGAACTCCTAACCGCCGTAAAGATCCAGTTGGATTTTGATCGCTCCATTTATTTTGAGCATATCTTCTTCCAAAATATGGCCCGCGCGTTTAAACAGCCGCGACTTGCTTACGGTCGCCAATTGATCGGCCATGGCCTTGCTTTCCTTGCCGCCAAATGAAACCAGCGCCTCGCTTGGATACAGTTGGCCTGTCTTGCTGGTTAGCGGAACGACCTGGACCCGGTTGAGGAACTTGTTTGACGCATCATTGCTAACGATCACCGCGGGACGCTTTTTTTTGATCTCTCCGCCAATGGAGGGACCGAAATTAACCCACCAAACCTCGCCTCTTTTCACGCGCAATGTCCTTAAAGGTCGATTCCGCCCAATCCAAAGCCTCCGTCTCTCTCTTTTTGTCCTTTGACATTTTGGAGTAGGCCAGTTCCAGGTTGGGGCGCACTACATGCGGTCGGACCAATTCCTCGACGAATTTACTGATTTTGCGCGGGCCGATGGTCTTGTGCAGGCCCTCATACACGTCCTCGCCAACGGTTATGGTCAACTTCTTTTGCATTGGGATTCTCCTTTATATACGTATAATATACGTATATAAATCGCCATGTCAAGAGCTCGACGGAAGGAGAATCGCGACTGTGGATTGTGTCTTCTGAGCGCTCTTAAAATTAACGGAGGAAGATCGGGTTTTTAGTCTTATGAATAGAATAGTCCTTAAGGTCAAGCGGATTTTTAAAAAAGTTAAATGAACTACAAGTTCCCCTACACTTGCATAGGGGCCTTGGATCATTGTCGCACTTATGTTTCTCTTGGCATTCGTTTTTGCACTCTTCACGGCTCGTTTTGCAATCTTCGAAGCACTCAGCCGCTTTATCCGGTGCGTCTGGCGCAGGGCAACTGATCGTGCATGAATCATGTGCCGAATTACAGTATTTGTAGCAATCCCCCTCAGATTCAGCATTGGCAACTGCGGTAAACATGAAAAAAGCAAACGAGGAAAGAATAGAAACCACCAAAAATCTAATGGGGTACTTTAACATTTCTCCTCCTTTGGATTTATTTTGTTTAACTCACCTTTGGAGATGTTGCACAACCAGCTAAAAGGATTCCAAGAAATAGTAGCGGTCATCGCATGGTTTTCCCCTCCTTCGAAGTTTTTCTATTTTTCTTTCTGTTAAAGTTTGGGTTTTTCTTAAAAAAACACTTATAGGGACGAAATATTTTTTTATTCGAACTGAAATCATGGATTTTTCCTTCGCTGAACCTTCGCTATATCCGCCCCTTTTCAGGATGTGTGCGTCTCGGCGTTTCACCGTTGCGACTGGGCGGATCCCGCGTAATGCGGGGGGACTAACTATCTCTTGCCTCCACCTCCCAAAGCCGGATTGAGATGCGAATGACCATGGTTTTCTAATATTCGTATTGGAGTGGGGAAATAATATCCTTATGGAAAATTATTATCAAGGGGAAATTTCTTGCTGGCTATAGATTTATTGCCCGTTTGGGGAAAACTATTTGATTGGCAATGCTTAGGCGATATAAGGTTTTTTAGCCGCCAGCGATTGGTTGGAGTATAGGATTGGACTAAAGGGACATGCAAAAATGATGGTAATGACGCAGTCGCTGAGTTTGGAAGGCCAAATCCACCTCGGCCCTTGTTTGCGAGTAGAAAGATTTTGCTGACGGTCTACTTCCCGTTTTCCTCCGCGGATACGGAGGTTTGCAGTTGTTGTTCGGCGAGGGCTTGTTTGACTTCGTTCAAGCCTTTGCGCGCGGAGTACAGCAGGGGTTGCAGGCGCAGGGCCTCGTTGAACGCGGCCCGGGCCTCGGCCAGCCGGTTCAGCTTCAGGTTCGCCCATCCCAACCCGTCGTGGACTTCCGGCCAGTTGGGGTGTTGTCCCAGTTCCAGGTTGAAATAGACGACGGCCTCCGGGTATTGTCCCAACTTGTAGTAACTTCTACCGAGGGTGGTCTGGACGCTGGTCAGCAGTTTGAACGGGGCGATGGCGTTTTCCTTGCCGACCGTCTCCGCCATCGGGAACGGGTTGGCGTTCCCGGCCAGGCACCGTTGCAGGAAGGCGATGGCCTCGCGGTACTTGCCCAGCCGGTAGGACGCGTATCCCAGTCCCTTGAGGGTTTCCGATTTGCCGGGTTGGCGCTGGGCCGAAGTCTGGAACAACTCGAGCGCTTTATCGTAGTGCGCTCTGTGGTAATAGGCCCAGCCCAGCCGGTCGTATACCTGCCAGCCGAACCGTTCGCGGTCGAGCATTTTCATGAATTCGGGGGTCAGCGCGAAATCCGGGTCCAGGGAGATGGATTTCAGGAAGTATTCCACGCCCAGGTCCGGTTTGCCTCTCTTGTAATAAATCCATCCCAGACCCAGGTAGGCGGAATAGCGCAAGGGGTCTTTCGCCAGGGCCTGCTTGAAATGTTTTTCCGATACCGCCGGGTCCGCGCTCCTCAGGAGGCTCCAGTCCAGCAGGGGGGCGATTTCCTTTTGATCGGGGCGCAGTCCGTCGGCGATGTTCAGGAAGTGGGCGGCGCGCTCGAAGTTTTCCAGAATGAAATAGGACAGCCCGGCGCCTTTTGCGGATTCGTATCTCAGGTCGGAGCGGTCCAGGGTCTTCATGAAATTGCCGATCGCCATCCGGTATTGTTTTTTGCCGTACAGGCTCCAGGCGAGGCTGTTATAGGCCTGGGCCAGGGTTTCCGTAAGCGGGGCCGATTTCCCCTGCGCGTCGATATACTCAAAATACAGGCGCGCGGCGCTCAAGTAGTCCTCTTGCTTGAAAGCCTCGTCGGCCTGAAACAGTTCGGGAAAACTGGTTTTCTTGATCGCGCTCAAGCCCGCGCGCGCTGTCGCGTTGGCGGGGTCCATGTCGAGCGCTTTTTGGAAAAGGGGCTGGGCCTTGTCCGGGGCCTCCGTTTGCAATTCGATCCGGCCCAGTTGACTGTAGGCGTGCGGCCAGTTTGGGAAATGACCCGCCAGTTCCTTGTATTTGTCCCCGGCGATCCTGTATTTCCCGTTTTCGAAATAATATTGCGCGTAGGCCGCTTTGTTCAGTTTCGCCTTTTCGACCTCGCGGACGCCCTCCAAGGCCCCCGGGAATTTCGGGTGATTCCGCTGGATGTCCAGGAATATTTCCTCCGCCGGTTTGATCTCCCCGGCGCGGAGGAGGCTCCAGGCCAGCCCGTTTTTACCGTCCAGGGAACTGGCTTGTTCGTAGGGCAACGCCTGGAAAGCGCCCGCGGCCTTTTTGTATCGCCGTTCCGTGAAAAGTTTCCACGCCTGGTTCAGAAGCTTGGGATCGCCTGGCGCGGGATAACCGAGAAGGGCGCCGGGATAACGCGGATGTTCCGCGGGCAACGAGAAGAGGGCGGGGATGCCGGGACCGTCCGATACGACCTTCAACAGAGCGTCTCCGTTGCCGGCGCGCCACTCGTCCCAAAGCGTCATGATGTTTTCAATTTCCTCCGGCGTATAGATTTTGCCGAGTTCCGCGAGGGCCTTCTCATGCTCGAACAGTTTCAGGTAGGCGAACCCCTTGCCCTTGTGTACTTGAAAGTTGTCCGGCGCCAGTTTTTCGGCTTTCTCGAACGTCTCGACCGCCTTTTCGTAATTCAGCAGGCTGAATTGCGACCAGCCCATGCCCACCAGGTTGTCCGGGTCCTTGGGATAGTTCGAATGCAGTTTGCTGAAAGCCAGGAGCGCCTTGTCGAAGCGGTCCTGGTAAAAATAGCTCCAGGGCAAAAGCGCGAGGGCTCGCCGGTCGTCCGGGACGGTCATCAAGACTTTTTTAAGATAGTATTCGGCGGCGTCGTACTGTCCCGCGTTGAATCGTTCCTCCGCGAAACGCAGGTCGCCGGGCGGCGAGACGAATGCGGTCCGGGGCGTCACGGTCCCGCAATTGGCGAGCGTCAGCCCTAGAAGACAGGCCGATAACGCGGCGCGATACTGAGTTAACCATGAGAATTTCATGCGAGTACGGATGGACCCCTTTCTGTCGTTTACTATATCGGAAGATTTTAATAAAATTTGAGGTTTAATTTGCGGTTTCCCTTTAAATTTTAAAGGTTTTGCTGATAGACTAAGGGCGCCGGACAAAATGAGATTCTTCGCTGGCGCTCAGAATGACCCCCGATTATGTCGCCCTGAGCGGAGCGAAGGGTCTTGTCTTTATTCGGTAAATATCGACATGAAGGGTGTCATTTTGTTAGGCGCTAGCCAACTGGGATTTTGTAAATGTCCCGCAAAATGATATCATTCCCTCTCTTTAACCCGAAATTTGTGAAAAAAAAAGATGAACCTGTTCAAACTGGCAATCTTGAGCTTGCTGTTGATTTTGGCGGCGGGCTGTTCGAAGGGCGAAGACCGGGCGGCGGAAAAGTCCGGCCCATCGCCCGCGTTGGTCCCGCAGGCGCAAGATCTGACCCCGCCGGAGCCGATGGATGGACAGGGCAGGAATCAAGTGGTCCCCGTGAAATTATCGCCCGAAGACCAGGCCAGGGCGGCAAAGGCGCCCGAGGGGATGGTTTTTGTGAAAGGCGGTTGTTTCATGATGGGGACGCAGGGCGCCCAGACGGACGAACAGCCGGAGCACGAGGCGTGCCTCGACGATTTTTTCATGGATAAATACGAGACGACCCAGGCGCGTTGGAAAAAGCTCATGGGGTCCAACCCCTCCAAATTCGCGGGCGACGATTTGCCAGTGGAGCAGGTCAATTACTTTGACATCCAGGAATTCATCAAAAAGTCCAACGGCGAATGCCGTCTCCCCACCGAGGCCGAATGGGAGTACGCCGCCGGGGGCGGGGCCAAGACCCGCTATTACTGGGGAAACCTGATGGACGAGACCTACGCCTGGTTCGAGGACAACTCCGGCGGGAAGACGCATCCCGTCGGCCAGAAACCGCCGAACCAGTTTGGGCTTTACGACATGATGGGCAACGTCTGGGAATGGACCGAGGACTGGTACGCGCCGATTTATTCGAAGGCCGAGAAACAGAACCCCAAAGGCCCGGCGACAGGCGAGAACAAAGCGGTCCGCGGTGGATCGTTCGACTCCTCGGCGGGGGCCCTGCGACTCACCAACCGGACCTGGCTCAATCCCCAAAACCGGGTCTACTCCAAAATATCCACCTACGGCGGGATCGTGAACGAAATTTACAACTACATCGGATTCCGGTGCGCGAAATCGATCGAGTCCGCCCCGTCCAGTCCCGCCGTTCCCGCGCGGACGCCCGCCAGCGCGCCGCAATCGCCGTCCGCCGGCTGAACGCGAATCCCCCCCGGCCCCCCCCCGGAGAGTTTTGCATAAGTCTTGCCGGTTGGGTGGATTCAGACCGAAGGGACGAATCATGCCAGGCGCCGGACCCCTGTAATTTGTTGTCATTGCGAGCGGAGCGAAGCAATCCAGAGGCCTTGGATCGCCACGCCGTCCGCGACGGCTCGCGATGACGAATAAGGGGGGGGCAGGAGCGCGCCACAACGCGCTGTTGCCTTGGCGGAGCGTTTACCGGCAATCGCCGCAAACGCCGAATATGTCGAGCTTGTGCGAGGTGATGGCGAAGCCGTTGCGCTTGGCAACTTCTTCCTGCAGTTTTTCGATGATGGGATGGCTGAATTCGATGATCTTGCCGCACTCCGTGCAGATCATGTGGTCGTGGTGGCTGTGCATGAATTTGTGTTCGTACCGCTTCTGGCCGTCGCCGAAGTCCAGTTCCGAGGCGAGGCCGCTCTGGGTGAGCAGGGCAAGGGTGCGGTAGATCGTGGCCAGGCCGATCCGCGGTTCCGTCTCCGCGACGATCCTGTAGAGTTCCTCCGCGCTGACGTGCTCCTCGCACTTGGCGAAGGCGTTCAGGACCGCCCGCCTCTGGCGGGTGATCTTCAAGTTGTTCTGCGCGATGTAGTCCTCGAGAACTTGCAGTTCCTTTTCCATTTCCCCTCGTATCGCGGAATTTTTTCCTTCCACTAAATTTAACACGCGCTCGAAAACCAGTCAACGCTTGTCCCCTGCGGACGAATGCCGGAAACCGCGCGTCAATTGCGCGCGACGACGTTGGCGTTGACTTGGTCCTCGATCAGCCGCGGATTGATCCGCATGGCTTTTTTCAAGGGGACGATGGCCTCCTTGTACTGTCCCAATTTCAGGTGGCAGAGGCCGAGCAGGTAATAAACATGGGCGTTGCCGGGTTCAAGATTGATCGCTTTTTGCAGGGGATCGAGGGCCTCCTTGAACCGGTTGGACAGGTAATAGGAAACGGCGAGGAAGTAGCGCGCCTGGGTATAGGCGGGCTCGATCTTTATGGATTCCTGGTAATGCTCGATGGCCTCCTGGTGCCGCTCCAGCGCCGCCATGGCGAGCCCCAGCTTGAAATGGGCCAATCCGAATTTGGGGTTCAGGCGGACGGCTTGCTTGTACGCCTCGATTTTTTCCACGTGACGGCCCAGCGCGCCGTAGGCCAGGCCCATGTAAAAATGGATTTCCGGCGCGTTGGCGTCGATTTCCAGCGCTTTTTTCAGAGGGGCGACGGCTTTCTGGTATCTGCCGGACTTCAAGTAGGCCAGTCCCAAACGGGTTTGTTTCTCAGCGTTGCCTGGAGTTTTGGCGAGATCCTCTTCCAGGGCGGAGATTTCGCCGCTCTCGTCGTCGGCGAAAGTGTGGGCCATGGGGACGGTGAATATGACTCCGGCAATCAACGCCAAGGATAGAGCTCGACCTATCACCATAAACAAGCGCTCGTAGGTTTGGGCATTTTTCGAATATAACTTTTTTGCCAGAGGTTGTAAAGCCGTAACCCCGCCGGCAAAGTTCCCCGCGACGAGCGAGCGTTGAAAAATCGACGGTAACGCGGAATTATTTTTTGTCCGCCGCATGGCAGGCGACGCGGGCGGCGCCGTGCTGGACGGTTTCGGGATAAACGTTACGGCACTTCTGGCGCAGAGGCGATCCCTCCGGCTCCCGCAAGTATACGGGACATCGCGGATGGAAATAGCATCCCGGCGGGGGATTGAGAGGGGAGGGCACGTCCCCGGCGGGCGCTTCGAACGGTTTGCGTTCGCCCAGGCTGGGGACCGCGGCCAGGAGCGAGCGCGTGTAGGGATGGCGCGGCTCCTTGAACAGTTCCCCGGCCGGGGCGTACTCGACGATCCGGCCCAGGTACATGATGGCCACCCAGTCGGCCATGTACTGGACGACGCTCAGGTTGTGGGTGATGAAGAGATAGGTCAGGCCGCGCCTGGCTTGCAGTTCTCTCAGCAGGTTCAGGACTTGCGCCTGGACCGATACGTCCAGCGCGCTGGTGGGCTCGTCCAGTATGAGGAATTTGGGTTCCAGTATCAAGGCGCGGGCGATGCTGATCCTCTGCCGTTGCCCGCCGGAAAACTCGTGCGGGTAGCGGTCCGCCACGGACGCGTCCAGCCCGACTTCGCGCAAAACATCCTCCACTTTTTTCCTCTTTGCGCGTTCATCCAGGTCCGGGTGATGGACGCGCAATCCTTCGCCGACGATTTCCTCCACGGTCAACCGCGGCGACAGCGAGCCGTAAGGGTCCTGGAAGATGATCTGCATGTGTTTGCGTATTTTTTTCAACTCCGCGGATTTCAGATTCATGATGTCCAGCCCGTCGAACAGGATTTCGCCCCGGACTTCGCGGGTCAGCCGCAGGATGGACTCGCCCATCGTGGTTTTGCCACACCCCGACTCGCCGACCAGCGCGAGGGTCGAACCCCGGCGCAGGTCGATGTCCACGGAGTCCACCGCGCGCACGTAACCGGAGACCCGCTTGAGGACGCCCTTGTGGACCGGGAAATGCGTCTTCAGCGACTTCACCTTCAGGATGACGTCGTCGATTTTTCGCGTCGGAGCGGGGGTCCGGGTTCTGTCGTGGTTCAGGTCGCGCCGTTCTCCTCCCTCAAACAAGTGGCAATTCACGCTATGGCCGGGTCCCGCGGGATACGGCGGGCTGTCTTTCGAACGGCACAAGTCCATGACGAAGTGGCACCGGTCGTGGAACAGGCACCCTTCTCCGTATTCGGTCGCGGGCGGGACCATGCCGGGGATGGTGTTCAACAGGTAGGGCGAGTCGCCCGGCTTCGGGATGGAGTCGAACAGCCGCCGGGTGTAGGGATGGGACATGTTGCGGAATATTTGTTCGCGGCTACCCTGCTCGGCGATCTTGCCCGCGTACATGATGCAGATCTGGTCCGCCATCTGGTTGACGATCCCCAAGTCGTGGGTGATGAGCAGGATGCCCATACCGGTCTGTTTTTGCAGGTCGGTCATCAAGCGCAGGACTTGCGCCTGGATCGTGACGTCCAAGGCGGTGGTTGGTTCGTCGGCGATCAGCAGTTTGGGCTCGCAGGCCAGGGCCATGGCGATCATCACTCTCTGCTTCATCCCGCCGGACAGTTGATGCGGGAAGTCGTCGATGCGTTTTCCCGGGTCGGGAATGCCCACCCGGTCCAGCAGGTCGATGGCGCGTTGGCGCGCGGGGCCCTTTTCCATTTTCCGGTGGAGGCGCAGGGGCTCCTCCAACTGGTTGCCGATCCGGTAGACGGGGTTGAGGGACGTCATGGGCTCCTGGAAGATCATGGCGATCTCGTCGCCACGCAGGTCCAACATTTCCTCTTCCCTAAGAGAAGACAGGTTTTTACCGTTGAACACGATTTCCCCCGACGGGTGGAACCCGTTGTCGGCGACGAGGCGGATCAGGGAAAACGCCGTCTGGGTTTTGCCGCATCCCGACTCGCCGACCAGCGCCAGGGTCTGCCCCTGCTCCAACTGAAAAGAAACGCCGTCCACGGCCCTGGCGATTTTGTTCGCGCCGACCCGGAAATAGGTGCGCAGGTCGTTCACTCTTAAAAGCATTTTCGGCAAGCCCCGTCAAGCGGTTGCGCGGTCATGGAAATCCCGATCATCCGGCGGCCCTCGGGTCGAAGGCGTTGCGTATCCCCTCGCCGACAAAGGTCAAAAGCGTCAGCGTCAAGGTGAGCGCCGTGAACGTCGGCAGGAGAATCCAAACGGCGTGCAGGTTGGTTTTGCCCTGCGATAACAGTTCGCCGATGCTGGGCGCCGGGCTGGGCACGCCCAGGTTGAGGTAGTCCAGGCTGACCAGCGCGAGGATGCCCGAAGTCACTTCGAACGGGAAAAAAGTGATCACCGGCGTGAGGGAATTGGGGAGGATGTGCCGCCGCATGATCTCGAAATTCGAAACTCCCATGGCCTTGGCGGCCTTCACGTATTCCAGGTTGCGTCCCTTGAGGAACTCGGCGCGGATGTAGGCGGCGATGCCCATCCAGGCGGTAAGGTTCAGGATGACGAACAGTATCAGGGCCGAGGGCACCAGGAACGAGCTGAGGATGATCAGGATGTAAAGCCGCGGCATGGAGCCCCAGATTTCGGTCAAACGTTGCCCGATCAGGTCGATCCACCCGCCGAAATATCCCTGGATGCCGCCCAGGAGACAACCGACGATCGTTCCGGTGATCGCCAGCGAGATCCCGAACAACATGGATATCCTGAACCCATAGAGCAAGCGGGCCAGAACGTCGCGCCCCCGGTCGTCGGTGCCCAGGTAATGGCCGTCGAGCCAGGAGGATTCAATGTCGCTCCCCCGGCTCGGAGAATAAGTCCCGTAAGGAGCGGCCAGGACGACCTCTCCGGTCCGGCTTTTCGTGGGGATGTATTTGTAATCGTAACGGACCGGAGGCCAGAGCGCCCAGTATGCGCGCGGTTTTTGGGGGGCGGCGGGTCCCGGCGTTTCCGGCGCGGGGCCTGCCGTTTCGCCAACGGGTTTATTTGCCGGCGGGGATTCGTCTTCAAAATCCTCCGTCCCGATGGAGAAGGAGGTATCGCCCTCGGGACGGAAGTCTTTTTCGTCGAAATCCCGCGAGTCGAGCGCGAATGGCCGATCGCCGTTCTCCTCAAAATCTTCGGGGGTCAGCGCGAAGACGTTTGGTTTCTCCTCCGTAACAATGGGAGAAGACCTTGTCTTTTCCAGAGACTCGCCCTGGCCTTTCAGGAGTTGGACGAACTCCTCGGACTTGTAGTCCGGCTCGCTGGGAAGCGCGCCTCCGAAATCCTTTTCGCTGTATTGGACGAAGATCGGGAAATAGGGTCTGCCGTCCACGACCAGAAGGATGGGCTTGATATTGCAGAGAAATTCCGCGGGCAGGGTGACCGCGAACGCGACGAGCAGGAAGAGAAAGCTGACGTAGGCCCTCTTGTCCAATTTGAACCGGCGCAATTTTTCCGCGAGGTCTTTATCCAGTTTCATGGCGTCTTACCCTTGGGATTCCTCAAAAGTGATACGCCGGTCGATGACGACGTAGGAGATGTCCGTGAGCAGTTGCCCGACGAGGCCGAGCAACGAGAAAATGAACAGCGAGCCCAGGACGATGGGGTAATCCCGTTGGATCACCGCCTGGTAGGAGAGCAGGCCGAGTCCGTCCAGGGTGAAGATTTGTTCCAGCAAAAGGGAGCCGGTGAAGAACATGGCCAGGAAGCCGATCGGGAATCCCGTGACCAGGGGGATCAGCGAGTTCTTCAAAATATGCTTGAACAGCACGACCTTTTCCGGGAGGCCCTTGGCCTTGGCCGTGATCACGTATTGCTTTTTCATCTCCTCCATGATGGCGTTCTTGGTCAGCATGGTGAGCGTCGCGAAACTGCCGATCATGTAGCAGAGCAGGGGGGCGGCCAGGTGGTGCAGGTAGTCCATGACTTTTTTCCAGAACGGCCAGGTCTCGTAACCCGGCGTCCCCGCCGAGGTGAGGCCGGACAGGGGAATCCAATGGACGATGGCGGCGTCTCCCGGGCCGAGGAACACGATGAGGAAAATGGCCAACACGAAACCGGGGATGCTGTATCCCACGAGCACGATCAGACTGCTGGCGGTGTCGAACGGTTTTCCGTGGTTGACCGCCTTGGCGATGCCCAGGACGATGCAGGCGATGTAAGTCAGGAAAAAGCTGAACACGCCGAGCGACGCGGAGACGGGGATTTTCTCCTTGACCAGTTCCAGCACCGACTTGTTGCGGTAAAAGGAATTGCCGAATTTGAATACGAGGAAACCCTCCCAACTGCCGTAGTCGAGGAAGTTTTCGAGGAAAGGCGCCGCCGGGTCTTTCGGCGCGTACCAGAGGAAGGTGCGCAGATACCGCTCCCAGAGCGGCCGGTCCAGATGATAGATCTTTTTCAGTTGTTCCAGGTGCTTCGGGTCGAGTTCCCGGGCTTTAAAGCCTTGCCGGTCCATGGCCGCGCCCCCGGCTTCCGTCATGACGCCCGCATGGCCGCGGAGCAGGGCCTTCATCTGGTCGATGGGGCCGCCCGGAACGAATTGGACGATGATGAAGGTGATCGTCACGATCCCGATCAACGTGGGGAACATGAACAACAGTCTGCGGATGATGTAGGCGATCATGGCGCGCGTTCGAAGCGAGACGTTAAAACGGTTTTGTCAATTGACCGGGGTTCCCGCCGCGCGGGCTTGCTTCAGTTTTCCGGCTTTCGTTTCGTCGTGCCACCACCATTCGATGGCGTTGGATAAAACGGCGGCCTGCGAGGCGTTGATTTTGGGACGGGAGAATTTGTTCCAGTAGACCACGCGGTCGTAAGCGATATACCAATGGGGGACCACGTAAAACTCGTGGGTCAATATCCGGTCCATGGCCTGGACGTAATGGACGAGCTCCTTGCGCGTCTTGGCCTGGACGAGCTTGTCGATCAGTTCGTCGATCGCCGGGTTTTCGGTCCCCATGTAGTTCCGGCTTCCCGGCGTTTTGGCGGCCTCGCTACTCCACATGAACCTCTGCTCGTTTCCGGGAGAGCGGCTCTGGGGAAAGTTGGCGACGATCATGTCGAATTTGAAGTTCCGCAGGATCTCCTCGTATTCCGCCACCTGCACCGTTTTGATGTCCATGTCCACGCCGATCTTGCGCAGGTTGTTTTTATAAGGCTCGGAGATCCTTATAAAGGCCGGGCTGTCGATCAGGAGTTGAAAGCGCAGGGGTTTGCCGTTCTTGACGCGGATGCCGTCGGTCCCCACCTTCCAACCGTCCGACTCCAGAAGCTCCTTGGCGACCTGGACGTTCTTGTCGAAAGGCAGGCCCTCGCCCGGCGTCCCGACGGGCTTGGTGAATGCCGTTTTTGGCACGGAACCGGGATATTTCTCGTGCAGGGCCAGGAGGATGTTCTTCACCTCGCCCTCGGGCAGACCGCGGGGTTTCATTTCCGGATTGTTGTCGAAATAACATTCGTTCCGCGTGTATTGTCCGTAAAACAGGTTCTTGTTGCTCCACTCGAAATCGAACACCATGGCGATGGCGGCCCGCGTCTTCCGCGATTTGAAAAGCTCGTTCCGCGTATTCATGACGTATCCCTGCATGCCCGCCACCCGGCGGTGCGGGATTCCTTCGCGGAGGTAATACCTCATTTTGACGAAATCGCCGCCGTACTCCAAAGCCCAGTCCCTGGACGAGTTCACCATCTCCATGTCGATCTCGCCGCCTTTGAAGGCCTCCCGCTGGGCCACGGGGTCGAGATAAATTTTCCAGGTGATGGAGTCGAAGTTGAACCGTCCCTTGTTGATGGGCAAATCCTTGGCCCACCAGCCGGGATTGCGTTTGAACGTGATGAATTTCCCGTATTCGAACTTGTCGACGACATAGGGGCCGCTCCCGACGGCCATGTTGTCGAAATCGGAGCCGAAGTTTTTTCCCGGCTGGCCATAAATGTGCTTGGGAAAGATGATCATCTGTCCGGTGATCAACGGGAGCTCCTGGTTGTAAATGGCGAACGTGTATTTCACCCGAAACTCGTCGAGCTTCTCCACCTTGGCGATATCCTTGAAGTACTGCTTCATGACCGGGTGGTATTCCGGATGCTTCAACAGCTCGAAGGAGAAAACGAAATCGTCGGCGGTGACAGGGTGGCCGTCTGAAAAGCGCGCGTTTTTATAGAGGTGGTACACCAGGGTCATGCGGTCCTCCGCCAGCTCCGCCCTCTCCACGAGCGATCCGTATTGGGAGAACGGTTCGTCGTCGTCGATGGAGGAATCCATGGGAGTCTGAAAAACCAACAGGCCGATCCCCGGCGCGGTAACGCCTTTCAAGGAGGCGAGGTTGAGCTTGGTGAACGCGCCGAAATCACTCAGCGTCAATTGTCCGCCCTTGGGGGCTTTGGGGTCGGCGTATTCGTAAGACTGGCCCGGCTTGTATTTCAAACCCTCGGGGCCGTAAAGGGATAGCCCATGTTGGGGAACGGCAAAAACCGGCGAGTTCGAGAATAAGCTGAAAAGGAACGGAAGGAACAGGAACATCTGCTGTTTGAGCTTCATGGGAAGAATCATGACCGGAAGAGGTGAGTTGACGGAACGGAACCTGATGTAAAGTCCGTATTTTAACATTTCTAAAGTTTAAAAAGTGAGTATAAAACCCCGCGGGCATTACGTAGCATAACCCATTGTTTTCCCGTTGCGTAGTGCAATAAAGACCTCTATAATTACAAAATCCGTAAAATCAACGAGGTGGATATGAATCCCGCGACGAAGCAAATGATCGACGACGTTTCCGATTTCTCGGCAAACACTGGGCCGACTTCGCCAACAAGACCTACACCGCGGGCAAGGCCGATCTACCCATCAAGCCGATCGGCAGTACCCCAAAGACGGCCATGGTTTGACCCTCCCTTAACCAGGTAACCAAGAAACTTCCGAAATGGCCATTCCCGATTTTCAAACCATTATGTTGCCCTTGCTCCAGTTCCTGGGCGACGAAAAGGAACATTCGCTAAGAGAAATCATCGATGCTTTGGCCCTCTATTTTAAGTTGTCCGAGGAAGAGAAAAACGAATTATTGCCGAGCGGAAATCAAAGTCGTTTTGCCAATCGAGTAAGCTGGGCCAGATCGTATTTGGGACAGTCGGGGCTTCTTGAAAATATTCGCAGAGGTGTTTTTAAAATTACGGAACGAGGAATAGAGGTTTTGAAGCAAAGTCCACCCTTGATTGACAGGAAGTTTCTTGAACGATTCCCGGAATATGTTGAATTTCAAAAACGTGAAAGTAAAAGCAAAACCGAATCATTGATGCCCAGCTCTAATACGGTTCAACAAGGAACGCAACAGGAAACGCCGATCGAAGCATTGGAAAGCGGCTATCTAATCTTGCGGGAAAACCTGGCTCGGGAATTATTGGACAAGATCAAAAAATGTTCTCCCTCATTTTTCGAGCGTCTGGTCGTCGATTTATTGGTGAAGATGGGTTACGGCGGGTCGGTCCGCGACGCTGGAAGCGCCATTGGCGGAAGAGGGGACGAGGGGATCGACGGCGTCATTAAAGAAGACCGGTTGGGATTGGACATGATTTACCTCCAGGCAAAGCGCTGGGAAGCGACTGTTGGGCGTCCGGAGATTCAGAAGTTCGCCGGAGCGCTACAGGGGCAACGCGCGAAGAAAGGCGTTTTCATCACCACCTCCGATTTCTCCAGGGACGCTTTGGAATTTGCAAAAAATATCGACAGCAAAATCGTCCTGATCGACGGCGAGAAACTGGCCCAACTGATGATCGATTTCAACTTGGGCGTTTCCAACGTCGCCGTGTACGAGGTAAAAAAGATCGACTCGGATTATTTTGAAGAAGAGTAAGATTTGCAATGTGTACAGCTGAATGCGGTATGACATTCGGGGAGGAATTGGTTTAAACTTCCATTTGAGCAAACTTCCCGCGGTTTTGTCCCCCCTTGCAAAGGGGGATAGGGGGATTTGAAACTTTTATTCGCGGTCATGATGCGAATCCCCCCGGCCCCCTTTACAAGGGGGAGCAATTTCATTCTTTTTGCACCATCCACGTTAACTCCCTCCATGGGGGATAGGGAAGGTGAAATTCGAACCATGCCTGGCCGGTATTTAAATTTAACTCCCTGCGAGTTGGACGCGCGGGCTGAATCGGCCTACGCGATTTACCGCGAGTGCCGGGTCTGTCCGCGCGCTTGCGCGGTGGACCGCACGCGCGGGGAAACGGGTTTTTGCCGGCAGAGCGACCGGCTGACGGTGTCGTCTTTCGTCCGGCACTTCGGCGAGGAAATCCCGCTGACCGGGACGCGCGGGGTGGGCAATATTTTCGTTTCCTCCTGCAACATGCGGTGCGATTATTGCCAGAACTACCAGATCTCGCAGGACCGTCTCGGCGCCGAGTACGACTATTCAGCCGTCGCGGATGAAATGCTCAAACTGCAATCGCTGGGCGTCCATTACATCGGCTGGGTGTCGCCGTCGCACGTCGCGCCGGGGTTGTTGAAGAGTTTAGCCATTGCCCGGCGCAAGGGTTTGACGCTCCCCATTGTCTACAACACCAATGGTTACGACGCCGTCCCCACGTTACGGTTGTTGGATGGGATCGTCGATATCTACCTGCCGGACCTGAAATACGCGAGTAGCGCCGTCGCCAGGGAGTACTCCCACGTCCGCGATTACGCCGGCCGTTCGCGCGACGCCGTCCTGGAGATGTTCCGCCAGGTCGGGCCGTTGACTCTTGATGGAGCGGGGATGGCCGTCAGCGGGGTCATGGTCCGGCACCTCGTTCTTCCCGGCGGTCTGGCGGGCACATGGGAGACGCTCTGCTTCGTTGCCCTGGAGATGTCTCCCAAAATACCGTTGAGCCTGATGAGCCAGTACCGGCCCGTGCACAAGGCTTTGGCCGATCCGCGAATTTCGCGCATGATCACGGAGAGCGAATACGCCGAGGCGCTCCGCATGGCCGAGGAGTTGGGGTTCGAGACCCTTTTCGTCCAGCGGCTGGACGATGCCCTGCACAACCTGCCTGATTTCACGTCGCGGGACAATCCCTTCCCGCTCGACCGCGCCCATAATGGACCCATGGAGAAAGGTCAAGATGCGGTTTCCGCTCCGGCGTCAGTCTGAAGCGGCCATGGATCCAACGGTCACGTTGGCGGCACGCTTGTTAACCCGCCGTATTTTTGATAACCTTGGTTCAGAATGATTACCAACAACGCGGGCGTTCTTCCGGCCCTGTGAATACAACCCATGAAACCGCGACAAACCCGTAAGATCCATATCGGTTCGCTGGTCATCGGCGGGGATTCCCCCATCGCCGTCCAGAGCATGGCCGCGACGCAAACCCGCGACATCGCGGCCACCCGGAGACAGATCGAAGTCCTTGAAAAGGCCGGGGCGGACGTCATCCGCATCGCCATCGACAGCGAGGCCGACGTGGAGGCCTTGAAGGAACTGCGCAGGAACACCGACAGCGTGCTGTCGGTCGATCTCCAGGAAAACTACAAGATCGCGCCGCTGGTCGCGCCGCTGGTCAACAAGATCCGGTATAATCCGGGGCATCTGTTTCATTTGGAAAAACACAAGACCATCCCGGAGAAGGTCAGGTTTATCGTCGATTCCGCCAGGGAGAACCATTGCGCCATCCGCATCGGGGTCAACTGCGGTTCGGTCGATCCGGACTACAAGGAAAAGTATAAAGACGATCCCATCGAGGCGATGGTGCGGTGCGCCGCGGACCATTGCAAACTGCTCGACGAGATGGGGTTCGCCGATTATTGCGTGTCGTTGAAGGATTCGGACTCCGCCAAGGTCGTGGAGGCCAACAAGCGGTTTTCAGCCGAGCGGCCGGACGTACCCCTGCACCTGGGCGTGACCGAGGCGGGCCTGCCGCCGGAGGGGATCATCAAGACCCGCATCGCGTTCGAGCAGTTGATCTCCGCCGGGATCGGCGACACCATCCGCGTTTCGCTCACCCTGCCCAACGAGGAGAAGGGGAAGGAGATCGAGGTGGGCCGCGAAATCCTCAAGGACATCGACGAGGGGCGGTTCCGGTCGGTCCCGGAGAACTTCATGGAGGGGATGAACATCATATCCTGCCCCAGTTGTTCGCGCGTGGAAAACAACAAGTTCGTCGAACTGGCCCAGGACGTGCGCAAGATGACCCGGTACGCCGGCAAGTACAAGCTCACCATCGCGGTCATGGGATGCAGAGTCAACGGCCCCGGCGAGACCGACGACGCGGACCTCGGCTTGTGGTGCGGTCCGTCGCGGGTGAACCTCAAGAAGGGGACGCAGACCCTGGGCTCTTATTCATACGAGGAAATTATCGAGCGGTTGAAGCTGGAGGTCGACAGGATCATTGCCGAACGGTATGGCGCGGTGGGGATGAATTGTCCCTAGAGACGGTTTACCTTGACATGGTTTTACGAGAGGTCTTATGGAATTGATGGTGGAAGAGCTTGGCGCTCTGAAAAGAAAACTCAAAATTAAAATACCGGGGGACGTGGTCTCCCGGAGGGTAAAAGACGCTTACCGGGACTTGAACCGGCAAATCCAGATGCCCGGGTTCCGGCCAGGGAAAATCCCGCAACATATCCTGGAAAAACAGGTCCCCGTCCAGTCCTTTACCAAGTTGTTTCAGGAACTCATGCAGGAATACTACGACAAGGCATTGAAGGAAACGGGAATCGTGCCCGCGGGATCTCCGGAGATCGATCACAGCGACCTGAATGAAGTCAAGAGGGACGCGCCGCTTTCCTTTTCCGTGGTCCTCGACATCCGGCCCAATATTCCGCTGATACCGTACAAAGGATGGAAGTTCAAGAAGAAGGAACCCGCGGCGGGCGAGAATGAAGTCGAAGCCGCCATTTGTAAAATCATACAACCTTTCGGCAAGCTGGAACCTTTCGACGATTCGCGCGCGATTGAGAAGGGCGATTACGTCGTCATGGATTTCGAGGGGTCTTTGAAGGGCGAGCCGCTGGAAAACGGTTCGGCCAGGAACTTCACCGCTTGCATCGGGGAAAAAAAGACGATCCCCGGTTTCGAGGACCAGCTTGTCGGGCGGAAAAAGGGCGAAGAGTTTACCATCAAGGCGGCGCTCCCGGCGAATTGGAACAACAAACTGCGCCGCGTCAGCATGCCTGTGCCCGGAAGCGCGGAAGACAAGGAGTTGGACATCGCCGAGTTCAAGGTGAACGTCCGCGAGATCAAAAAGCTGGTCCTGCCCGAATTGACGGACGAGTTTGTCCGGCGCAAGGAAATCGGGATGGAGTCCGTCGAGCGTTTCCGGCGGACGGTCAAATCCGATTTACAGGCCTTCAAGGACCATGAGGAGGAATACCGGATCAAGGAGGAAATCTTCAACAAGCTCGTCAAGGAAACCGACTTCCAGCCTCCCGACAGCGTGGTGAACAAGGAACTCCGCTTCATGGTGGACGGGATGAAATACCAGATCGCGAAATCCGGGATGAAACTGGAGGATTCCGGTTTCGACGAGGAACTGGCGCGGAAGGAATGGCGGGAGAAGGCGGTGTTCAACGCCAAGGGCTATATGATTTTGGACGTCATCGCCGCCCAGGAGCGAATCGTCATCTCCCAGGGGGACATCGAGGAGGAGTACAAACGCCTGGCCCAGGAGACCGGACAGAAACCGGAAGAGGTCAGGGCCCGGTTGCATTCCAATCAGGAGTCCTTGGAACAAACCGTCACGCGGCTACGCGGCCAGAAAGCGTTGAACCTGGTTTACGCCCACTGCGAGTTCGAATACGTCAAATAATACGCTCTCACGTTGGCGCGAGGCAGGGCCATCCGCGGCGATACGCCGCTTTTTGCGAGGTCGTTTTCATGAAATACGTTCGAGTCATCAAACAAGAGGACCTGCCTGTCGGGAAGTCCATCATCGTCTCCGCGAAGGACGAGGAAATCGCCTTGTTCAACTATAAGGGGAAATATCACGCCATCGCCAACAAGTGCCTGCACAAGGGCTCCCCGTTGGGCGAGGGGAGGATCGAGGAGGGGGTTGTCATCTGCCCCAACCACGAGTGGCGCTACGATCTGAGGACGGGGGACTGCATGCAAAACCCGTACATGAAGACCAAGATCTACCCCGTGAAGGTCCACAAGGGCGCTATCTACATCGGGTTGGAAGTCGAGGGTGGGAATAAACCGCTTGGAAAAACTCCCTCCTCCCTGCCGTCCAGCCTGAAGTTTTCCGTCCCGGTGATCCAGAAACCCCGGAACCCGGACGAAGAGTTGTGACCCCGGTGTGACCGGGGGTCACGCTCCCAGGGGAGAGTCGTCGGGGATTTGGACCCATTTGGGATCGCCGTGGGTCTTGTAGTTCTCGGTGCCGGCGAATGTTCCCTGGTGATAAATGTTCACTTTGAATTTCCCGCCGCCGTACTTTTCCGCGATATAGGGGACGGGGTCCTCGAGATGGACAAGTTCCGGCGTTTCGTATTTCCCGATCAGTTTGAACTCCATGCCCATGCCGGCCGGGACCAAGGCGTAAAACTTCAGCCTGGTTTCGGGCAATATTTGCCGGAAATCCTCGTCCATATCGTCCCGCGTATAATCCGGGCCTTTTTTCTGCCGGGCGCGCCGCTTCAAATAGTCCTCAAGCAGGTTCCAGAACCACCAGTTTTTCCCCTTGCGCTGATCGTGTAGAAACGGGTACTCGACAAACCCGTATTTGTTGATGAATGGTTTTTTGGCCATAAAACGAACTCCCCGAGCGAAAACCGAAATTGCTGGAAAATATTATATTCCGGGCGAAAAGCGTTTTGTACAAAAAATACTGGCAGGCGGGGTTTGCGACCCGGTTGTACGACTTGCTGGCGCCCGAAGCCTACCTTGACTCCCTACAGCTCGGCGTGGAATGCGCCCCCGCCGGGGAAGGAAAGGTTTGGCTGGACGCGGGATGCGGGTCCGGCCTGGCGCTTCGTCTCATGGCGGATCGATTACGGCGCGGAGACCGTTATGTGGGGATCGATTTGCTGACGCAGGGCCTCTTCGCGACGCTCGCCAAAGCGAAGGCGTTGGGGTTGGGAAAATCCGTCCTGGCGGTCAGGGCCGATTTGTCGCTCGTCCTGCCGCTGAAAGAGAGGTCCGTCGATATTGTATTGGCCCACTTTATCGTTAATACTGTCGGAGACGCCGGACGGCGCGGGGAGGTCTTGAACGGATTCCGCCGGGTCCTCAAGGCCGGCGGGACATTGGTATTGACCTGCCCCTCGCGCTCTTACGATCCGGAAAATATCGTCCGCGCCAGCCTCGCGTCGGCCAGGGAACGATACGGTAATATTCAATGGTCGATCAGGAAATGGATTTACTATCCGCTCGCGTTGGCGCTGGGATTGCGCCATGTCGAAAATCAACTCAAGACCGGCGTCTGGCGCTCTTATACCCTGGAGGAACTATGCGCCGAGGTCCGGTCGGCCGGGTTTGAAGTTCATCGAGCCGAACCCGTTTACGCGAGCTCGGCTTATGTTGTGGGAGCGAAACCGGTTTCTTGAAACCTTTGACGGAAGTTCGCGATCGCGCATTACTCGCGGTTTGTCGGCAAGATAATAATGAACGCGCTCCCTTTTCCGAGGTCTCCCTGGGCGGAGATAGTTCCTCCATGGCGGAGGACGATTCTTTGACAAATGGCCAGTCCGATTCCGGTCCCCTCGAATTGAGAATGTCCGTGTAGCCGCTCGAACGGTTTGAAAATGCGCTCCGCGAATTTTTGATCGAATCCGATCCCATTGTCCTCGACGCGGATTTCGCAGAAGCGGACGTCAATGATTTCTCCGCTCAAGACGACGACCGGGGGGTCTCCCTCCTTCCTGTATTTCAGCGCGTTGCCGATCAGGTTCTGGAACAACTGGCGCATTTGCGAGGAGTCCGCCATCACCGTAGGCAGATTTTCGATTTTTACCGTGCCTCCCGAATTCTTAAGCAAAACCTCCAGGTCTTCAAGGACTTCCTCGACCGTATGGTTCAAATCGACGGGGGCAAACGGTTGCGCCTTGGTCGTGACCCGGGACAGCTTGAGCAGGTCGTCGATCAGGTTCCGCATGCGGCTCGATGCGTTTTGCATGCGGCCGAGGTACTCTATTGCCGTTTCGTCCAGGACGGACTCGTAACCGGCCTTCAACCGGTCGCCGAAAGTGATGATCTTGCGCAAGGGTTCCTGCAGGTCGTGCGAGGCGATGGAGGCGAAATCCGTCAACTCCTGATTGCTTCGTTGCAACTCCTTCGTCCGTTCCTCCACGCGATGTTCCATCTCCTCGTAGGCTTTGTGCAGGGCCGCGTCCCGTTCCTGGATTTGGTACAGCATTTCGTTGAACTGTTCGACGAGAATGCCCAATTCGTCCTCGCTCTGCTTGACCGCGCGGAGGGAATAATCCGGCGAAAGCGAAATTCTTTTGGCGGTTCCCGCCAGGGACAGGATCGGCTGGGATATGATCCTTTGCAGTTTGACGCCCACGAAAAACGTGACCAGCAAGGTAAAAACAAAAATGCTTCCCACCGTCAACAGCGTGGTCTTGATGCGGTTGTCAAACTCCTGCAAGTGCGCGCGCAGGTAAATTGTCCCCACCGTTTCCCCTTCCAGGAGGATGGGCTGAACGATTTCCATATGGTCGCCGATGAATAATGCCTTGTCCCCATCGATCGTGGGGGGGACAAAGGGAGCGTCCGGGTCGCGAACGTAGTCGGCGAATTTTCGCTTGCCGGAGTCATAAATGGCGGCCGATATGACCTGGGGATCGGCCTTGAGCGAGGACAGGATTCTTTTGGCGTTCGGGGCGTCGTCGAAGACCAGGGCCGCCCGGCTGTTTTCTCCCGCGGTCCTGGCCAGGGCCGTGAGGTTACGGACCATGTCTCTCTTGAAGAACTCCAGGTCGAAATAAACGATGCCGGCGCTGGACAGAAGCAAGGTCAGCGTCGCGACGGTCATGATGACGGCCATCAGCTTTTTCTGGATGGGGAGGTCCTTGATGCCGATCATTTTCCGGACCCTCCCTCGACGATTCGGGCCAGGTTCAAGAGTTCCGAGCTGACGGCCAGGCCGGAACGGCGCGTAGCCCCAACGTTGATTTCGAAACGGACCTTGTTGTCCTCTATGAAGAAGTTGATTGCCACGCCCTTATGGGCGAAACCCGGGGTGTCGCCCACCGTCAGGACGGGTTTTCCCCTGACGGCGTCCAGGACCCGCTCCAAATGACCGCCGTCCGGACCGCCGACAAAAACAATGTGGCATTGCGCGGCGCCGTCCGGATTGACCGCGCGCTGGACGATCAATTTATTTTCGGCGGTTTTGGATTTTTCGGCCAGCTTTTCCAAGGCCGGGCCAAACGGGTCCGCCCCGGTCACGCACAGGGTCAGGTTGCCGGACGGACGAAGCTCGCGTTCCGGCCACTTGACGAATTTGACGAAGTTATAAATAAAAGCGGCCTTGATCGCGTATTCGCGGCCGGAGCTTTCCTGGGCGGGGGCGGACGGAGGAGCGACGAACTGTAGGAGGAACAGCGCCGCGTATATTAATATCGTGTTGCGAATATTGAACAAAATCATGTCCTTGATGACGCTAATATTTGTATCTCAGGCCGAAAAATACGGTCCTGGGGTCCTGGGGGGAGGACAGAAAGGTCTGTCCTCCGGTCGTCGCGTTGAAATAGTTTGTATCCATGAGATTGCGGACGTTGACGAACGCGGAAAATCCCTTATAAAAGTTCTTCGCCTCCGCATGGAGATTGACCAGGGTATAGGGCCTGACTTTCTCCGCGGTGAACGAACGGAAATTGCTGGTCCTGTCCACCCAGACGATTCGCGGGGTAAGAATGTACTTCTCGGCATAATTCAGGGTCACGCCCGTTTTGATTTTGTTCCTGGCGGTGAGGGGGAGCGGGCCGGTCAATCCGCCGGGTTCCTTGATCCTGCCCTCGACCCAGGAGTAGCCTCCCCAGAACTTCAAATTGGTTTTCATGAAATACGTTTGATAGTCCGCCTTGAGGTCGGCCCCGTAAATTTCCGCCTCGCCGATGTTGTCGGCGATTTCGAAACCGCGGATGATGCCCCCGTCAATAAAGGTCGATGACTCGTCCTTGAAAACGTTGGCGATGGTATCCTCGACCTGGGTGTAGAAAAAGTTGCCGGAAACGATAAAATCCGGAGTTATGTTGTGGATCAGATCTGCCTCATAGGTCCGCGTTTTTTCCGGCCGGAGGTTGGGATTGGGAAGGTGGAAAAAATCGCTGATGTATCTGCCCTGCGCGTCCTTAACGCCCGTGAAGGAACCGAAATGTTCGTGCGATATGCGCGATGTCGGGGCGAGGAAGGCTTCGCCGTAAAGCAGTTTCACGACGGTGTCCTTGACGGGTTTAAACACCATCCCCGCGCGCGGATTGACGCTTTCGCCGAAGCGGGTATCGTAGTCGAACCGCAGGCCGACCGTGGTACTGAACCAATCGCTCCATTTCGATTGCGCCTGCAAGTAACCGCCGTAATTTTGATAGTTGATATCGAAAATTTTCAAGGGGAGGGTGTTGTCCGTTCCCAGGTAAAAGAAACCCTGATCGTTTGCGTCGCGGCCGGTGTCGAATTGACTTGGCAGGTCGGGCGTTTTGGGGATGTGGTCGAAGTTTTCGAAGGTAAACCCGCCGATCAGCCCGTGGTTCTTGTCCATCCGGTAATCCAACTGTTGCTCCAACTTCAACTTGTTGCCCTTCGCGTATTTGAACGACCGGAAATTGGCGAAGCTGTTGGTGAATCCGGAACCGGGCTGAAGCTCGTAGACGGAATACTGGACCAGCGATTCCCCGGACAGGTCCGGACCGAAATCGGCTTTATACTTTCCATGGTAGGAGTCGATGCGCGTTTCCCAAACGGCGTCCTTGGCGTAGATCGTGTTCCGAGGCTGGTTTCCCGTAGTTGACGGATGACTCAGAAACGACTCCGTCATCCCGAGGAAAAACTTTTTGTTAAAGTCCAGGTTCGCGTATGCGCTATAACTCTCGGTGGGAGCGGTGAAAGGCTCCCGCTCCGCCGCTCTCCGAAACACCGTGCCGTCCGTGTTCAACGCATCCGTTTTTCCGAAATGTTGCGGGTAGGTTTTGGACAAGTCGGGGTTCTGCGAGCTGTTCCAATGCCCGCCGACAGCCAGATCGATTTTGTCGGTCAACGATTTGCCGAAATTCAAATAGTTGTAGTAATAATCGTCCGTTCCTACGGCCGAAGATACCTCCACGCCGTCAATCCGTTTGGCGTCTTGCGTGATGATGTTGACGACCCCCGTGAAGGCATCGGCCCCGTAAAGCGCCGAAGCGGGGCCAAAGATCACCTCCACCTGTTCGGCGTGAAATAGAGGAAAATTGTCGGCTATGGGGATGTTTTCCCCCGTCGGCGAACCGGTCCGTATCCCGTTCTGCATGACGATGAACTTGTTGTTCCCGACGTTTCCGCGGATAGCCACCTGGTTGAAGAATGTCTCCGCCGACTTGCGGTTGACGTCGATTCCCGGCAGGTCCTCAAGCAGGTCGGAGAGGTTTACATAACCGCGTTCCCGGATCTGCTGTCTGGTAATGACGGTGATGCTGGCCGGCGCGTCGAAGGCTTTCTGGTTGGTCCTGGCCGCCGTGGTCGTGTCGATCGACATCAATTCCGAAAGAGACATTTCGCTCAGCTTATCGATCGAAAGGTCTTCCGCGGCGCCGGGAACCGGCCAAAAGAGCAGGATAAAAAAAGCCAGCAGGAGCGGCCTGATCGATGCGTTTATTTGAGGCATAGGTGTTCCATCGTTAAAACCCAAGGGAGACGCTACCGAAAAACGCCCTTCCCGAGCGCAAGGGAATCGTGTTGATGACGCCCCTGCCGACTTCGGGGAAATACAAGTTCTCGTCCAGCAGGTTTTCGCCGAAAAGCCCGAGTGTCAGGTCGGGCAAGCCGTCCAGTCCGGTAACCTTGCGGATTTTCATGGAGGCATTAGCGGTCAAAAAGTTGTAACTGTCGGCGGCGGGGTTGACGGGCCTACTCCCCGGCATTCTTCCGGACGCCGAAAAGTAACTGTTGAACAAGCCCAGAGAATAGCCTTTGTCCCAATTGTACGCCATCCCGGTCTTGATCATAAGCTTCGGGACGCGTCCTATGTCCGCATTGCCCGTGTCGTCATAGTTGTACTGTCGGCTGATCGATCCGGTCAAGTCGATCCGCTGGGTGACGGCGGCCTTGCCCTCCAGTTCGATCCCCTGATAATCGATGGAGCCTCTATTCACAATCTTTAGACCTATGGGGTCGGAAATCACCTTTATGGTGTCTGTCTGATGGCTTCTATAATAGGTCAACGCCGCATAATATTTCGGAGTAACGTGAAAAAGCTGGGCGTCAAACGTCGAGACCTTCTCGGGGAGAAGTCCGGGGTCGCCGACGGAAACCGCGGTGGTCGTTTGCTCGGCGGCGGTGGCGGAACGGAACGCCTCGCCATAGAGCAATTTAACTCCGGAATCGGGATTGAAGTTGACGATGACGCCCCCGCGCGGCGAAAAATCGTAATCGATCCCTTGAGGTTTATTGACCTGAAGACCGGCGATCAGTTTCAAATAGCTCAGAGGGGAGTAGTCGCCTTGCAGGTAAGCGCCGAACCGGTCGTTCGAATAAGGAACCCTCTCCGTGATCAATTGAGCTTCTATCTTTTGGTAGGTAAAACCGGCCACGGCGTTTATTCTTTCGAATAACGTGCCGCTTGCCGACGGTTCGAAAAGAAACTCGTCGATGTTTCTTCTGCGTCCTTGCGAGTCGCCGTCCGTGCCGTTATAGGTGAAGTTGAATTTGCCCTTCCAGTCCCTGGGCAGGTCGCGGTCGAATTGCGCGTCGAAAAAATTACGTTCCCAGTTGGACGTGAAATTCGTGCCTCTCCAGCCGGCCAGGCCGGCGTATATATTATCGTCGTTCCTGCCGCTGAAAGCGGTCAGCGTCGTTCCCTTATAACTTCCCCGGGCGAAGAGGCCGCGGCCCCGCCTGGCAAAGTCTCGCGTGTTGTCGATGCCCGATTCGTCCACGGCCCGGAAAGGCCAACCGTCGCTGTCCAGAAATTTACCCGCGACCATGAGGCCGGCGCCGTCGATTTTTTGGCCGGCCGCGCCGGAAGTGAAGGCCGTATGGTAGGAGGCGTATCCCGCCGTCACCGAACCCTGCAACTTTTCCGCCGGTTCCTTGGTGACGATATTGATTGCGCCGGCGAACGCGTTGCTCCCGTACAACACCGAGCCCGGTCCTCGAACGACCTCGATTCTCTTGATAATTTCAAGGGGGATGTTCCGATAGACGGGCGCGGTGATCGTGCCGTTGAAGCTCTCGCGCAGGGGCCGGCCGTTGAGCAGGATGAGCGCGTGATTGTCCAGGCCCGACGGGGCCTGTCCCCGGATGGAGGTGATGGAGTCGCGGAAGAGACCGGTGCTATAGCCATAGGTGTTGGGCAGGCGGAGCAGGAGGTCGCGCAGGTCGGTCGCGCCGTAATTTTCGATGTCCCTGGCCGTGATCACCGAAATGACTCCCGGAGCGTTTTCGATTCTTTCCTCGCGCTTGGACGCCACCGATATGGCCATGAGTTCCTCTATGTCGAGCGACAATAATTCCTCCATGGACGCGGTATCGCCCCTTGGTTCCGTAGCGTGGACGGGGAAAGACCCGGATGCCCATAGAATCGCGGTCAATAATACTCCGGGCAGAATTTTCATGCGATTTCCGGCGTTTTCCGTTTTCCAAAAAAAGTCTGATTATTTTATACTTTCGCCGTAAATATATAAACGATTATTTTTTAATGGTTTTGCGGGGGGATTATATTTTCCCGGTCCGTTTGTATTCGCTAACCAGGTTGTGCGCGAGGCGGGTGGGTTCGGGTATGCGGTATCGGGTCGTGCATTGCAGGGTCCAGCGGACGGCGCTGTCGATGTCGATCTTGTGCCCTGGAGAGACGAAGACCGGCTTGCAGTTGTCGCGGGTGCGCACGACGGCGCCCAGAGGTTCTCCCGCGTCGTTCAGAAGAGGGGAGACGGAGCCTTTCTCCTGGCCGGGTTTTTCATAATGGCCGGTCAGCCTGCTTTTGGCGCAACCGACGGTTGGGCAGTCCAAAAACAGGCCGAGGTGCGAGGCCAACCCCAGTCTCCGCGGATGGGCCAGGCCCTGGCCGTCGAAAAATATCAGGTCGGGCGCGGGCTCGACCTGTTCGAACGTCTTGAGCAGGAGCGGCGCTTCGCGGAAGGACAGCAGGCCGGGAACGTAGGGGAATTTAACCGTCCCCTTGAAAACGAATTTTTCGAAGGGCAGGAGGCTTGGAAAGCGGAGCAGGACGACGACGGCAAAGGCGGCGTCCGAGGCCTTGTCAAAGGCGATATCCGCTCCGGCGACGATTTGGGGCGGGGCGCTCCTGGATTCCAGGACGATGCGCCGGGCCAGGCGGTTTTGGATGCCGACGGCTTCTTTCGGCGACACGTCCCAGGCGTGGAGCGGGATTATTTTCATCGGGCGGTACGCGCCGGAACGGATTACAGGGTAATCCGGGCGCCGTTGTTTTTGAAACCGCGGTTAACCGCTTCGGTGAACCGCATATATTGCAGACCGGTCTCGAACGTGGTGTAGTTCACCGTTTCCATTCCGCGGATGCAGTTGACGAACTCTTCCTCCGCGCGCCATCGTCCCTCGTCCCCGGGCGGGATGATTACGGTTTTCGCGTCCCGGTCGTTTTGCGACGCGAATTGCAATTCCCCGTCCGGCGCGAAACGGTAATGCAAAGTTCCGCGTTCCCCGAGGATTTTCAGCGAGGGAGGCCCGGCGTGCAGTCCCGCTTCGCTGATCAGGAACGTACCCTGGACGCCGGTCTTCATCCGCATTTGGACGGAGAGATAATCGGGGATTTCGGTCTTTTCCATTTTTCCCGAATCGGGGTCCAGGAAGGCGTCGTTGAAGACGCGCGCCTCGGCGCTCGCCCATTCCGCGGGACCGAACCAGCGCAGGATGGATTCATAGGCGATACCCAGGACCATGATGTTTTTGCCGCTGTATTTCGCGTTTCTGCGCCAGTGCGCGGGACCCTGGGCGGGTGGGACACGGCCCAGTTGATAGTCGAGATGAAAATAGAGCGGTTTGCCCAATTTGTCCTGTTCTAGATATTGGGAAACGGTCTTGTCGATCCTGAGGGTGAAAGGGGAGGGGACGAGCTGGGCGACACAACGGGGGTTCTCCCTGGACGTCCGGAGCATTTCCCGCGCTTCCTCCTCGTCCATGGACATTCGGGCTTCGCACAGGACGTGTTTCCCCGAGTTGAGGGCCAGGCAGGCGACTTCGCAGTGCAGGTAGGGCCAGGTCCCGATCAGGACCGCGTCGACGTCTTTCGAAAGAACGACTTCGCGCCAGTCGGCGCGGACGCGGGGGATCTTGAACCGCTCGGCGACGGCCTGCCCGGATTCCACCGACCGGTTGGCGATTTCCAGGATTTCCACCCCCGCGATGGACTGTAGTTTCGGGATATGCACTTTGCATGCGTTTTGTCCCGCCCCTACGATTCCGATGCGTATCGTTTTCATCCTCGCCGTTTGTATGGTATTTTATAGTTCAACACCCCGTCCCTGTTCCGGGGGATCTGCCTTTGGGAGCTGAAACATGGATTATCAGATGAAAATACTGGTCGTCGAGGACAATCTGACCACCCGGCTTTTTATCAAGAAGAGCTTGAAAAAACTGGGTTTTGCCAATATTGTCCTGGCGGACGACGGCACCCATGCCTTGATCGAGATGAAGCGCGCCAAGTTCGATTTGATTTTGTCCGACTGGAACATGCCGAACATGGACGGCCTGTACTTTCTCCAGGAAGTAAAAAAGATCAAGGAGGTCAAGAACACGCCTTTCATTTTGATCACCGCCGAAACGGACGTCCAGAAGGTAAGAGAGGCGATGCGCGCCGGCGTCGACCAGTATATCGTCAAACCCTTTTCTCCCAGCGCCCTGGAGGCGAGGATCAAGCAAGCCTTCGGCGAAACGGCATTCAGGCCTCCCAGGATCTCTTGATCACCTCTTTTTACCTCCGCTATTTTAGACCGGCATCCCTGCGCAAGGCATCCGCTTTATCGGTGACTTCCCAGGTGAATCCCGGCTCGTTCCTGCCAAAGTGCCCGTAGGCCGCGGTCTGTAAAAACTTCGGTTTTCTCAGGTCGAGGGTTTTGATGATGCCCGCCGGTTTCAGGTCGAAGTGGCTACGGACCAAGTCCTCCAGGATGTCCGGGTTGACCTTCGAGGTGGCGAAGGTGTCGACGGAGACCGAAACGGGGTCCGCCACGCCGATGGCGTACGCGATTTGGATCTCGCACCGGTCGGCGATGCCCGCCGCGACGATGTTTTTCGCGATGTACCGGGCCATGTAGGCGGCGGAGCGGTCCACTTTCGTCGGATCCTTGCCCGAAAAGGCGCCGCCGCCATGGCGGGCGAATCCGCCATAGGTGTCGACGATGATCTTGCGTCCCGTAAGGCCGCAGTCCCCGTGCGGGCCGCCGATGACGAACCGGCCCGTGGGATTGATGTGGATTTTCATCTTCTTGTGGCGGAGTTTTTCGGGGATCACCTGGTTGATGACCAACTCCTCGATCTCCGCGCGCAACTTTTTATTGGATACGTCCGGGTCGTGCTGGGTGGAAACGACCACCGTCTCGATCGCCTTGGGTTTCCCCTTTTCGTAGCGGATGGAGACTTGCGACTTGCTGTCGGGGCGGAGGTAGGGGAGGGTCCCTTTCTTGCGTATCTCGGACAGCTTGCGCATCAGCTTGTGCGCCATCATGATGGGCATGGGCATCAGTTCCTTGGTTTCGTTGGTGGCGAATCCGAACATCATGCCCTGGTCTCCCGCGCCCTGTTCGCGCTTCTCGTCGTCCACGCCCCTCGCGATGTCCTGCGACTGCTCGTCGAAGGCCACCAAGACGCCGCAGGTCTCGAAGTCGAAACCCATTGCCGAATGGGAGTAACCGATGTGTTTGATGGTTTGCCGCACCACCTTGGGGACCTCAATGTAGCAATCGGTGGTGATCTCGCCAGCGACCACAGCGAACCCGGTGGTGACCAGGGTTTCGCAGGCAACACGGGCCATGGGATCTTTCTCGATGATCGCGTCCAGGATCGCGTCGGATATCTGGTCGGCTATCTTGTCGGGATGGCCCTCGGATACGGATTCGGAGGTAAACAGGAAATTGCCAATGCTCATAGAACTCCCTTCACGGATAAATGGTTTTGACAAACGGTTTGATTGCGCCCGGAAGTTTATATGGGCGGTCCTGTCGAGGCAAAGAGTCAGTTCGGTTTTTCGTTAAAGGTCTGGTCCCGATCGAAATCGGAAGGATACCGGGCCCTCATTTCCGCGGTTATATAGCGGCTGATCTCTCTTGTCGAGGACAATTTCAATACATGGTCCGCCATTTGCCGCGCTTCCTTGAGCGTGATGCCGCGTATGATTTTTTTTACCCTTGGGATGGAATGCGGGTCCATGCTCAGTTCGTCGACCTTGCCCAGCCCCAGAAGGAGCGCCGTGGCGATGGGGTTCCCTCCCAGTTCCCCGCAGATGGCGACCGGTTTTCCCGCCCGGTTTGCCGCCTGAAAAATGTCTTTCAAAAACCGCAGGATCGACGGATGAAACGGCTGATACAGGTGGGCCACGTTTTCGTTGGTCCGGTCCACGGCGAGCACGTACTGTATCAAATCGTTGGTCCCGATACTGATGAAATCGACTTCCTCCAGAATTTGATCGACGCACATCGCCGCGGCGGGGGTTTCGATCATGGCGCCGACCTCGATATTTTCGTCAAACGGGACCTGGCGCTGGCGCAACTCCTCCTTCGCGCTTTCCAAAAATTTATTGGCCTCGACCACCTCGTCCGTAAACGACACCATCGGATAGAGAATTTTGGCCTTTCCGTACAAGCTGGCGCGCAGGATGCTTTTCAACTGCGTGATGAATATCCGCGGATAGGACAGGGACATCCGGATGCCGCGAAGTCCCAGCGCCGGGTTGCTCTCGGTCTCTCTTTCCACGTCCCGAAGGATTTTGTCCCCGCCTATGTCCAGCGTACGGATGACCACGGGGTAGGGATACATGCCTTCCACCGCTTTTTTGAAGTTGTCGAACAAGTCGTTCTCGGTGGGCAGGTCGCTGGCGCCCATGTAGAGGAACTCGGTACGATACAGGCCTATGCCTTCGGCGCCGAATTTCCGCGCCGAGCGGACTTCGTGCACGGTCTCGATGTTGGCCAGAAGCTGGACTGGCTGACCGTCCTTGGTCTCGGTCGCTAGGTCGATTTCCTCCAGCAGTTTGTTTTCGTAGCGGGCGTAGTTTTGCTGTTTCTTGACGTACTGTTGCAGGCGTTTCGCGTCGGGGTTTACGAGGATGATGCCGTCGATCGCGTCGATGATCACCGTGTCCCCGGTATTGATGTGCGAGGTCAGTTCCTTGACCCCCACGATCGCGGGAATCCCCAGGGCGGAGGCGAAAATGCCGACATGGGAGGTTTTGCCTCCCACCTCCGTGGCCATGCCGAGGATCTTGTTGCGGGTCATCGTGAGGGTGTCGGAAGGGCTCAGGGCATGGGTAACGATGATTACGGGCTCGTCTATTTCGGCGAGGCTTTCCTGCGAGTGTCCCAGCAGGTTGCGGATGATCCTGTGGACGACAAGGTCCAGGTCGTCCCGTTTCCCCTTGAGGTATTCGTCGTTGATGTTGTCGAACAATTTGGCGAACTTGTCCAACGTCATCGTCAGGGCCCATTCGGCGTTGAGGCTCTCCCGCCGGATGTTGTCGATGGTATCGCTGACCAGGATGTCGTCGTCGAGAAGGAGGGTGTACGTGTCCAGGATGACGGCGTATTTGTCGGCGATTTTGCCGGCCCGGTTCTTGATTTCGAGTATTTGCGCCTTGGATTTGGCGATCGCATCGCGGAACCGTTTGATCTCCGTGTCGATGCTCTCCGCGGAGACCTTATGCTTCAGGATGCAGACCTTGGACCTGTCCAAAAGGTAAGCTTTACCGATGGCCACTCCATTTGAAACCGCGATTCCCTTAAACACTGAGGCTCCTTGGAATTGTTCTTGAAAACTTTCGCGCCGCCGGAATGGGTATGTTCAGGTTGGAGTTCGTAGGGCGGTCCGCCCGGCGCGGGTCAAATGAATTTTGCGTCCTCATCCACCAGAATGGAATAGATTTCATCGGCGTCTCGGGCTTTCAGGATTTTATCGCGCAGGTTTTGACTTTTCAAGAGCCGGGAAATCCGCGCCAGCGCCTTGAGATGGTGTCCCGTCGAGGCGGTCGGCGCGATGAGCAGGCAAACGAACCGCACGGGTTTCTGGTCCAGCGATTCAAACTCGATTCCTTCCGCCGATCTTCCGAACAGGGTGACAATGCGATCGGCTTGATCGATTTTTGCGTGCGGGATCGCCACGTTTTCGCCAATGCCGGTGCTCCCCAGTTTTTCCCGCTCCATCAAGGAGGCGAACAGGGCTTCCTTGTTCTTTATGACGCCCTTGCTTTCGAGAAAATCGCAAAGCTCCCGTAGCGCGCTCTCCTTGTCTCTTGCCGACAAGTCCGCGATGATGAAATCCTTTTTGAGAATTTCATTGATTTTCATGGAGTTATTTCGTTTTTCGTGAGGATTTCACCAGCTCCTTTCAGGTCGGTAATTGGGTTTTCCGCGCGACGCTCTTTTTGATTTTGATCGTTTTGAGACGGCTTTTGGTTTTTCGCAACTGCTTTTCCATTTTTAAAAGGGCGCCGTCCATGGCGGTGTACAAATCGTCCGTTTCGTCCTCGCTATGGAGCGTAAAGCCCTTGGTTTTAACGGTAATTTCGGCAAAATGCCGATGTTTTTCCACCGACAAAGCCACGTGCACGTCAGCGCTTTCTCCCAGGTCCTTGATGGTCTTCCCCATCTTTTTTTGAAGGTGTTGCTCGATTGCTTCGGTGATCTCCAATTTTCTGCCGGTTACGGTCAATTTCATGCCTTCTCTCCTGAATGTTGCTGACTTCGGATTAATTGGGGTTGCTAGGTTAGCGTAACTTACACGATAATTTCAAGCTAGGAAAAAGAACGATTTTAAAATAATTTCTTCCTTTTGCTGGCCGGGGGAATGTTGAGTTCTTTCCGGTACTTGGTTATGGTCCTCCGGGCGATTTTGGCGTTTTTACGCATGAGCGCTTCCACCATCTCGTCGTCCGTCAGCGGGTTTCGGCAATCCTCGCTGGCGACGATCTCCTTGATCATGTTTTTCACCCGGATGGACGACAGGCTTTCTCCAATATAAGATTTGATCCCGCTGTGGAAGAAAAACTTGAGCTCGAAGACGCCTTGCGGCGTATCGATATATTTATTTGTAGTGATGCGGCTTACGGTCGATTCGTGCATTTCTATGTCGCGCGCCACGTCTTTCAGGACCATGGGTTTTAAATAGGCCAGCCCATGGTCGAGGAACTCGACCTGTTGCTTAACAATGCTCTTGCCCACTTTGTAAATGGTTTGCCGCCGCTGGTCGATGCTTTTGATCAACCAAATCGCGGAACGGTATTTGCTCTCGAGATATTGACGGGTTTGCCCCTCGGTCGTGCTGTGTAACAGGTTTTGATAGTAGGGATTGATCCTGAGTTTGGGGACCCCTTCGTCATTCAATACGATGTCGTAACCGGTGTCGGTCTTCACCACGATGATGTCCGGGATGACGTAATCCGCTCCTTCGGAGTTGAACAAGACCCCCGGTTTGGGCGTGAAATTTTTTATTTTTTTGACCGCCGACACGAGGTCCGGGATCTCGACTTTCAACTCGGAGGCGATCCTCGGAAAGTTTCGTTCCTCCAGCCGTTCCAGGTACGCGTCAATCAGTTTTTCGAGCAAAGGGTCTCGTTCGGGGAGAGACTGGGCCTGGATCGCCAGGCATTCCTTGAGCGACCGGGCGCCGACGCCGACGGGTTCAAAGGTCTGAATGATTTTGAGGACGCGAAGGATTTCCTCCTCGCTGGCTTGGCATATCCCCGTCAACTCGCTCAACTCGGCGTTCAGGTACCCGTCGGGTTGAATGTTCCCGATGATGCAGGAGCCGATGAATTTGTCGGCGTCGGAATCGACGGTGAGATTCAATTGCCACAGCAAATGGTCGGCCAGCGAAGGGTCTCGCTTGTAGGTGGCTTCTATGCTGGGTTTTTCTTGGTAGTCGTCCTGACTGAATCCGTATTCGACGTTCTCCTGAAAATAGGTGTCCCAGTCCGTCTCCTGCTCCTGGGCGGGGGGGGCGGTTTCGATCGTCGTGACGGGTTCCTCGGCGGAAGGGAGGGGGGGCTCGTCGAGAGGGTTTTCCTCGTCCTCCTTGACCTCCTCTTCTTCCTCGAGGGCTTCCTCCAACACCGGATTTTCGACGAGTTCTTGCTGGACGAGCTGGGCCAGCTCCAGACGGGCAAGCGGCAGGAGCTTGATCGCCTGCTGAAGCATGGGAGTCATCACCAGCTTCTGGGCCATTTTCAAATTCAATTTCATCTCGATGCCCATGACCGCCGCTTGCCTCTATAATGAGAAACGTTCGCCGAGATAAATCTGCTTCACTTTTTCGTCCTGGGCCACGTGCGCAGGCAACCCCGAACAGATGATCCTGCCTTCATTGATAATATAAGCCCTGTCCGTGATGCTCAGAGTTTCGCGCACGTTGTGGTCGGTGATCAAAATGCCGATACCTTTCTCCTTTAATTGCGAAATGATGGCCTGGATGTCCGCCACCGCGATGGGGTCGATCCCCGCGAACGGCTCGTCCAGCAAGATGAACAAGGGCGAGGTCGCCAGCGCCCGGCTGATCTCCACGCGCCGCCGCTCGCCGCCCGAAAGGGAGTACGCCATGGCGTTGCGGATATGCTGGATGTTGAGCTCCTTCAACAGGGCGCGCGCCCGCTTTTTCCTCTCGAAGCTGGACATGTCGAACGATTCCAGGACCGCGATGACGTTCTCCTCCACCGTCAGCTTGCGGAACACCGACGCCTCCTGCGGAAGATAGCTGATGCCCTTCCTGGCCCGCAGGTGCATCGGGTAATGGGTGACCTCCTCGTCGTCCAGCAACACCTTGCCGCTGTCGGGCCGGGTCAGGCCCACCACCATGTAAAACGTGGTGGTCTTGCCCGCCCCGTTGGGTCCCAGGAGGCCCACGATTTCGCCGCGCTTGACGTCGAGGCTGATTTCGTTGACCACCCGGCGGTTCTTGAACGATTTGACCAGGCTTGTTGCGCGTAACCTCTGCACGGCTATCTTTTCTTCAAACTGGCTGGGGTTTTTTGCCGTTGGGCGGGCTTGGCGTCGTCCTCCGCCGGTTCCCGCTCCGTTTTTTCCTCCTTGGGATAAAACTTCATTTTCACCCTTTCGTTGACTAAAAAACGGTCTTTGTCCAGAAGAAAGATCATTTCCTTCCCCTCGATCATGTTTTTCTCCTCCCAGGCGAACGCCTTGGGGCTTCCCGTCAGGATGATCTTCTGGGATTTGTCGAGATACACGGCCCGGTCGCCCTTGGCCCTTTTGGTTCCCCGCGTGATCTCCACGGAACCGATGGCCACGATCTGTTCGGTCCCCTTGTTCTCGCCCTGGGAATTATAAACCTCCAGGATGTCGGATTTGATCTCGAGGTCCCCCCAGATCCCGACCACGTTGCCGGAGAAGATGATTTTCTCCCCCTTGTTTTCGGACCGCATCCGGTCCGAGGTGATCTCGATGGGTTCCGATTTCTTGGGCGCCGCATCGGGAGCCTTCTTCTGCTGGGAAAACGCCGGCCCGGGCAAAAGGCACGCCAAAACCAGCGTCAGGGCCAGGATGCAATTCCTCGATTTATGATTATTCGCCAAGGGACGGTGAGTCCGCTTTCTCGGACGGCTGGTTTTTCAAGTTTTTAAATTTTTTGAGGAAAGGTTCGGACTGGGTCACAAACCGGACATTGCCTTCCAAGTCGAAGTCCTGAGTGTCGTTCCGTAAAACGCCGGACTCCGCCGAAATCCAGTATTTCTGATCGTTGTTCAAGTCCAGCTTGACGCTGACGTTTTTCATTTGCGTTTCTTTTTTTTGCTGGTTGACCTGCGCCGATTCCGCGGTCAACTCCCAATCGGGCCGGCCTTTTTCCTCGTGCACCACTTTGAAGTTCTCGATGACCACGTTGACCCCCTGGTCGGTCTTCCGGAGCTTGATTTGGAGGCTGGAATTCCGGAAGTGGGCATAGAAGTAGTAGACCGAGGAGAAAACCACCCCCAATGCCACCAATAACAGGATTTTGCGGACCTTGTTTATCATTAACCTACGGTTTTATAATAGGTTTTTGCCGAATGCAAATGCCATACCGAAAGGCATGATGCCACATCAGGCTAGTAATGTAAAGCAAAAATGGGTTTGCCACGCTCCCGGCGACCGTTCGCGTCCCCTTGAAAGAGAGAGCTTTGCATAACTCCCGTATTAACACGGGGTAAATGATCGGGCAAGCGAATTTGGAGGGACGGGTTTGGAGGGATTCCGCTAAATTTTTTTTGGGGACCTCAGCCTACATCTTGAAGACCATCAGGAGGAATCCCAAGATCACGCTGATACCCACGACCCAAATCATGATTTTAAACATCATGCGACCGGTTGACTCCCGAGGAAGTTGATGGGGGGATGCGATCACGCGTTTCAAGGCGAACCATTTTAGCGCAAAAATTGCGCGGGTTGCCATGATTTTACCGTAGCGGTTCGCGAATCGCTACGGGGCGCGCGGGCAAAACACAAATCCCCCTCGTTCCCCCCTTGCAAAGCAACTGTGATGCAAGTCAAGGGGCGGATGCATATTCGGGTTTCCAGGTTGAGCCGTTTTTGATCATGGCGTTGAGTTTGATTAGCAGTTTTCGCATGCAGGCGGTGATGGCGACTTTAAACTTTTTTCCGCCCTCGATGAGGCGCCGGTAGATAGCCCGGATCGCGGGATTGTGCCGCGTCGCCGACAAGGCGGCCATATACAGCAA
>JACQQK010000024.1 GCA_016207065.1 Nitrospinota bacterium
GCCGGGGACGCCCCCGGGAGCAACGCCGCCCCGCGCTTGCGCCGGGGCGGTAATGAGTTCAGCGTCACGCCGGCGCGGAGCGTCATCGCCGCGTCGCCTCCGGGCGCCTGCCCGGCCAGCGACTCGCTGGCGCGAGCAGGAGCTTCAAATCCCCCTATCCCCCTTTACAAGGGGGAATAAAGGCAAGGCGCTTTTTGCGCCGGGTATTTCCTGTCTCGAATACCTGACGGACCTTGGTTCCAAGATTCGAAGCCCGTTCACAGGTTCGTCGTTCATGCAATATCCGGGCTAGGTGTTTCCGGGCTCAAAACTCCTCAGGATGACGGCTTTCAGGCTTTTCCAGCGCCCCAATGGAATCTCATGGGTCTTTCCCTGCAAACATAAATCCCGGCACGGGAAAATGCAACAGGCCCCGCCGTCCGGAGCCCATAAGGATGTCCGAATTTTATTGATATATTTACCATTTTTTCGGCGGCGAACGGCGTTTTACGGTGGGCAGACCAAACTCGTGAGGGGAAAATAAGGAAAGAGAACCCGTGGCTCGCATCGCGCCGAGCCGAAACGGACTCGCCTGGCGGGATTCGATCTCCATATCCGGGTATTAACCCGGATATGGAATGCGTGAGGTTAAAAGGAGGCGATTATTTTCCGGTTGTTGCGGCCTCCGGTGTTTTTATGGCTACCGGTGTTTTTCCGGCTTCCGCGGTTTTTCCGGATTTCTGATGGTTTGCCGCCGCTTCCTGCAACACGTCGATCACCGCGGCATGGTCCTTCAGGATATCGAGAGCTTTTTCCGCCGTTTTTTTGCGAAAATCGTCACGCGTTTTTTTTACACCCGCTATTTCTTGATCGAGCTTAGATTTCTCATCATCAGAAGAGGCCTTTATCTTTTTGCTTTCAAGCGATTCAAGCTTTTTAGTGTAGTCCTCATTTTCTTCCGCCGTTTTCGCGTCCGCCTTCAACTTTTCCAGCTTCTCTTTCGTCCGCTCATGCAGTTTTTCCACGTCGAAAACGTTTTTGGGGCTTTCGCTGGCCTGTCCGCTGGCGATTCGGCGCGCCAGGCCCACGGCCCTTTCCGTAGCTGAGAGCGCGGTGGCGCCGCCGCCGCTGGACGCGCTTGCCGCCACTTCCACGGCGGCTTTTATGCCGGCGCGCGTCGCCTCGGCGTAAGCCGCCAGGAGCTCGGAGGGATCGTTGCTATAGGACTTCAGGTTCCAGTTGCCGGTCTCGTCCTTGACCAGCATCATGTTGAAGTCGCCCCGCCCGCTCCCGTAAACGACGTTGATTTTCGACCAGTAGTAGTCGGCGAACAACCGCTCGATCCCCCGGACCCGTTCCGCCGTTTCATCCGAACTGAAAGCGTCCAGGGGATGAAAAACCATGTCGGTAGGCTGGGCCGGGGCCACCGCCCGGTTCCAGACATACATGTTGCGAAAATCCGTGGGACTGCTGTTGCGCAGGAAATCGCTCAGCGGCAGGTCGCGGGCGTTCATCCGGTGGGCAATATTTTTGTCCAATTGCTTAATGAGTACGTCGGCGCGGGACTCGATCTGGTTGGAGTATTCGGACGCCAGGTTGGCGAAGTTGGCCATCGCGACCCGCACCGGACGGGACCACGGATTGGCGGAAACGTGCGTTTCGGCCCAGTACATGGCTTTCGCCTTCATTCGCGCGGCCAAGCGCGCGCCGTTCGCCAGAATTTGTTTTAACTGTTCCGCATACTTCAGGTCGGCCAATTGGCCGGAAAACACTTCCAAATGACTTCCGATCCGGCCGAGTTTTTCCTGCGCCGAAACCGTATCCGCGTTTTTGACCGTCAATGCCGCGATCTGTTCTCCTAATTTTTTTATTGCATCCAGGTCCTTCTCGACGGCATCATCGGACGTCGACGACTTGTTGTCTAAAAGGTCTTTTATCTTTCCAACCTTTTCCCTCAACTCAAACTGCTCGTCATAGAGAGCTTTTCCGATATTCCGGTAACTTTCCAAGGAGTCGAGCAGGTCCTCGTTGTGCAATATTTTGGCTCTTTCGTATAATCCCGATAACGACAGGTATATCTTGTTTGCGTCGTCGGCCCTCTTTTTACGGATGGCGAGGATGTCCTCGGCTTTTTCGCGAAAAGCGGAAACATTATTTGTTGGGATTGAGAACGTGGGATGAATGGAGCCCAGGAAACCGCTTTCACCTTCGACTGCTTTCAGAAGCGCCTGATCTTTACTTTCCAGTCGTTTCTGCAACGCTTTGGTATTGCTTTGCAATAGCTTGATGGCTTTCGCTACTTCCGTCGACTTTTGGTATGACTTTATATCGGTTAGAATGCCATCTAGTTCCTGCTCCAAAGGTTTCCAATTCGAATCCCGCAGAACGTCTTTGGTGTTGGATACTCTTAACGTTTCCATAATATCCGATAAACCGGTCCGCAGTTTTTCAAATGCTTCAAAGATGTCGTAATCCCCCCTTGTCCTTGAGGTGGAGTCTTTCTCTATCTTTTCGTTGAGGTTTCCCGTCATTGACTCTAGGCCCTCTTTCAGCGACGAAAGATCAGCGATCAGCGGTTTCATTGTTGCTTGGAGTCCAGCCTGTTCGCTCGATAGTTTTTTCGTTTCGTCGATGGCGCTCTGGACCTTTTGCGCCAAGGCCTCCGGGTCGAATTCGAATCCGTTGCGTATATCGTTGATTTTATTTATTTCATCGACCAGTTGTCTGGCGTCGTCGTGAATTCCGGCGAGGATGATGCAGTTGGCGTAAGCTTCCAAGAAGATGGATTCCGGATCTTTTTTGCCGCACCAAACGGGCGTATCGGAGTCATTATCCGCATCTGTCCCAGCGACTTTCCCGATCGTTCTCGTATGCGCTTTTTTATTATCCTTATTATCCTTGAAGCCAAAATGGGGCTTCACCGTGAAGACGGATGTATGTTTTCCGGGCAGGAAGCCTTGGTTCGCGGCGATGACCAACAATGAGTCGTCGTAGGTTTTAACGCTTTCTTTCGCCTCGTCGATCAACCCTTCAAACTCCTGCCATTGCACATCGATGGGTTTCGACAAGGGACCCTTATAGACTTCCACCTCCACCCGCATGGACGCCGCCCCGGACAAGCCGGTAAACGTGGAGCAGGCGGAGATAAACAGGCAGGAGAACGCCGCCAGTCCGCCGACGAGGTTCCGCGCCAATTCATTGGCCGTTTTCGCGCTCATGGTCAGTCCTCCCTTTCGAAGGCTTCGATCGCCTTTTCGAAAATTTTCTCCACGCCATCATCGGGCGCGTTTTTGTCCTTTTCGAGCGAGCGCTCGGCGTGGGAAATCCGCAACCGTTCGGCGACCAGGGGCAACAACGCCTCGGCCCCCTGGGCCTTTTCGTTCAGGACGAGGGCGGAAATCTGCCGCAGGGTGGAGATCAGCGGCGACGCGGTGGAGGACATGGCGAGCGCCAGGCGCTGGTCCTGGTCGAATGTCGTCCAGCCTTCCGGGCCGAGAAGCTGGAATCCCCGTTTCAGCGGTTTCTCCTCCGCGCAAGCGGCCGTGCCGGTTTTTGCCTGATTGTCGCCGGAAGAGTCATTGCCCGTACCTTTATTGGTATTGGCTGACGTTGACGGGACGAGGTCGTCGAGAATCGTTTTTATTTTCGCGTCTATCTGGGCCAATGATGGTGATGTGGCCGGGGGCGTCGATCCTTTTGATAACTCCTGGTAGATCGTAGCAAGTTCCTTGATTTTGGACAGTTTCTTCTGGTCCGCAACGTCCTTTTTTGCTTCCTCCGCCGTCACATGGCGGAACCGGTTTGTTTCCTTGTCGTACTCGACCGTGGCGCCAAACGGGTCGATCTCGGATCTGTCCAGCGTCCCGGACTCGAAGCGGACCTTGTTGAACAGGGAATCCGCCTTGCCGGTCATGCGGAAGCGGTACAGGGAATCGGCCTTGATGGTCCGTACGCCCGACCCCTCGCAATAATCGAAGACGCGGAAATAGTGCACGGCGCGGAAGCGCACGTCCTCGTCCTCGTATTTTGGGTCCATCCCGGCGCGCACTTCCATATGCTTCGGCATGGCGCAGGCGGAGCAAAGCAGGGCCATGGCGAACGCACCGGCGGCCGCGCGCGCCGGTCTCGCTATTTTATACCGTAGAGCAGACATGCTGGTTTCCTCCTCCCGTTTCCAGATGAAGCCCGATCAGTCGAATTTTCAGGGAAATCGCGACGACCCTACTTCGATTTCTCGAATATTGCAAGCGAATTTTTTCGGCAGTGGGAATATCAATAAAAACAACGGATTGGAGCGAGCCGCAACAGGCATTGCCAATGGCTTGCCGGGCGAACGGTTTTCCGAGGCTCCGGAAACCGGTCTTGAGGTCGCGATGCGCTTGTCAGGCGTTTTTCAGGGCGCCTAACAAAATGCGAATCCCCCGGCCCCCTTTGCAAGGGGGAGCTACATCCCGCCTCGGCGTCAGCCTGAGGCGGCATCGGATCCAGCGTTCACGCTGGTCACCCTCCCCAGCGTGACGCTGGGCTCAACAGGCTTGGCTCCGATGGCGAATGGAAGTCATCGAGGGCAATCCGGGCGGCCATCCCGTTCCGGGGCGTTCCCCGGTCAAGGGAGGGGAGTAATTTGGGCGCGAAGTCATCGGTTCATTTTGTTAGACGCTCTAAGGGCGGGAAGGTCGTTGAACCGGATTTTGACTCCGGGATAACCGTGCTGAATAAGAAGATCGACGACCTGCTTGACGGCCTCCACATGCCGCCGGGTCGAGGGCGTTCCGTCGTGATAGGGGTCTTCGTCCTCGATGGAGACGGACCCCGGGTGCAGGTAATTGCAGTAGAACGCGCCGAGCGGACGGAACCGCTCCAAAGGCTCGTCCTCGGAACAGGAACTCACGATCACCATGTGGACGTCTTCTCCGGGGGTGGAGTACACCTCGAACAACCCGCCGTTTTTGATCGTGTTGCGATGGCAGTAGTCGAGGATTCTCCGCATGTCCTCCGGAGCGATATTTTTATAGAGGTTGTGCATATGGCGTTGCGGACTTGCCGTCGTTTCCATCATAATAACCTATAGGGACGGTTTATTCCAGAAACGGGGAGCGGCGCCTTGGAAATATAAGGTGGCAAGGTCTCCGGATGTGGGGTAATATCGCCCAAACGTGAAAACGAATTTCCGCGATAGGAGCGTATGATACACCCTCCGGCGATCGGTTTGGACATAGGGACTTCCGGCGTCAAGGCGTTGTTTTTGGGATCGGACAACAAGATCCACCTGGCGCAGGCGGACTACGGCAAGGGGGACGGGGCGGGGAAGCTGAATCCGAAAACGGTCTTCGACGCCGTCCTCTCCGCGCTCTCGCGGTTATCGGAGAGGACCCGGGAGTGCGCGGTCTGCGTCGGGATTTGCTCGGCGGTCCCCAGCCTTCTCGCTTTGGACGCCGGCGGGGAACCCGTCACCGAAATTTACACCTGGGAGGACCTTTCCGGGACCGAATATGGCGGACATCGTTTCCGGGACCCATCCGACGCGGAAGCGTATTTCCGGAAAACGGGTTGTCCCGTGCAGGCCTTTTATCCCATCTGGAAGATCAAGTTCCTCCGGGAAAAACGCCCGGAACTATTTTCGCGGGCGAGCAAATTCGTGTCGCTGGGGGAATATGTTTTTCACCGGCTGAGCCGGACTCCGGCGATTTCGTTTTCCTCGGCGTCGGCTTTCGGCCTGCTCGACATCCACCGCGGCAAGTGGGACGCCGAACTGCTGGAGTTTTCGGGCATCGGCGAAAACGGCTTGTTTTCCCTGTCCCATGGGGAGATGGTCCCCGTCAGCTTCCATTACCTCCATGGCATTTCCGCGATCGCCGAAAACGCCATGATCAAGCCCGCCGTCGGGGAAAACGTATCGGCCCATTTCGGCGTGGGGGGAGCGGAGGTCGGCGTCCTCTCCAGCACGATCGGCACCACCGGCGCCCTGCGCGTCACCTTGGGCCGGCCCGTGATGGACCTGCGGGCGAGGAACTGGTGTTCCCTCGTCGAGGACCGAAAATGGGTGGCGGGCAACGCCATCAACGCCGGCGGCAACTGCCTTTTCTGGCTCAAGGACGTCTTCGGCATCCAGGAAAACGATTTCCTCGGCGTCGTGGACAATATCGCCTTCGAAAACGAGGACTATCCTCTGTTTCTGCCCTTCCTTTACGGCGAGAAGAGCCCCGGCTGGCACGAAAACATGACCGGCGCGTTTTTGAACGTCAAGGCGAGCCACCACCGGGACGCCTTTCTCAAATCGGTCATGGAGGGGACGGTGTTCAACCTCTTCGATTGTTACAACCGGCTCCGGGAGGGAGGGATCGTCGTCTCCGACATCCGGGCCGCGGGGGGTTTCTGCTATTTCCCCTATTGGGTGCAACTCCTCGCCGATATTTTTCAGTCTTCAATAAACCTCGCCAACATTTCCGAACCGGCCGCTTTTGGGGCGGCGCTGGGCGCTTTGAAAACCCTTTATCCCGACGTCGACGTCGGCCCCCGCGCGGAACGGATTTTCGCTCCCAACGATTCCAAACGGTCCTATTACCTGGAGAAGTTCGCGGCCTACCAGAAAGCCTACAATTATCTGGCGGCGCAGACGGACGGATAATCCCCGGCGGCCCGCGCGGCGGCGAACGCCGGGACAAGAAATGCAAACGGACGGCATTCCGCCGCCTGGAAACCCTTTAACCGAACGCCAGCTAGGGGCCTCTTATGGTGGAAGAAAGACTGCAAATCATATTGGACAAGATCAGGGCCCTCGAGTACGAATTGTTCGCGGAACTGCAAAAAAAGGAAAAGGAGTTTTTCTACGAGGTACAGGAAAAACGCGTCAAGTTCCAGCAGGAAATCCGCAAGCATCACAAGACCTTGATGACCAAGGTCCGGCATTACATGCGCGACGCCGCGGTGATGAACGTCGTCACCGCCCCGGTGATCTACTCCTGCATTTTTCCGGCCCTGTTCATGGACCTGGCGCTTTCCGTCTATCAAGCGATCTGTTTCCCCGTGTACGGGATCCCCAAGGTCCGCAGGAGCGACTACATCGTGATCGACCGGCATTACCTGAGTTACCTGAACGCCATCGAAAAATTCAACTGCGTCTACTGCGGGTACTTCAACGGCCTGGCGGGATACGTGCGGGAAATCGCCGCCCGGACGGAGCAATACTGGTGCCCCATCAAGCACGCGCGCAAACACCGCGCCATCCACGGCCGCTACAAGTTCTTTTTCGAGTACGGCGACGCCGCAACTTACCGCAAGGAGATCGAGAAAGTCCGGCGGTCGTTCGACGACCTGAAGAAGGAGGAAAACCAGGAGAACGCTTGAACCTTGGGCGGAAAAGCCAAACCGGTAATCCCCCCGGCCCCCTTTGCAAGGGGGAACGACTCCCGCCTCGGCGCCAGCGCGAGGCGGCATTGGATCCAACGGCACGTTGGCTACTCGCCGTAGGGGCGGATAGCTCGGCTTCGATTGCCCCCAATGACGCTTGTTCGCCATCCGAGTCAAGCCCACCGGATCCAACGGCACGTTGGCGGCACGTTGGTTTGACATTTGCGCGCCGCTCTGATAAAAATCAACCCCTATGCATTTCCAGGAAGTCATATTCACGCTGGAGCGGTACTGGGCCAGCCGCGGGTGCGTCGCGCACCAGCCCTACGACATCGAAGTCGGGGCCGGGACGTTCAACCCCAGCACGTTTTTCCGCGTCCTGGGCCCGGAGCCCTACCGCGCGGCGTACGTGGAGCCCTCGCGGCGGCCCACCGACGGGCGCTACGGCGAAAACCCCAACCGCCTGCAACACTACTATCAGTACCAGGTCATTTTAAAACCGTCGCCCGGCGACGTTCAGGACCTGTACCTGCAAAGCCTTTCGGCGCTGGGGATCGACCCCTTGAAACACGACATCCGGTTCGTCGAGGACGATTGGGAATCGCCCACGCTCGGCGCGTGGGGCCTGGGCTGGGAGGTCTGGCTGGACGGGATGGAAATCACCCAGTTCACCTATTTTCAGCAGGTGGGGGGCATCGACCTGGCCCCCGTCACGGCGGAGTTGACCTACGGCCTGGAGCGGATCGCCATGTACCTTCAGAACATCGACAACGTGTACGACCTGCAATGGAACGACAGGATAAGATACGGCGACGTGCACCTGGAAACGGAAAAACAGTTTTCCCGCTACAACTTCGAGGAGTCCGGCAAGGAACGCCTGTTCAAGTGGTTCGACATGTACGAGGAGGAAGCCTCCGCCCTCGTCGAAAAGGACCTGATCCTGCCCGCCTACGACTACACCCTCAAATGCTCGCATGCGTTCAACCAACTCGACGCCCGCGGCGCCATCAGCGTGACGGAGCGGACGGGGTTCATCGCCAGGGTGAGGAAGCTCGCCCGCTTGTGCGCCGAGGGCTATGTCCGCCAGCGGGAGGCCATGGGTTACCCCCTGCTTTCAAGAGGCTGACGGCTTCTTCTGGGATTTCCACTCCTGCAGTGTTTTCTCCGCGACTGCCTTCAGCGGATCCGCGGTCTCGGAAAGGATTTTGAGCGCCTCCTCCCCGCGGGCGACGGCCTTCGCGCCATGGCCGAATTTTTCCAACGCCAGACTGAGGGACCAGACTGCCTGCCCCTCGGCGGTCTTGTCGCCCAGGGTTTTGGCCAGCGAGATTTGCTGTTCGTAGGACGAAAAGGCCTTGTCCGGCTCCACGGCCGCCGCGTAGGCTTGAGCGAGATATCCCAGGACGCCCATCTGTTCCCTTTTTTTGTCCGTTTTGCGGAAATAGTCGAGGGCTTTTTGGTGAAGTTCGACGGCGCGGCCCGATTTTCCAAGGCGGAAGTAAGCCAGACCCAGGTTGTTCAGGACTTCCGCCTCCTTTCCGTGTTCCGCGATTTTCCGGAAGATATTCAGGGCTTTTCCCAACGTTTCGATCGCCGTCTCGGTCTCGCGCAGTTCCAGGCGGATCCTCCCCATGGCGCTCAAAACGCTCCCTTCCGCGGACCGGTCCTTGAACTTTTGAAAGAGTTCCAAGGCTTGCGCATAGAAGTCCATGGCGGCGGGGAACTCTTTCGATTCCATTTTGAGGTCGGCCAGGGATTTCAGGTTTTGCGCTTCGGCCCGCGGGTCTCCCCATTCCCGGGCAAGCTCCAGCCCGCGCTGAAACAGTTCCAGGGCGCGGGCGGTTTGGCCCGATTTCAAATGTACGGAACCCAGGTTTCCCAAAGCCATGATCTCGCCGCGCGAGTCGCCCAGCGATTTCGCCAGGTCCAGTTCCCGTTGGTGGAATTCGACGGCCCTGGCGTTGTCGCCGAGGGCCGAATAGGTAAACCCCAATTGCCGGGCAATGGACATTTCCGTTTCCTCGTCGTTCTGCGCCTTGCAAAGCTCCAGGGCCTTTTGCGAAAATTCGATGGCCCGGTCCAGGTTCCCCTCGCGCGAATACTCGGCCCCCAGGTTCAATAAATGATTTTTTTCCGCCTCCGCGTCCTGGACTTTCCGCGACGCGGTCAAGGCGACCTCCAGCCATCGTATTCTCTCCTGGGGACGTTGCCGGAGGTTGAGCATGTCGGACGCCGAATCGACGATGGAACTGCACAGCCGGGCGGCGGCGGGATCTTTCATCATCCAGTTTTCGCCCCAGCGGAACGCCGCCTGGATGTTCTCCCACTCCAGGTCGAACTGGCGGAGCGCCGCGGCGGCGTTTTTTTCGTCCGATTTGTAAAAATCGCCGATCCCGACCACCGCCGTCAGGAAGTACGTCGCATGGCGGGTTTCGGCGAGGGCGGTTTCGGCCGGGTCCAGGCGGGCCTTCAAGTATTCCCTGACCATTTCATGCAGATGATGCCGGTTGTTGTCGGCGTCGAAAACGACCAGGCCATAGTCCGTCAGGCTCAAAAGAGCGTCGTTGAAATCGTCCTCGCAGGCGAAGGCCTGGGCTTTGGCGTCGAAGGAGCCGGGGAAGACCAGGAGCTTTCGGAAAACCGTCATGTTCTTCGGCGGGACAAGTTTGGTCACGTTGTTGAGGACCCCTTCGAAAATAATCTGTTCCCCTTCCTTCTGGGCCTTTTTCATCTTGTCGCGCAAGACGCGAAGCTGAATGACGAAAATTTCCGGGTCCATGGAGTTTTTCCCGAGGAAGGAGCCGATGACGTTCAACGCCAGCGGCAGGCCGTCGCAAAGGTGAAAAATTTCGTTGATCCAATATTCGGCGCGCGGCGCCAGGGTGAAGACCAGTTCGCGGGACTCGTCGGAGGACATGGGGACCACTTTTTTCGAATACATGCCCTCCGCGGCGATGGGCGAATTCGAAACCACCAGCGTCAGGCAATTGTTGGGCGGGATGAGCGATTTTACCTGCAGGGAGCCGTAGGCGTTGTCCAGAAAAACCACCGCTCGCTGGCCCTTCAGCGCCGAACGGTACAAGGATTTCAGTTCGTCGCCCTGTTTCACGGTCTTGGCGGCGGGGCGCGCGGAGTGCAGTACATGGGCCATGGCCGCATCGGGCGACAGGGGGCGGTCGGTGTTTCCCCTGAGGTCTATATAGTATTGCGCGTCGGGATAGCGCGTCTGGAGTTTATAGGCCAGATAAGTCGCCAGGGTGGTCTTGCCCATGCCGCTTTTCCCATGCAGGCCAAACACGACGCATCCCTGCTTGGAATATTTGTCGTACAGTTCCAGCAATTCCGCCCTTCTGCCGATGAAACTCCGGGAAAAGTTGAGCTGATGGATGGAGGATGCGCCGAGAGCGGAGGCTGTCTGGGAAGAGGCGGTCTGGTTCTTTTCCGCGGCCATCTTGGATTTGATCCTGTCGATGAAGGACGACTTGGCGGGCGGGGGTTCCGCTACGGCGTCATGGGCTCCGCCATCGGAGTTCCTCTCCTTCTTGTTGCCCGGCCCGCGCAAAAGAGCGGGTAAGAGCAGAACGGCCAACACAACGGCGACAATGAGGAGTAGGGTTTTCATCTCGTTGAGGATTTGTCCGGAAGGACGCTAAAATTTTTTCTTCCACGATAACATTATCGGAACAAAAAAACATCCATCAATTTGATTTTCAAAGCTGTCCGGGTTTTGACGGCAAAATTTGACTTTCGCCCATTTGTTTGATAAATACCCAGACTCTGGAAACGGCATGTCCTTGGACCGCAAGGGATGCCGTCGGTCCGCCGGCGTCACGCCGGACTCATTACCGCCCCGGCGCAAGCGCGGGGCGGAGTTGCCCGCCGGGGGCTTCCCCGGCGCGCCTTGTCCCAATGCCCGAACTTTTTTTTGAAATAGGAACGGAGGAAATCCCGGCGGGATACATCGGCCCCGCGTTGGCTTTTCTGGAGCGCGGCCTGGAGGAGTTTTTTTCGAAAAACCACGTCAAGGCCGGGAAACCCAGGGCAATGGCCACCCCGCGGCGCCTCATCGTCGCGGTCCCCGGCGTCGATCCCCGGCAGGAGGACGTCGTCGAGACGTTCCTCGGGCCCAGCGTCCAGGCGGGTTATGACGACCGGGGAAACCCGACCAAGGCGGCCATGGGTTTTGCCCGAAGCAAGGGGCTGGAGGTCTCCGCCCTGACCCGCGCGGACACGCCCAAGGGCGAAGTCCTGTGCGCGCGCGTCGAAAAGAAGGGCCAGCCCACGGAAGACGTCCTGACCCCCTATTTGTCCAAACTCATCGGCGACATCCCCTTTCCCAAGAAGATGCGCTGGGGCGACCAACCCGCCGCTTTCGTCCGGCCCGTGCATTGGATCGCCGCGCTGTTCGGCGGTAAAGTCCTCCCGGTCGAGTTCGCCGGACTGCGCGGCCAGAATACCTCCCGCGGACATCGGTTCCTCAGCCCCGGACCGTTCTCGTTCGACTCGCTGGAGTCCTACCTGGCCGAATGCGAAAAGCGCTACATCGTCCCCGACGTCCAGGAGAGAAAAAACCGCATCCAGAAACAAATCCGGGACTTGGCCGAAAAGGCCGGCGGGACCGTCAAGGAAGACCCGGCCTTGCTGGAGGAGGTGGCCAACCTCGTCGAATATCCCGCGGGGCTCCTGTGCGACTTCGAACCGAAATACCTCGAGCTTCCCCGGGAACTGCTGGCGATGACCATGAAGCGCCACCAGAAATATTTCCCCGTGGAGGACAAAAACGGGAATGTCCTGCCGCATTTCATCGCCATCAGCAACATGAAAAACGACGATCCCGTGTTGGTCAAGCGGGGAAACGAAAGGGTCCTGCGGGCCCGCCTCGAGGACGCGCGCTTCTTCTTCGGAGAAGACCGGAAAAGGAAACTGGAGGATTTCGTGGACCGGTTGAAGGGCGTGGTGTTCCAGAAAGATCTCGGGACTTCCCATGAGAAAGTGACGCGGATCGCGAGGCTGGCGGAGGAACTGGCCCAGACGGTATGCCCGGAGGCGGCCGCCAAGGTCAAGCGCGCGGCCTGGCTATGCAAGGCCGACCTCGTCAGCCAGATGGTTTTCGAGTTCCCCGAGCTTCAGGGGACCATGGGCGGATATTACGCCGCGCATTCGGGCGAGGACCCGGAAGTGGCCCTGGCCGTGAAGGAACATTACCGCCCCGCCTTTGCCGGGGACCGTCCCCCGTCCAACGTCGTGGGCGCGGCGGTGGCGACGGCGGACAAGCTCGACACCATCCTGGGATGCATCGGCGTGGGACTGATCCCCTCCGGCTCGGAGGACCCCTACGGCCTGCGCCGTCACTCCCTCGGCGTCATTCAGATCGTGCTGGACAGGGACTGGCGGATCTCCCTCGACCGTATGATCGCGGCGGGCATCGAGGCGCTGGGGCCGAGGACCAAGTTGCCGGCGGGGGAAATCCGTTCCAACGTCCTCGACCTGTTCGCGCAACGGTTCAAGAGCCTGTTCAATTCGGAGGGTTTCCCCTACGACGCGGTCGACGCGGTGCTGTCCACGGGGATCGATTCCTTCGTGGACGTACGGAAAAAGGTCGCGGCGTTCTCGGAGTTGAAGCGTCAACCCCATTTCGAGCCGCTGGCGATCGCCTTCCGGCGGGTGGCGAGCATCTTGACCGCCGAATCCCAGGGCGACGTCCAAACCGCATTGTTTCGGGAGCCGGCGGAAAAGGACCTGTACGAGGAATATTTGCGGGTCCGCGGGCCCGCGGAAGAGTCGATCCGGAAAAAAGAGTATGGCGAGGCCCTGGCAACCATTGTCCAGATCAAAAGCGCGGTCGATCGTTTTTTCGACAAGGTCCTCGTCATGGCCGACGACGAGACCTTGAGAAAAAATCGCCTGCGCCTACTGCGTCACGTTTCCCTCCTGTTTTCCCAGATTGCGGACTTTTCCAAAATCGTTCTCAAAAAAAGTTGAAAAGGATGAAAAGCTTCGGATACCCTAACGGGGTTTTGGACCACTATTCATCTGAACTTACGACGCCTCGCCGTCTTATGCCGGAGCCGACAGAGCATGGTAGATAAATACGTTTATTCTTTCGGGGGGGACCAGACCGAAGGCAAGACCGAAATGAAAAACCTTTTGGGAGGCAAAGGGGCCAACCTGGCGGAAATGGCCGGACTGGGCATCAACGTCCCCCCCGGGTTCACTATTTCCACCGAGGCCTGCGTCTATTATTTCAAGAACGACAAAACGTTCCCGCCCAACCTCTGGGACGAGATCGTCCCGGACCTGAAACGGGTCGAAACCCTCGTGGGCAAGAAGTTCGGCGACGGTCCCAATCCGCTTCTGTTGTCCGTGCGTTCCGGGGCGCGCGTTTCCATGCCGGGGATGATGGACACCGTCCTGAACCTGGGCCTGAACGACGCAACCGCGCGCGGTCTGGCGGACAAGACGCAAAACGAACGTTTTGCCTTCGATTGTTACCGGCGTTTCGTCGCCATGTTCGGCGACGTGGTCCTCGGCGTCCCCTCCGAAAAATTCGAGTCCATCCTGACCGCCGCCAAGTCGGCCCGCAAGGTCGAGGCCGATACGGACCTCTCCGCCGCCGATTTGAAATCGGTCCTCCAGAAATTCAAGAGCGCGGTCAAGAAACACGCCGGGACCGAATTCCCCGACGACCCGATGCAACAGTTGCGCATGGCCGTCGAGGCGGTCTTCAACTCGTGGAACACTCCGCGCGCGATCACCTACCGGAAGCTCAGCCATTATCCCGACGACTGGGGCACGGCGGTCAACGTCCAGGCGATGGTGTTCGGGAACCTGGGAAACGACTCGGCGACGGGCGTGGCCTTTACCCGCAACCCGGCGACCGGCGAGAAGAGCTTTTACGGAGAATACATGATCAACGCCCAGGGAGAGGACGTCGTCGCCGGCATCCGCACCCCGTCTCCCATCTCCCAGCTCGAAAAGGAAATGCCGGAGGTTTACCGGTCGCTCGAGGCGGTCTACAAGAAACTCGAAACCCATTACCGGGACATGCAGGACCTGGAGTTCACCATCCAGGAAAAACAGCTTTACCTGTTGCAAACCCGCGGGGGAAAACGCACGGCCTCCGCGGCGATCCGGATCGCCGTCGATATGGTGAAGGAGGGCTTGATCGACAAAAACACGGCGTTGACGAGGGTCCCGGCAGGCCAGATGGACCAGATTTTCCATCCGACGATCGACCCGAAAGCCAAATACAAAGTGGTGGCCAAGGGCCTTGGCGCCTCGCCGGGGGCCGCTTCGGGGAAGGTCGTGTTTACCCCGGAGCACGCCCAGAAACTGGCGGAGAAAAAGGAAAAAGTCATCCTCGTCCGCATGGAGACCTCGCCCGAGGACATCCACGGCATGAACGTGGCGCAGGGGATCCTGACCTCCAAGGGGGGCATGACGTCCCATGCGGCCGTGGTCGCCCGCGGCATGGGGAAACCCTGCGTTTCCGGATGCTCCAGCCTGGTCATCGACGAGAAAAAGAAGATGTGCTCGTTGAACGGCGCGAAGGTCAAGGAGTACGACTACATCACCCTGGACGGGTCCACCGGCCAGGTGTCCCTCGGCCAGGCGCCGCTGGTGCAACCGAAACTGACCGGCTATTTTTCCCGGTTGATGACGTGGGCCGACGAAGTGCGGAGGCTGAGCGTCCGCGCCAACGCGGACACCCCGCACGACGCCCTCGTGGCGCGGGATTTCGGCGCGCAGGGGATCGGCCTGTGCCGGACCGAGCACATGTTCTTCAACGAGGAGCGGATCCTCCTCGTGCGCCAGATGATCGTGTCGGAAAACGCCAGGGAGCGGGAGGAACCGTTGAGGAAACTGCTCCCCATCCAGCGCCAGGACTTCACGGAAATTTTCCGGGTCATGGAAGGATTGCCCGTCACCATCCGCCTGCTGGATCCGCCGTTGCACGAATTCCTTCCCAAAACCCCGGCTGACATCAGGAACCTGGCCAGGGAGATGCGCATGGCGCCCGCCAACATGGCCAGGAAAATCCAGTCCCTGCACGAAATCAACCCCATGCTGGGGCACCGCGGGTGCCGGTTGGGCATCACCTATCCGGAAATCTACCGCATGCAGACGCGCGCCATCATGGAGGCCGCCTGCAAGCTGGCGAAAAAAGGCATGAAAATCCTGCCCGAGATCATGATCCCCCTGGTGGGACACGTCGCCGAGCTGAGGATCCTCCGCGAACTCGTGGTCCAGGCCGCCGAGGAAGCGCTCCATAAATCGGGAGTGGAGTTGCCCTACAAGATCGGCACCATGATCGAACTTCCGCGGGCCGCGATGACCGCCGACGAAATCGCCAGGGAGGCCGACTTCTTCTCCTTCGGCACCAACGACCTGACCCAGACCGTGTACGGACTGAGCCGCGACGATTCCGGCAGTTTCCTCCCCGACTACCTCCAAAAAGGGATTTGGAAGGTGGACCCGTTCGCGAGTCTGGACCAGAAAGGCGTCGGCCAATTGATCGAACTGGCCATCAACAAAGCCCGCGACGCGGGAGCCGATTTGCACTATGGCATCTGCGGGGAACACGGGGGCGACCCGGCGTCCATCTTGTTTTTCAATAAGATCGGAGTAAACTACGTGAGCTGTTCCCCTTACCGGGTGCCTACCGCCCTGCTGGCCGCCGCCCAAGCCGTCATCCAGCAAGCGTAGGCCTAACGGCGCGGGTCCACTGGCGGAAAACGGTTGACTTCAAAAAAATCTCTGCCGATAATTATTAATTCTTTCCTTTTTCACTCGCGCATAACCTGAAAAAAGCGTGATAATCCGTTTGCCGGGCGCTTGGGCCTTCGCAGGCGCCGCGGGCCAACCGCGTTTGCGGATTCGGCGGATCGCCACGCAAAAAAGGTTTTACGGCAACGGTCCAATCGACGGGAGGATGTAATGAATATTGCGTTAACCGGGATCACCGGCATGGTCGGGTCCCATTTGCTAAAACGGCTGTATCCGCGGGACGCCGCGCAGGGAGACAAACATCGTATCCGGGCCTTGATCCGGGAATCCAGCGTGGTCGATCATTTGAAACCCTATGAAGACGTCGACTACATCATCGGCGACCTGAACGACAAGGAATCGCTGAGAAAATTGACGGAGGGCGCCGACGTCGTGGTCCATCTGGCGCATTATCCCGGCCCGGTCCAAACCGCGGAGGACCTGGTCCGCGTGAACGTCAACGGGACCTTCGACCTGCTGGAAGAGGCAAAAAAGGCGCGGGTCAAACAGTTCATTTTCATGAGCGCCTGCGCGGTTTTCGGCGAGGTCCTTCCCTCAGTCCGGGAGACCAGCCCGTTGGACGAAAACCATCCCGTCCGGCCGGGTACGCTTTACGGCGCGATCAAGTCCGCCATCGAGTCTTTCTGCTTTTTCCATCAGAAAAACCGGGCGTTCGACGTCGCCGTCCTGCGTCCCGTCACGATTTACGGCGTGCGCCCGCAAATCGACAAGTCCGAATGGTTTCAAACCATCGACTACCTCGCCACCAATTACAACGTCGACGTCAAGGGGAGTACGAAATACGTCTCCGCGGACGCCGTCGTCCAGGCCGTGGAACTGTGTCTGGGGAACAAGGAAACCGCGGGGAGAATCTATCACCTCGTGGACGGCCATATCCACAACCTGGACCTGGCCAAAATCATCGTGGACGTCGTCGACTCCTTCGGCGAGGTGGAAGGGGTCAAGGGCGAGGAGGGGACGCCGATGTCCAACGAGGCGGCGCGCAAGCTGGGCGTGGAATTCAAGGGCCTCGACGGGATCAAGGAATACATCAAGCTGGTCCACCAGTTGCAGGTCCAATACGGCGGCGAACGCAATATCCAGAAATGGTGAGCCAGCGTCCGGGCAAGCGCCCGGGGGCAATGCCGCCTCCAGCTTGCGCGGAGGCGGAAATCGCTCCCCAGCGATCGCGTCAGTGTTAGCGTCGCCTCCGGGAGCGCGCCCGGGGGCAAATTCCCCCGGCCCCCTTTGCAAGGGGGAGGGTTGCCCCGTCATCGCGACGCCGACCCGCTCGCCGCGCGGGCTGAAGGCCTTTAGAGGCAATCGGTCGTCCGGCGTGGTCCGGTAACCAACCGGTCCGTTACCTCCAGGTCTCCCGCCAGCGCGACGCTGGCCGGGCGACTGGCCCGGTCAAGCCAGCACATCGATTTTGTTGCCGGTTGTCTGACCTTGACTCGAAGCCTGGGTTTGCGTCTGGGTCGTATTATTTTCCTCCTCCGTTTCAACCGGAGCGGGGGAGGCCGTGATTGCGTCCGCTTCCCGATTCCCGGCGGGCTCTATATTATTCAGCCCCGTCCCCTCGACTTCTTTTAGCGTCCCCGTATTGGGTTTGGCGTCCTCCAAGGCGCTCGTTTTGGCGTTGGCGTTGAACTTACCGGCGGCGGCAAAACTCCCCACATTGGCTACATCCATGACGTGTCTCCTTGATTTTTCGCGTTAATCATCCAGCCTGACTTACTCTCCGGGCCTTGGTTTTGTCAGGATCTCGACCGAATCCTGTATAGCCGCTCGCAATTTAAGTTGTTCCTCTTGCGGGATTTGCTTGACGACGCGGCTGGTCCTCGGGTCGACGAGTTTCAGAACGACTTCCTGGTTGTCCGTCAGGTCGAAACGGCGTTCCATAGCGCTGTCGTTCTGGTCATCGACCTTGCTGTTTTCGGCGCCAGCATCCCTGACAGCCGCCTTCTCCGCGGCGACGCGCCCCTCTTTGGAAAGCGTTACCGTATCCTCCGTCTCGGGGGGCTCTACCGCCGGGGACGGTACTGCGTTGGGTTTTTCCGTCCGCGCGCGGGGAGGACTTGTCTGAACTGGCGAAACGCCTGAAACTTGTAAAAACTCTGCGTCCATAACAATACCCACCTCCTTATTTACCGATGGCTTTAATGCAAGATGGATAATAAGCGTCTGGGTCCTGGAGAGAACCCTCCAAAACCCTATCGGCACACCACACCTATTCCACTTAACGGACGGGATTGGATAAACTTTAGCAAAAAATTAAAAATTTTTACGCCGTCATTTTTTTGGCTGGGTTGATCTTTAATGGGCATAATTTCAACCAGTTATTAATCCTCTTAATTGCCGGACGTTTCCTCCCGGCGGCCAACGCCGCGAAAAAATTCGTCCCGTCGCCCGCCGGATATTGTTTGAATTGACATTTCCGAACGGGTATCATGATACAACTCAAAAAGACCGCGATTCCCCGCTTATGACCTTGTAAATGAAAGATTTCGCTAAAATCCTCAAATACGCCAGGCCGTACGTCAAAAGCATCGCGGTCGCTTTTTTGTGTCTGACGGTCGCCTCGGTCATCAATCTGGTCCTGCCGTTGATTGTCCGCAACATGATCAACGCGGTCATCGTGTTGAAGAGCGCCGAGGTCCTGAACAAACTGGCGATCGATCTGGCCGCCATCATTCTGTTTCAGGCGGCGTTTTCGGTGACGCAAAGCTATATCCTCGGTTTCGTGGGTCAGCGGATCACCGCCGACTTCCGCGTCGAGTTTTTTTCCCACGTCCAGTCCCTGTCCCTGCGCTTTTTTCACGACCGCCGGGTCGGCGAGATCGTCTCCCGCATGAGTTCCGACATCTCGGTGATCCAGAACGCCCTCGTTACCATGCCGGTGGCGGTCCTGCGGCAGACCATCACGCTCGTCGGCGCCCTGGCGATCATTTGCTACTTGAACTGGAAACTGACGGGGCTGATCCTCCTCGTCCTCCCGCCCCTGATGCTGTTCGCGCGGTTTTTCGGCAAGCGCCTGCGGCGCATATCGGAAAAAGTCCAGGACCGCATGGCCGAGGCCCTCGTGACGCTCGAGGAAGCGGTCTCGTCCATCAAGATCGTGAAGTCCTACACGCGCGAACCGTACGAGAGAAAACGTTTCGAAAAGGAAATCGAATCGGCCTTCGACGCGTCGGTGGAAAAGGTGAAACTCGGCTCGTTTTTCGGCCCCTTCATCCTGGCCCTCACGTTTTTCGTGTCCGGGGCGTTGATCTGGTACGGGGGCCACCAGGTGATGCAGGGCGCCACCACGCCCGGCGAACTGGCCGCGTTTTTTCTGTATGCCATTGTGATCGCCGGTCCCATCGGGACCTTCGCGCGGCTGTATACCGAAGCCCAGGAAGCCTTGGGCGCCGTCCGCCGGGTCCATGAAATCCTCGATACGCAAACGGAGGTACAAAACCCGCCAAACCCCGTCGTCTTGGGACGGGCGCAAGGCGCCATCCGGTTTTCGGACGTGACTTTCGGTTACAAGAAGGATTCGCCCGTGTTGAAACGCGTGAATTTCGAAATCCGCCCCGGCGAAATGGTCGCCCTCGTGGGGCCGAGCGGAGCGGGGAAGTCCACGGCCATCCAACTGCTCCATCGCTTTTTCGATCCCGATTCGGGGAGCGTCTTGTTCGACGGTCACGACCTCCGCGCGCTGGACTTGCGGAGCTATTTGGGCCAGATCGCCCTCGTCCCCCAGGAGACCCTGCTGTTTGGCGGGTCGGTCCGCGAAAACATCCTCTACGGCAAGCTCGACGCGACGGAGGAGGAACTCGCCCAGGCCGCGAAGTCGGCGCACGCCCACGAGTTTATTATGGAGCTGGAGCAAGGATACGATACCCTCGTGGGAGAGAAGGGGGTAAAACTGTCGGGCGGACAGCGCCAGAGGATCGCCATCGCCCGCGCCCTCCTGAAGGACCCCCGCGTCCTGGTCCTGGACGAGGCCACGTCCTCGTTGGACAACCGTTCCGAAACGCTGGTCCAGGAAGCCTTGGAACTGCTGATGGCCAACCGCACCACGCTGGTCATCGCCCACCGGCTGAGCACGATCCAGAACGCCGACAAAATTATCGTCCTCGACAAGGGCCAGGTGATCGAGGTGGGCAACCACGAGGAATTACTGCGCAACGAGAAACTGTATTACCGGCTTTACACCATGAAAATGCTTGAAACGACAGAACCCCCGGAAGAGGAGTTTCAAGAAATTCATAAGAGCGTCTAACAAAATGAATTGATGGTCTGACCCCACGAATGCTCCCCTCCCTTGAGGGAGGGGGCGGGGGGAGGGTGACCAGCGTGAACGCTGGACTCAGCGCCGCCTCGGGCTACCGCCGAGGCAAATTGCGTTCCGGCGATCGCGTCAGCGTCATCGCCGTGTCGCCTCCGGGCGTTTGCCCGGCGCCCCCACCTGACCTCCCCCTTCAAGGGGGAGGAAGTTATGGAAAACCCCATTTTGCCAGGCGCTCCTAGGAGCGCGTCCATGCCGAAACCGAGGAGGAAGACCTGGCTGAACGCGGAGATCAGGTAGAATTTTTCCGGGTAACGGAATTTTTGAAACAAGGGGATCCAGTCGTAAAAATATTTGTAGA
>JACQQK010000146.1 GCA_016207065.1 Nitrospinota bacterium
CCGATGGCGTCCACGGCGCTGGTCGTGTCGCTCTGGATGGCCTGGATCTTCTTGCCGATGTCCTCGGTGGCCTTGCCGGTCTCCTTCGCCAGTTCCTTGACCTCGTTGGCGACCACGGCGAAGCCCTTGCCCGCCTCGCCAGCGCGCGCCGCCTCGATGGTGGCGTTCAGGGCCAGCAGGTTGGTCTGCTCGGCGATGGAGTTGATGACCTTGATCACCTCGCCGATCTCGGCGGAACTGGTCCCCAGCTTGGCGACGGTGGCGTTGGCGCTCTCCGCCACCCTGACGGCGGAGGCGGCGACGCGGGCGGCATCGGAGGCGTTCTTGGCGATCTCCTTGATGCTGGCGTTCATCTCCTCGGCGCCGGTGGCGACGGTCTCGACGCTCTTGCTGACCTGTTCGGAGGCGGCGGAAACGACCCCGGCCTGCGACGCGGTTTCCTCGGCATTGCTAGCCATCTGCTGGCTCACCGCCGAAAGTTGTCCTGACGAGGAGGCCAGCGACTGGGCGTTGTTGGCGATGGTGGAGACGCTCCGGCGCAGGGTGGCGAAGAACCCGCCGAGCCCCTGTCCCATCTGGCCGATGGCGTCGCCGCCGTTCACCGTGACCTCGCGCGTGAGGTCGCCCTTGGCGGCGGCGCTCACCACGTCCAGCATGCTGTCCACTTTCCGCCGCAGTTCCTCGGCCTGGGCCTTCTCCCGTTCCGCCAGTTCCCGGGCTTGTTGCTCCGTCGCCACCTTCTCGGTGACCACCTGCCAGGTGACCATCGGGCCGAGGTAGTTCTGCTTGTTGTCGTAAATGGCGGTCACCATCAAGTCCAGGACCTCGGGCCCCAATTGGATGGTGGTGTGATGCGGCAGGTTGCGGGGGTCGGAGACGATCTTCCGCACGTTCTGCGGGTTCTTGTGGAACAGGTCGATCGACTGGCCGACGATCTGGCCGGCCTTGACGGGGAGGTATTGCTCCAGTTTCTGCAGGGTGTTTAGCGAGGCGGGGTTCATGTATTTGATCCGGAACTCGCTGTCGGCGTACATCATGTTCATGGGGATGTTCTCCACCATGGCGACGACGCGCGCGACTTCCTCGTCGGCCGCCTTCTTTTCCCTGGCTTGGTCTAGCATCCGGTCCAGCGACTGCTGGAACTCGCCCTCCAGCCCGGACCTTTTCACGTCGGTGTTGCCGTTCAAGACCTGTTCCGAATGGCCCATGAAACTGCGCAGGCCGTCCAGGAGCTGGTTCAGGGAGGAGCAGAGGGCTCCCACTTCATCCTGGGACTTGACCTCGAGTTTTTGCAGTTTCAAGTTGCCATGGGCCGCCTGCGACAACGCGCCGGAGGTCTCGATGATCGGGTGGATGATGGCGCCGGACATGAACCGGGCCACCAGGATCAGAATGATCAACGTGACCGCGGTGGAAACCACGACGGCGGTGACGATGCGGGACTTGTTTTTCCCGGCGATGCCGTTGTAAATGGTCACCAGCCCGTTGCCGGCCTCGTGCAGTTCGTTGGAGCCGGTCAGGATCTTTTGCAGGGCCATGCGGTAGGGCAGGGAATTGACCTCGGAGGAGAGCAGGGAGTTGACGTGGCCCGCCAACTCCTTGAGCTTTTTATCCACCAGGACCGCTTCGGCCTGGAAACTTTCGTCGGCCACGGGCTCGATGGTCTTCATCTCCTTCATGGCCAGGTCGACGGGGTATTCGCCGCCCGACCTCATGGCGGCCAGGGTCCTTTCAAAAACTTTTTTACCGGTCTCGTATTCGTTCAGGCTCGCCTCCAGCTCGGCTTTTCCCAGGGCGATGTCGTCCGAGAACAGGACGTTGTACCTGCGGATGCCCAGGATGTCGCCCACTTTAAAGGACTTGCCGAGCAGTTCGTTGTGGCAGGAGGAGCAGGCCTCCACCGTGGACAGGTCCGCGGTGTAAAGCCCCATGTAGAGCTTTCCCTTGTCCTCGAAAACCTTGGTGAAAACCTTCTTGGGATCGGCCTTGAGGAAGTCGTTGGCCTCGCGGTCCAAATCGGTTTTCAGTCCCTGGTTGGGGTTGACCGGCGTATCGGAAACGATATCGATGGAGAAATCGGATCCCTCGCCGAATTTCTCGTTGACCATGCGCGTCAAGGTCGCGGGAAAGGGCACGGCCGGATGGGTCTCGGCTTCCGGGTTCATGCTGATTTTGAGGTTGACCGCCTTGGCCGACTTGATGACGATTTGCGTGTAAGTCCCGCGCATCTTGGTGATGTAGCGGTCCAGGGAATTGATATTTTGCTCGATGGTCCGTTTCCGGCTCTTGGCCATGGCCGAGCCCAAGGCCGACTTGCCCATCGACTGGCTGATCATCCGCAGACGGCCCAGCGAGCCGACGATATCGGTGTCCTCGCCGGCCTTTTGGAGGGAATAAAAAATGACCGCCGCGGAAATGACCGCCAAAAGGATTAAAAACCCAAATGCCCCATAAGTCTTTTGTTTCACCGACAAGTTGTTCATGGTCTTGGTCCCTTTTACGTGTAACGATCCATAGGTTAATGTTTATTCAAAAAAATATGCGAGCGAGTATGATTGGTTTCCTGAATGCCTTGCGCGGTCCCGGGTTTTATCAATACGCTAGGTGTTAATGTAATCTAAAAAGACTAAAAAAAATCCGCACTTTCGCGGAAAACGCAAATGAAAACACACTATCCGTTCCTTGTCAAGGGACAGTTTGATCTTAGTTCCCTGAAATCAACGTGTTTGGGATAAAATCTGACCTTGGGTAGGAAACCGGGAAGATCATGGTAAGTACTGGCATTTAATATCAGGGCATCTCTAAAAATTGTAGTTGCCTGATTCATCAGGCGCCCCAAAAACCCAATAAATTGGGCAACTACAACTTTTTATAAACGATTGGGCTTATGAAAAAGGTAATTTTTAGAGATGCCCATCAAGCGGTTTCCGGCGAACCGTTGGTGGAGGTATCGGACGGGAACAAAATAGGATCGCTTGGTTTCACGATTTGTTTTTCAGGCAGTTGGATTATGAATTGAGAGCCCTTTCCCAGCGCGCTTCGGGCCGTGAACCGGCCGTTGTGACCGGTCACGATTTTCTGGCAGATGGCCAGGCCCATGCCGCTCCCCTCGTATTCCGTCCGCCCGTGCAGGCGCTGAAATGGCTTGAAAATCCGGTCGAGATATTTCATGTCGAAACCGATGCCGTTGTCCGTAACGGCGATCTCCCAAAAGCCTTTGATCGTGAACCGGCTTCTGATCTCCACATGGGGAGGCGCGTCCTTTCTATGGAATTTCAAGGCGTTGCCGATCAGGTTCAGGAACAGCTGGCGAAGTTGCATTTTGTCCCCTTCGATAACGGGCAGGGCGGCCACGATTACCTGTCCCTGCGTTTGCTTGGTCCGCGTTTCCAGGTCGATCAGGACGTCGGTTATCAGTTCCTTAAGGTCCAGGGGCTCGAACTGTTTGGGTTTGGTGGCGACCTTGGAATATTCCAGGAGGTCGTAGATGAATTTTTGCATCCTTTGGGTGGAGACTTGCATGCGCTCCAGGTAGTCCTTGGCGCGTTCGTCCAGGACCTGGCCGTACTCTTTCAACCGGTCGCCGAAGGAGACTATTTTCCGCAAGGGTTCCTGCAGGTCGTGCGAGGCGATGGCGGCGAAGTCGCGCAAGGCCTCGTTGCTCCTTTCCAGCTCGGCGGCGTATTGTTTCAACTGCTCTTCCGCGCGCTTGCGTTCGGTGTCGTCGATCTTCACCGCCAGGAAATGGGTGATCCTGCCTTCCGCGTCGCGCAGGGGGGAAATGGATTGCAGTTCCCAGAACAACTTGCCGTCCTTTTTGCGGTTGCAGAATTCGCCCCGCCACTCGTTGCCCGCCGTAATCGTCTCCCACAGCTTGGAGTAAAACTGGGGCGGATGGACTCCGGATTTCAGAATGCGCGGGTTTTTCCCGATGATCTCCTCGTAGGAGTACCCCGAGGTTTCGACGAAATTGGGGTTGACGTATTCGATGTTCCCCTCGATGTCGGTGATGAGCACGCCGCTCGGGCTCTGCTCCACGGCGCGCGACAGCTTGCGGAGTTCCCCCTCGTTCTTTTTCCGCTCGGTGATGTCGCGGATGGCCGCGACAAAAAACTTCTTTTCGCCGATCCACATCTCGCTGACGGCCAGGTCGATCGGGAAAACGGTCCCGTCCTTCCGCAAGCCCACGAGTTCGCGGCCCAACCCCAGGACCTTCGCCTGCCCCGTCTTCAAATAGTTCCGGATGTAACCGTCGTGCTCGCTTTTATAGGGTTCGGGCATCAGGAGGTTGACGCTTTTGCCCAGCAACTCCTCCGCCTGGTAGCCGAAGATGCGTTCCATCGCGGGGTTCACCGATTCCACGATGCCCCGCTCGTCGATGGTGACGATCCCCTCGGCCACGTTGTTCATGATGGAGGCGAGGCGCGTTTCGCTGGCGTCCAGATCGACCAGGAGCCGCTCGAGTTCCGCCATGCGTTCGCGTTCGGAGGCGCGGGCCGTCTCCAGATCCCCGGCCATTTGAGTGAACGCGACGGCCAGGTCGCCGATCTCGTCCCGCGTATCGATTTCGACCGCCAACCGGACGGGCGTACCGCCGCCGGGGACGCCCCCGGGGGCAACGCCGCCTCCGGCTGACGCCGAGGCGGAACTTTCTCCCCCTTGCAAAATCCCCCCTTGCCCCCCTTTGCCAAAGGGGGGAGGGGGGGATTCGCTTCCGGGCGCTCGCCCGGCCAGCGGCACGCTGGCCGGGGATTGCGTGAAATACCGGCCGAGGTCCGCGGTCGCGGACTGCAATTTACGGATCGGCGTTATGATCTTGTTGGCGAAATAACCGCCGATGAGGAGGATCAGAAGAACGCCGAGGCCCCCCGCGAAAGCGTTCCACAACAGGAACTTGCGGGCCGGGGCAAACAACTCGTCCGACGCTTGCCAGGCGAACATGTGCCACGAGGTCTTGGCGGATTGGACGAGTATTTTATTGACATTCGAGAGAGGCGAAAAGCCGATGATGGACTCCTCTTGCTCCGCCCCGTGGCCGTTGCCTTGCGTCCGTGCCCAGCCGGATTCCGGCAAGGTGACGGCCGCCACCAGCGGACGGTTGGGGATCCGGAACCCCGTCGGCAGGATGGGGCAATCGATCACCACGCCCCGCCCGTCGACGATCATCACATGACCGGTGTCTCCGAAGCGGATGGATTCCAGGGGCGGGGCGAAATACGTCTTGACCGAGTACACCCGGTGGAGCAGGCCGATGACAGGGCGCGCCTCCCCTTCCTCCTTTGCCTCCCCCCTTTTTTGCAAAAGGGGGGAGGGGGGGATTTGTCCTTCTTGCGCCAAGGGGGACAAAATGGGAAGGACCATGCGGAAAACGTATTCCTCCAGCTTTTCGTCCCAGGAAATCCCGCCGAGGTAGACGCCCCGTTCCCCCGCTTTCTTCCGGACGGCCTCGTCGCGAAACAGGAAGGGAGGCACGTTGTTGATGCTGGCGACCAGCGCCCCGCGCGCGTCGGTGATATAGAACGCGCGGGTGGACTCGGCGGAGTGGGAGGGTTCCTGGAGGTGATAATGCAAGATGTCGGCGGCCGCGTTCGCCATCAGCGAGTTGGCGAGGGGACCGTTTTCCCTCCATTCCCGGTCCGCCTGCGACAGGCGCTCCTCCAGTCGCGATTTCTCCATTTGCCGGAACGTTTCATTCTGATTTTCCACCGCGCTCCGGACTTCGCGTTGCAGGACCACTTGCAGGTTCTTGGCGATTTCCTTGTCGATCACGAAATCGATCTTGTTCGCTGTGGACTGCGCCAGGGCCTGGAAACTGCCCCCGATGACGTCTCTCAGGGACTTGTTGCCCTGAAAATGGGACAAGAGCATTCCCACGACCAGGGGCAAAATCCCCGCGGTCATCATGGCGAATATCAATTTGGCCTTGAGTCCAAACCGCAATTTCGAAAACAGGCGGAACATTTTATTCTTTTCGCCAATGGGGATTGGTTTGCATATTGCGGGGAAGGCTTAACTGACCCGGATATTGCATGAGTAAAAGAATGGAATTTCTCCCCCTTGTAAAGGGGGCCGGGGGGATTCACATTATGATCGCGAACTAAAGTTTCAAATCCCCCTATCCCCCTTTGCAAGGGGGAATAAAACAAAAATGCTCGCGCAATATGCGGGCTAATTATATTAGGAGGCCATTCAAAACGGTTTTATTCCCCCAAAAGGGTAAATTTTTGTCTTTTCGAAAAACGCGCGTTTGCTTTTCACCGCCGGCGTTTTTCCGGAAGGCGGACGATGAATTTCGACCCGGCATCGGGAGAGCTTTTCACGAGGATGGTTCCGCCCAGATTGGAGGCGATCTTTTGGCAGATGGCGAGGCCCATGCCGCTTCCGGGATAGGCGTTCCGGCCGTGCAACTTCTGAAAAGGCTTGAAAATGCGTTCGGCGTACTTCTGGTCGAAGCCGATGCCGTTGTCCTCCACGACATATTCATGGAAACCGTCCTCCAAGGCTTTGCCGTTGATGGCGACGCTTGGCGGGGCGCCGGTTTTGCGGAACTTCAGGGCATTGGAGATCAGGTTCTGGAACAGATGGTGGATTTGCAAATGGGTGGCCTCGACCGCCGGCAACGGCTTGATTTCGATCCGCGCCCCGGAGGTCTCGATGTCCTCCCGCATCTCCATGAGGATTTCCGCGACGACGTCCTCGACGCTGACCTTTTCGAGGTTGCGGAAGTCGGCGGTGACCCGCGTGTATTCCAGCAGATCGTAGATGAGGCTTTGCATGCGGAGCACGGAGGCTTGCAGGCGCATCAGGTAATGGCGCCCGCGGTCGTCCAGGTTTTGCGCGTTGGATTGGCTCAGGCGGTCGCTGAAGGAGATCACCTTGCGCAAGGGCTCCTGCAGGTCGTGCGAGGCGATGAAGGTGAAATCGCGCAGTTCCTGGTTTCCGCGCTCCAGACCGTCGGCGTACCGTTGCAGGTTTTTTTCGGCGCGTTTCCGTTCCACGACCCGGCCCAGTTGAACGCCCATGTTGACCATGACTTCCAGAAGCTTGTCGTCCCGCTCGACCGCCTCGGAGGTATAGAACTCCAGAACCCCGACGATCTCCTTGCCGACCACGACGGGAAAGCCGAACCCGCCCCGAACCCCGATGTCGATTTTCTCTCCGGGAGCCGCGAAGGGCAAATCGGGCGTGGCTCTACAATGGGCGCGCGGGAAGTTGACCTCCTGGGTCACGTCGCGGATCCATTCCGGCTTGCCGCTGACCCATATGCGGCCCGGCAGGCCCACGCCGGGGGAGAATTTGGACCGGCCGGTGATCCTCACGAACGCCGCGTATTTCTCCGGGTCGGTGATGTGCCAGAGGTTCGTCGGGACAAGTTCTCTCGCCGGTTTTTCGGAAACGAGATACAAGTGGCCCAGGGGCCATCCGATGATCCCGCAAATATGGTCCATGGCGCTCTGCATCGCGGACTCGACGGTCAGGGCCTCGTTCGCGGCAATGGCGACCTCCTGGAGCATCCGCACGTAGGCGGTTTTCCTTTTCAGGACTTCCTCCGAGCGTTTTCTTTCGGAAATGTCCCGGACGATCCCGATGAACATCCTGCGCTCCCCCAGGAACATTTCGCTGATGGAGACTTCCATGAGGAACGTCTCGCCGTTTTTGCGCGCCGCCGGGACCTCCCGCGTCATGCCGAGGACCTTCGGCTGACCGGTGCGCAGGTATTTTTTTAAATAGCCGTCGTGCTGGCTCTTGTGCGGCTCCGGCATCAGCATATTGACGTTTTTACCGACCGCCTCATCCTCTGAATAACCGAAAAGACGCTCCGCCGCCGTGTTGAAGGATTCGATCGTCCCATCGTCGTAAATGGTCACGATCCCGTCCATGGCGTTGTAGATTACCGAGCGGATTCTTTCTTCGTTCCGCCGCAGGGCCTCTTCCGCGTACAAACGCTCTTGCTCCGCCCGCGAGTGGCGGGCGCGCAAAACGAGCGCGGAAACCATGACTAGGGTCAAAAGGCTCAAAAGTCCGAAATAGACGCTTTTAAGAGGGACCAAAGTGGCGAAGGCCTCCAACGCGTCTATTTCGGAAGCAATGCCCAGGTCATGGCGGGGGATCCACGTCCAGGCCCCCACCACGCGGATCCCGCGGTAATCGTTGTATCCGTCCACGTCGATGCCCGACTCGCCCTTGACGGCGCTGGCCGCCATGCGGGTCAACGGTCGCGCGCCGGCCAGCGTGCCGCTGGACCCCACGCCGCCTCCCGCCAACGTGGACGTTGGATCCAACGGGCTTGGCCCAGATGGCGAACGAGCGTCATTGAGGGCAGTTGGGGCATGGACAGCTACCTCCGGGCGTTGGCCCGGCGCGGAGGCGGAAAATTCTCCCCCTTGCAAAGGGGGCCGGGGGGATTCGCTTCCGGGCGTATGCCCAGCCGGCGCCTCGCCGGACGAACGGTCCAAGGGGACGCTCTTGGGGATTATTTTTCTCGCGTGATCGCGCAAATAAACGTTGAGGATGGCATGGCTGTCCTCCCGGTCCGGGAGCAGTCCCTCTTTTCGCAGTTGCTCGTTAAAACGGCTGTCGGAGAGCATCCGGCCGTCCCGGTTGAAGGCGTAGTTTTCCCCCGTTTTTCCCGCGCGGACGATCGTGAAAATGCGGGTGAATTCGGCTTCGGGGCGGATGCGGAAAGCCAATACCGCGGCGACCTTGCCGCGGGAATCGCGGACCGGGGCGGAAACAAACATGGTCGGCCAGTCCAGCTTCCACGCGCCGTCCTGAGTGGGGAGGGCGATTTCGCCGGGGAAGGGATGCGAAAGCGCCGTTTCGCCTTTCAGGGACCGCTCGACAAAATCGGAGCGCGCGCCGACCGCGCGGCTTCCCACCGCCGAATCCAGCAATGCCGCGATCTGCAAGCCGGTCCGGTCGAAAACGACGAAATCGACGTGCCCGTGCCGCCGGACCACCGGCCCCAAGACCTGGCGTAACTTGACCTGCTCGGGAGAGCGCGGAAGTTCTTCGGGCGTGATGCCGGGTTGGCGCGCTTTGTCCGCCAGGGACAGGATATTCTCGTGGACGATGGGTTCGTCAGCCCAGGTTTCGACGTCGGCGCGCTTTTCGTCGACCCACTTTTGAAACAGGTCGACGCTGGAGTTCAGTATGGTGGTGAGTTCGAGGGCCAGGTTTTCCTTGATTTCCTGTTCGACACGCCACAGGCCGTACCAGCCGACCAGCCCCACCAAGAGGAGGCTTAAAACCGACAACCGCCATGCGCCGGGGAAAAAGAAGGTCATTCCCGCTTGACGGGCGCCCGGAAGCGAATCCCCCTTGCCCCCCTTTGGCAAAGGGGGGCAAGGGGGAAAAATTTCCACGTCCCCGTTGGCGGGAGGCGGCGTGGGGTCCAGCGGCACGCTGGCTGGCGAATCGGAATCGGGAGACGCAACCATTGGCAAAACAACCCGCTCGTTGGTGATGGGACGAAGAGCGTTCCCCCGTTTCGCAACGCGAAAACCGCTTGGCCCTTGAAACTAACGCTTTGAATTTGCTTTTTCATATTATAAACACATCTACTGTGAAAAAATAAGTAAAAAACGCGTAAGAATAGCGGTTATGTGCAATACTGATCGCCGCTCGCGCCCCGGCGTGACTTGGATTTTCCCTGTCGAATGTTCCGTCCGCGATTTATGAAACGCATCAGAATCCTGCTCCTGATCTCCGCGCTGTCAGCCCTGCTCGTCGTCGCGGGAGTTTATTTTGCCGTCAACTACGGGTCCCGTTGGATACCCGAGCCGTTGGTCCAACTGGCGCGCGAACCGGACCTGCTGGAAAACGCCGAGTCCAAGAAATGCTCCGAATGTCACAAACTGATTTTCGAGGCGTGGAAAAAGAGCCGGCATTCGCGGGCGTGGGTCAGCGAGACCTATATCAAGAACTCCGAGGACCGGTCGAAGGAGAAGTGTCTGGCCTGCCATATCCCGGAAATGGTCCGCGCCGGGGTCAAGCCCGACCCGCGGTTATGGAACAGGGACGAAGGGATCTATTGCGTCCCCTGCCATGTCTTCGGCGATGCGCCGCCGGGGACGCCCCCAGGGGCAACGCCGCCTCCCGCTTGCGCGGAGGTGGAAAATTCTCCCCCTTGCAAAGGGGGCCGGGGGGATTCTCTTCCGGTTGTCACGCCGGCCAGCGGCACGCTGGCAATGAATGGGCCATACGACCTGTTTTCGCCGCCGCATCCCACCCGCCAGAATCCCGACTACCGGAAATCGAAGTTTTGCGGCTCCTGCCACCAAAAGACCCTGAAGGAATGGGAAGGGACCGGCTCCGAGAAAACCTGCCAGTCGTGTCATATGCCGCCCGCCGAGGCGCGCTTGACGCAAAAATTCATCCTCGGCCTGTTTCATGCGAAAAAACCGGTCGGCGACCATGGCTTCCGCCATGGCGAGATCGGGGACGCCGACCTCGCCATGGAGGCGAGAATCGCCGGCGGCGCGATCGCGGTCGCCTTGACAAACCAAACCATCCCCCACCTCGTGCCCACGGCGGACAACGGCGACCCGCGGCTGTTCCTGTACGCGGTCCTGCGCGACGCGGCAGGCGTGGAACTCGAAAAATACAAGGAAATCATCGCCCCGCAACTGGAAACGGCCCTGCCCTACCGCAAGACCGCGGAGTATAAGTTCCCCCTGGTCCCGTCCGCGAAACGGGCGGAGATTTTCCTCCAGTATCAACCGGCCTGGTCCAAGGAGAGAAGCGACGTACGGCGGATCCAAATGGACTTGTAACGGTTGGCGGACGCCGTCTTTTGCCGTTGAACTTGCGCGCTTGTTTGGTATACAGTTTTTCCTCGACCGGCGATTTCCCGCGAGCGTCAACCCTTATTCCGTGGAGGCGATATGAAAGGGCACTACAAACTGGCGCTGACGGCGCTTCTGATCCTCTTGGCGGTCCTTCCCGTTCAATCCTTTGCCAAGGACATGGTGGCGAAAGAGCCGCCCAAGTCCCTGGACAAGCTGTATCCCCCCGTCAACAAGGAACAAAAGTGGGTCCAGCAAATGCACAAGATCAGCGGGCATTTCGGGGGCGTGTTCGTGGACATGGGCGAACAGGACTGGGAGAACGCGGAAAAACACGCCGCTCGGTTCGTGGAATCCTACAAAGAGGCCGCCGACATGGTCCCCGAATGGAAGGACTACTTCGACCACGAGTCGGCGCGCAAGTTCGCAGAGGAGGTGAAGACGCGCGACGCGGCGAGGATCGGCAAGGCCGCCGGCCCCGTGGGCAAAACCTGCGGCAAGTGCCACGACGACCAATACCTGTCCGTCTGGACGCGGTACCACTGGCCGTCGGCGGACAAGATCGCCATCACCGACCCGGTCGACGAAAAGGAGCTGAAATACGGCAAGTACATGTCGCTCCTGTCCGGGGCGTTCAAGGGCGTGACGGTGAATTTTGGCGAAGGCCAGTACGACCGCGCCAAAAAGGCGCTGGGCGGGTTCAAGAAGAGGTTCATGGAGTTGAAGTCCGTCTGTTCCAAGTGCCATACCGGGGACGCGGTCAAACAGTTTTACGTCGGCGAGGCCTCGGCCCAGGCGTTCGACGGCATGGAAGCCGAACTGAATTCCCCGAAACCCAATCCCGGCAATTTCTGGAAACATGTCGGGACGTTAGGGTACGAGGGGTGCAAGAAGTGCCACCTCACCCACCGCGCTTACGCCATCGTCCAGGAAATCTGGGAGGAAAAAGAAGAAGCGAGGAAGTAAGGGAGGAACGGGAGGGAGCGAAGCTTCCCCCTTTAACAAAGGGGGATTGAGGGGGGTTTGCCTTTCGGCGATCGCGTCAGCGCCGATCCCCGAGCGACCGTTCCGCTTCCGCCAATTGTTTCGGGTCCAATTTTTTCGCCAACTTGTTCTTGAGTTCGATGGCCCGCCGGACGCCCGTGTTCGCCGCCAAACTGGCCCATATGTAGGCTTCCGTCAAATCCTTTCGTACGCCCTCGCCGTTCTGGTATTTGTTGGAAAGAACGATTTGCGCGTCGGCAATCCCTTGCTCGGCGGCCTCGCGAATCCATTTCGCGGCTTCCTTTAAGTCCTTGCGGACGCCCTTACCCCCTTCGTATAACAGGCCCAGTTGATATTGCGCGGCGGCGTTGCCGTCTTCCGCCAGGGGTTTCAACTCGCGATACGCGGTTTCATAGTCGTTTCGTTTCAGGGCGTCGATAGCGGCTTTCCATTTCTCCGGCGCGGACGTATCCGCCCCCGCCGGGAGCCCGGGAGCCAACGCAAACAGAACAAGTAATGCGAGCGCCGCTGAAAGAAAAGTCGCGCCTTTAGAGTCGCGGGGCATATTGATTTTCTCTCCAGTTTTCCCAAAAAGTTTTTCTTTCGCCTCAACCCAAATCGGCGGAAACGGACCGCGGGAACGATCCCTGAACCTATTTTAATCCGACTGAATCCATACTTGAAGACAAGAATATAGGGGTCGGCACAACCGTTTTATACTTATGCCCGGCGCCGGGGACATCGGCAATATTCCTAAGAGCGTCTAACAAAATGAAGTATTCCATAACTTCCTCCCCCTGGGAGGGGAGTAATTTGAGGGCCGAGCCAAAGGGTTCATTTTGTTCGACGCTCTAATTAGAGCCAGAACGCAACCTACACTTCAATTCGGAGATCCGGATGGCCCAACAAATCGCCCGCCCAGACATTCCCACAAAACATATTGATTTTATTTGAGTTTTGGGTTAGGCTGTCGTTCGTGTTCCAAAAAGGGCATCGCAATTCAAAGTCTTGAGAATGTGTTTTGTTGTTCTTTTTTGGGGGATGCCGTTCCTTTATATATTTTTTTTCGTTTAGGGCGTTGATTAATTTACATTGTGGGTAAAAAACCCCCTAAGCGTCTTTTTCGGCTGATACTTTAGATACTTTAATGCGAAACCGCGTCGGGCGACCATGACGACCTTGAATTTGGACCAGTTGAAACCGGGGATGGTCCTTGAAAAGGACATCAAAAACTTGTCGGGGACCGTTCTGGTCCCCAAGGGAACTCGTTTGACCGAGAAACAGATCAAGACCTTGAAGGCTTGGGGCTCGCTGAACGTATTGGAGACAAAGAAGAACTCTTCCCCGGAAAAAGATTCCAAAGACGCCAATCTGATAAAGGAGATTCAACGGAAAGTGGCGCAACTTTTTTGCCGCGCCAACCGGGACCACCCGGCGATGCAAATCATGATGCGCTTGAGCGTGGCCGACAAATTAGAACAACATTCCAGGGAAAAGGGACGCCATGCCGCTGAATCCGTATGATTTGGTCAAGGGGTCGCCCAAACTTTCCTCGCCTCCGGAAATCATTCTCAAAATCAACGAGGTGGTTGACGACCCGGAGAGCACCTTCGAGGAAATCGCCCAGGTGATCAAGGCGGACACGTCCCTTTCCGCGCAATTATTGAAAATGGTCAACAGCGCGTTTTTTAATTTCCCGTCGCGCATCGATTCGATTTCGCACGCGGTTTCCGTCATTGGCATGCAACAGCTGAAGGACCTGGCCCTATCGATCTGCATTGTAGGTTCGTTCGGCAAGATTTCCCCCGGCAAGGTGGACATGCGGAAATTCTGGGGCCACAGCTTGGGTTGCGCCGTCGCCGCCCGCGTCATCGCCATCCATTGCAGAGAGTCCAATCCGGAGCAGTTTTACCTGGCGGGAATCCTGCACGACATCGGCCGTCTGATCTTGTTCAACAACTTCCCGGACCTGGCGGCGGAGGTCGAGGAATGTCATGAGGTCGGCGCGAACTTCCTTTACGAGGCGGAACGGGCGGTGTTGGGTTTCACGCATTCGGAACTCGGGGCGGCCCTCGCCCGGGCGTGGAACCTGCCTTCCTTTCTGGAGGAAGCGATCGCTTGTCACCATGACCCGTCGCAAATGCAGTATCCCTCGCTCGAATGCGCGGTCTTGAACGTGGCCGACATCATGGTCAAAGCCATGGAACTGGGTTGTAGCGGCGACCCTTGCGTCCCTCCCCTGTCCCCGAAAACCTGGGAAACCATCGGCATCTCCGCGGCGCTGGTCCCGCCCATTTGGAAACAGGCGAAACGGCAATATGAGAAAACGGCGGGATTCTTTCTCCTGAATTGAGGGAAAATGGCTTTCAAGCGCTTCCTCGATTTTAGGGAATTCGACCGGTTGAAGCGGCGCGCCGAGTTCCTGGAGGAAATCAACCGGAAATACCGCCAGGCCATGGAACTCCTGGTTTCCCTGGGCGATCTGCACCGGGACGAGAACCAAAACGGCAACCTGTCCTTCCATTTCGCGTCAACCCAAAAATTCCTGAAACAACTGGTCGATTTTCAAACGGTCGCCTTCTTCATGGTCGACGACGAGGACATGTCGTTTGAACTGGCCTACTGCGACCCGCCCTCGGACCGCAAGGGAATCCGGAAAGCGGTCGATCTGCAGATCGAAAACGGCAACTTTGCCTGGGCCCTTTGCCAGAACCGGGCGACGATCCTCAACGACGAATCGTCGAGCGCCAAAATGATCTTCCACGCCCTGGCCGGCAAAACAGGCGTCCTGGGCATGTTCGTGGGGCGGGTAGACCCGAATGTCGAAAAGATTCCCTCCAAATACCTTGCCATACTGTCCAACATTCTCGGCAACGCGGGACCTATTATTAAAAATGGGATCCTTTACTCGCGGGTCCGGGCGCGCAACCGCAACCTCGAGAACAGCGTCCGCAAAAGGACCCGGGAGCTTGAACGGCAAGACCACGAATTGAAAAAAGAGATCTGCGAGCGCCGGCAGATGCAATCCAAAATAAAACACCTGACCCTTTACGACACCCTGACCGGACTGCCCAACCGCAACTCGCTGGACAACCGCCTTTCCCTGGCCCTCGACCGGGCCAGGAGCCTCGAGAAAAACCTGGCCCTGATCTTTGTCGACATCGACAATTTCAAAATCGTCAACGAATCGCTGGGCCACAAGGCCGGAGATTTGTTGCTGAAGGACATTTCCAAACGGCTTGTTCAGTCCCTGCGCCGAAGCGACATGATCGCCCGGGTGGCGGGGGACAAGTTCGTTTTGCTTGTCCAGGAGGTCCCCGACCCCGAGGCGTTGGACCGCATCGCGGGGAATATCGCCAAACCGCTGGCCCAGGCCTTCCGCGTCAACAACCACGAAATCTTCATCAACCTGAATATGGGCGTCGCCATGTATCCCAAGGACGGCGATCAACCGGAGGCCCTGTATAAAAACGCCGAAACCGCCATGGGCCACGCCAAAAAATCCGGCAAGAACGCGCACTGCCACTACAGTCCAGCCATGCATTCCCAGGCCCGGCAAAAGATCTCCCTGGAGACCCTATTGCGAAAGGCCTTGGAGCTGAATGAGTTTTTCCTGCACTACCAGCCCAAGATCGACCTGCGAACGGGGGCCCTGGCGGGGATGGAGGCCTTGTTGCGTCTGGACCGTCAGGGCGTCGGCCTGATTTCGCCGGGGGAGTTCATCCCCTTCGCGGAGGAAAGCCGGCTCATCCTGCCCATTGGGGAATGGGTGATCCGCACCGCCTGCGAACAGGCGAAAACCTGGGAGCGCATGGGATTCCCCTCCGTAAAAATCGCCATCAACCTTTCCGGGCGCCAATGCAATCAGAATGATCTGATCGACGTTGTCCGCAAAGCGACCGACGAAACAAAAGTCGACCTGGACCGGCTGGAGTTTGAAATCACCGAAACGGTGTTGATGGAAAATTCGGGATCGTCCCTGGCCCGTTTGCGCGCCTTGAACGAAATGGGCATCTCCCTGACCATCGACGATTTTGGAATCGGATATTCCTCCTTGTCGTATCTCAAGAACCTGCCCATCCAAACGGTAAAGATCGACCAATCCTTCATCAACGGTTTGTCCGCCGGGACCGATGCGGCCAACCCCGCGATCATCCGGGCCATCATCTCCATGGCGCGGTCGTTGGGACTGAAAACGGTGGCCGAAGGCGTCGAACACATGGAGGACATGGAATTCCTGCGCGGCGCCGGGTGCGACTCCATCCAGGGGTACTACGTCAGCCGGCCCCTGCCCGCGGACGCGATGACCGCCTACCTCGCCAAAACCTGATTTGGATCCGGCGCGGTTCGTTTTTCCGCTTGAGGTTTCATGACTCGTTTTTCCTTCGGACCCCTTTGCCGGGCGTTTCAACCGGTTCACAAGATCTTTTTCCAGACGGCGGACTCCAGCGAACGCCGCGGCCTCAAGCCCTGCGTCCATGCCTTGATCGTGTTGCCCGCCGCCGTTTCGTATTACCTGATCTGGCGGTTCGGCGTGAATATCCCGCGGTGGGACGACTTCGATCACGCCCTGGTCTTGTTGCGGCTTCGCGACGGCGCGGGCGGCCCGCTGGCGAACCTGGCCGCCCTGTTCAGCCAGACCAACGAACACAAGCTGGTCTTTCTCCGCCTCGCCGCCCTGCTGGATTACGGGCTGTTCCGCGAGTTGAACTTCAAGCATCTGGCCTATATTGGCAACTCCGCCACCCTGCTCCTGACCGTCTTGTACTACAAAAGCATGCGAGCGGACGGGCGCAAGCTGTTGTATTTCGCCCCGGCTGTATTCCTGCTACTGCGGTCCCTGCACTGGGACGAACTCGCCTGGGGAGCCGCGACTTTGGGACAGTATTATGTCTTGTGTTTCGCCGGTCTGAGCTTCTACTTTTTGGCCCGCGACCGGGACGGCAATCCCCTTTTTCAGCCGCTATCGATAGGGTTTGCCGCGCTGGCCGCCTTCACGCTCGCCAACGGCTTGCTCGCGCCCTTCGTCGCCCTGGGTTATTTTTTATACCTCCGGCAATTCAAACGCAGTCTGTTGTGGGGCGCCGTCGCCCTGTCGCTTTGGGGGTTTTATTTCCTTTTTCATTATGTGAAAGCCGGGGAGCCGCTCGCTACGGCCGCGATTTCCCCCCCCGCGGTTTATCTTTCCCGCGTCCTTTTTTCGACCGCGCATTATTTTTTCGTTTCCCTGGGTTCCGCCTTCGCGTTTGGGAACCTGACTCTGGCTTATGGGCTGGGGCTCGTTTTGTTTGCCTGCTTTATCCATCTGACGCGGAACGGCTACGCCAGAAAAAATCCGGCCGTTTATCTGTTCCTGGCGTTCAACGTGCTCTCCATTGCCGCGCTGGCCTGGGGCCGGAACCGGTTCGGGATTCAGACGGCGCTGACGCAGAGATACCTGTTCGCGCCTTTGACGGCGGTCGTCTTGACTTACATCGCTTTATTGGAAGAACAATTCGAAAAGGACGAGCGGAGGAAAAGTCTTTTCGCGCGCATTACGGGAGCGCTGGCCCTGGCCCTCGTCATCATCCCATTTCCCGGCGCGATGCATCCCTTCGCGGACGGCAAAACCGATCTAATCCAGAGCGTCAACCGCTGGCTGACTACAAATGAAGGTTTGTTGTACAAGAGGTCGCGACAGGCAGGCTTTGTCATGACCGCCCTGCTCAAATCCAACCTCTACCGCCTGCCCGCGGAGGCCGTCGAAATTTCCGCAAATCATTCCTCCCCCGGAACATGCGCCGAAGGAGCGATCGAGGGGCTCAAGCTCGCCTACGACGCCGTCGCGATACCCCCCAACGCCGCGCGTCCTTCCTTGATCCGGGTCGAGGGAATCCTGTTAAAAGACGCCGCGCCGGAACCCGAAATCCGCGTCATTTTGAAATCGGATGAAGGGAGGGAATATCTTTTCGCGGCACATGCCGTAAGCGCCCCGCGGCTCGGACTCTACCTGGCCGGGGAAAAAGACATCGAGCATCGCCGGTTCGCCGTCTTGATCGACGCGGGAGCCCCTGAACCGGGGACTTACCGGGCGGGGATTTGTGTGGACGGCCGGGCGGTTTTCCATGACCGGCGGGAAGCCGCTGAAAAAGCCCTGTCCCATGGATTGTGGTCTTTTTCCTCCTTCGGGGCGCTCGACCCGGGAGTGTACAAATGGTCCGTCTCCACCCTGCTTGAAACCACTTCCGCCGGCGCCGCTGAAATCGCTATCGCGGGGAGCAAATAAAATGGCTTGGAGAGAATGATCTCCAAGCCATTTTATTTTACATGGCGCGCCTGAGTGGGCCCGAACCACCGACCTACGGATTAGAAGTCTGATCGGGCTAATATTTATAATTTCTTGATTTCCGGCTGGTTTCCCTTATCCGTTCAATTTTCAGCAGGTTGAAAGCATTCCGTCGGTCCCGTCAATTCCGCAATCTCCGCCCTGGCCGGAAATTTCTATCATGGTTTTATCATAGTCGGGCGTCCGTGGAATCCGCGGAGCTACTCGTTATCCCTTGCCATGGGCCGGGATATCCTGATGCGTTCCCCTCGTACCGTAACAACGGCTTGCGTCAACAAGTCATTGCCGTGATCCGCGAGGATCATGCTCATCAGCGCGATTCGCTTTTCAACGGGAACGTCCGGTAGCCGGACAAGCCCGCAATGCCCTTTCCTCTCAAGGAAAACGAAGTCTCCAAAATCCTTGTCCATCATCACCACGATGCGGTTTTCGGCAACCGCCCATTCCAAAATGGCGCGGTCGCCAAGGACGGCGCTCCTCTCCCTCGATTCGACGACATCATGCCCGTGCTGTTTCAGCCATTCAGCCATTCCGCCAACCGGCGCCCGGCGCACAAGTTCACCAGGAACTTCACTTTGCCGCCACCCGCACGGTATTCAGGGAGTCGTGGGCGATAACGGCATGGGCATACGCGAGACACGCCCTGATATCGTCCTGCGTAAGGTCTGGATAATCGGAAAGGATGGTTTCCGCGGTTTCGCCCTGAGCTAAAAGGCTAAGAATCAGTTCCACGGAAATCTTCATGCCGCGAACGATCGGCTTGCCGCCAAATATTTCCGGATTGACGGTGATCCGTTTCAGTAATTCCTGTTCCATGGCTATCTCACCTCGTAAGAAGGTTTTCCCAGCGCTCATCCGCCCGCCCCATGACTGTCATACATTCGTCCCCCGTTTTTTCAAACGTCTAATTATCACGCTTTTCCCGCCGACAGTCCAATCGTCTCGCGCCAAGGACAAAATAACGCCCCCACGGGGCGGGAGTTTCCTCTTCCCGGTTCATGCGCGATCATAACGACCATCACGCCGTCGCTCTTCCAATCCCATCAAATCCCAGTGGAGCGATGTCCGCTTGCTGGAACGGGATGCGCCTTCGCAACGTAACGTTTAACCTTGATCTCCCCTTCCCGTTCACGGGCTTCCGCAATTGTGTAGGCTGTCTGCATCCGCAACAGCGTGTCCATCCTCGGACCGAAAGCTTTTTCGATCCTCAACGCCATGCCGGGGGAAAGCGAGGCGCGGCCGTTGAGTATGGCCGACAGGGCGGGCCGGGTCATGCCAAGAATCCCGGCGGCCTTGGTGACGGTGAGATCGAGGGGCTCGATCACTTCCATCCTGATGAACTGTCCCGGATGAGCCGGGCGCGCCATGCGTATCATGGTATTGTCTCCAATTCAGTGGTAATCCTCATAGTGATCTTCCCCGGAATAAGTGGACACGCTAATTAGGCCGCATTCTTTTTCTCGAAGTCTACCGGGCTGAGGTAGCCGAGATGGGAATGACGGCGTTGCCGGTTGTAAAACACCTCGATGTATTCAAAAATAGCCGTCCTGGCCTCCTGCCGGGTATCATAAAGTTTTCCGCGGATCAACTCCACCTTCAAGGTGTGGAAGAAACTCTCCGCCACGGCGTTGTCCCAGCAGTCGCCTTTCCGGCTCATGCGACACCGGATCCCGTGGGCTTTCAGCACGGATTGAAACTCGTTGCTGGCGTACTGGCCCCCCCGGTCGGAATGGTGAATCAGACCCGGTTTCCAAGGGCCATTCCGGATCGCCATGATTAAAGCGTCGATCGCGAGTTGCCGGGCGAGCCACCGGCCCATGGCCCAGCCGACGACTTTCCCGCGGAACAAGTCCAGCGTCACCGCCAGGTACAGCCCGCCTTCCCGCGTCGGAACATACGTGATGTCCGACACCCAGCATTGTCCCGGTTCGCGGACATCAAACCGCCGTTGCAAGAGGTTCCCGGCCACGGGATGGGAATGGGCCGAGTTGGTCGTCGCCTTGAACTTCCGTTTGTGCCTGGAGACGATCCCATGCCGGCGCATCAGCCGCGCCACCCGGCGCTTGCCGCAGGAGATCCCCCGGTCCCTCAGTTCCGCATGAATACGGGGACTCCCATAGGTCTTTCTGCTTCGCTCATGGACTATTTTGATTTCCATCAGCAAGCGCCGGTTCTCCGCATGGCGTGGGCTCTCGGGACGATTCAGCCAGGCATGGAACCCACTTCCGCCCGCCTCCAGAGTCCGGCACATCAAACCCACTGGAAACGCCCCCCAATGGTCCCGTATGAAAACGTATTTCATTTCGGTCCCTCCGAGAAAATGGCCACCGCTTTTTTTAAAATATCACGCTCCATCCGAAGACGCTCATTCTCACGCCTCAGCCGACGCAACTCCCCGTCTTCAGGGCTCAACCGCCCATGCCCGGGGAAAGCCTCCATCTTGCCTTCCTCGGACTTCCGC
>JACQQK010000143.1 GCA_016207065.1 Nitrospinota bacterium
AAATACGTTCCGTTATTTCCTGGGCAACCTCAGCGATTTCGACCCGCGAAAAGACGCCGTGCCCCACGACGAAATGTTGGAGATCGACCGTTACATCCTCGGCCGTTTCAAACAACTGCGGGACCGGGTGTTGACCGCGTTCGACAATTTCGAGTTTCACGTGTTCTACCAGGCCTACTACAACTTTTGCGTGGTGGACCTGAGCGCGTTCTATCTCGACATCTTGAAAGACCGGCTGTACACCTATCCGAAAGCCTCGCGTTCCCGCCGCTCCGGCCAGACCGTCCTGCATACCCTGTTGGTCGGCATGACCCGGTTGATGGCCCCGATCCTGAGTTTCACCGCCGAGGAAATCTGGTCTTACCTCCCGGAGGGGAGTTCGACGGAACCGAGCGTCCATTTGAGCGGTTTCCCCGACCTTGACGGAATTCCCGCGGACGAAAAGCTATCGCAAAAATGGGAGCGGATCATCGAATTGCGCGGCGAGGTCAGCAAGGCCCTGGAAATCTGCCGAAAGGAAAAGATCATCGGCCATTCGCTGGACGCCTCGGTGCGCCTGGTATTGCCCTCCGCCATGCGCTCCCTCCTGCGGGATGACGAGCGGGACTTGAAGTTTATTTTCATCGTCTCCGACGCGCAAATCGTGGACGGCCTGGATTCGGCGGAGAACGTCTATGCCAGCGAGACGGTGGAGGGATTGAAAATTCTGGCGACCCCCATGTCCGGCAAAAAATGCGAGCGGTGTTGGAACTATTTCGCGTCCGCGGAGGAGAAAACCGGGATCTGTCCCCGGTGTGTCGAAAACCTTGAGTCGGCGAAGGCTTGAGCGCAATTGAGAAATAAATACCTCCATCTCCTTCTGATATCCAACGCCATCGTCATCCTTGACCAGTTCACCAAGTTCATGATCAACATTCATATCCCTCAATACGCCTCCATGCCGGTCGTCGACAAGTTCTTTCATCTGACCCACATCAGGAACTCGGGGGTGGCGTTCGGCCTCTTCGCGCGGCAGTCCTCGGAGTACAAAGCGTGGTTCTTTATCCTGATCTCGGCCGTGGCGTTGATCGCCATCCTGAGTTTTTTTCATCATACTCCCGACGAAAAGAAGATAGTGCAGAATGGATTGATCCTGATTTTCAGCGGCGCCATCGGCAACATGATCGACCGCATCCTGTATAAAGAGGTGATCGACTTCCTGGATTTCTTTTATAATGACTATCATTGGCCCGCCTTCAACATCGCGGACTCGTGTATCACCGTGGGAGTGGGCCTGATGATGCTCGATCTTTTCCTCAAGCGCCACGAAACCGGTCCGGCGGAGCGCTCCGGGGATCTCCCGGCCCGGGATTGACCGCTCCAGGACATTTTGGGAGTTTCCGATAGACCATGTATCCCGTCCTTGTCGAAATCGGTTTCTTTAAAATTTTCACCTACGGTCTTTTCGTGGCGACGGGGTTTTTCATCGCCATCCTGTTGGCCGCGAACCAGGCGCAAAAAGCGGGGCTGGACCAGCAGAAGGTCCTCGACCTGTGTTTTTACGTCCTCGTTTCGGCCATCATCGGCGCCCGCGTCCTTTATGTCGTTGTCGAGTACCGGCATTTTCTGGAACGCCCCGTCGAGGTCTTCATGTTCTGGAAAGGCGGTCTCGTGTTTTATGGAGGGCTCATCGCCGCCGTCGGGGTCTCTGTCTGGTTTTTGAACAAACACCGCATGCCCTTGTGGAAGGTAGGGGACACGGTGGCCCCATCGATAGCCATTGGACAGGCCATCGGGCGCTGGGGTTGTTTCTTCGCCGGTTGTTGCTATGGGGTCAGGACCGACGTCCCCTGGGGCGTCACGTTCACCGACCCGCGTTCGCTTGCGCCTCTGAACGTGTCCTTGCACCCGACGCAGATATATCTCTCGTTGAACGCCCTGCTGATTTTCTCCTTTCTCGTCTGGTTGAGAAAACGGAAGTCCTTCGAGGGGCAGGTCTTCTGGGCTTACGGCATTTTGTATTCCATAGGCCGGTTCATCATCGAGTATTACCGGGGCGACGACCGGGGCTACGCCGTTCAGGGCGTATTATCGACCTCCCAATTCATCGGCATATTCACCCTGGTTTTTTCTCTGGCCATGTATTTCCGATTGCGCTCGAAACGGTTGTCGACGATCGGGGGACGCTCCTGAGAAAGAAGTCCGGATTGCCCGGACAACCCGGGACGAAACTCGCCGGTTTTTCGTTATGAATGAATCGAAACCCCACCAGACCGTAATGGTCCGCAGAGGCGACAAAGTGGCCAGATATTTTCCCGCCAAATGGCTGGTCTCCTATATCAAGGCGAACAAACTTCTCGGGTCGGACGAAATCTCCGCGGACGGCATAAAGTGGGTGCGCATGGACCGGCACCGTCAATTAGCGCCGTTCTTCGCGCCCCGCCCTACTTCCAAGGACGATTCCGACCCTTCCGTCTCTCCCCCGCCGGGCCTTGGGGACCAATTGACCGAACTGGCGGACATGTTGAGAGAGATCAACGGCCAATAATTCCCCTTTTTACCTTTTGATTTGCCGGAAGTTATAAAAATAATTTCGATAATCAACGCGTTTTTTGCGACTATATTATCGGTCGTTTGACGTTCAAATCGAATGAAGCGGCAAAAAACCGAATGGAGGGAAGCCATGTCGAAATTCAAATGGATTGTGATTGGGGTCGCGCTGTTTTTGATCGGTTCGCATTCGATTTACGCCCAGGCGGACGATAGGGGCGGGAGAAGGGATGAAGTCAGGCAGGACAGGGAAAAGTTGCGCCAGGACCGGGAGCAACTTAAAAAAGACAGGGAGCAAATGAAACGGGACCGGGAGAAGCTCAGAGAGGACCGCAAGGAAATGCGGCATGATCGCAAGGAAGCCCGCGAGGAGCGCAAGGAGCATCGCCGGGACCGGCGGCATAAGGATGGCGGCGGGGAGACAGGCGGCGATAGCGGCGCCCATGTCAGCGGGAATTGATGTTCATCCAGGTTCCGCGATGATTTTCGCCAACTCCTCCCATGATCGGCGCTTTTTGAATTTGTTTATATTGTCCTCAAAGGGAACGGTTTCCCTGTTTTTGTAAAATTCGAGGATGGCGTCCGCCAGACTGTCGGGATCGTTAGCGGGCGCCACGTATCCCGTGTGGCCGTCTTCTATCGCCTCGGGAAGTCCTCCGGCGTCGGAGGCGATCACGGGTTTGTCGAAGTGGTACGCCATCTGGACGATGCCGCTCTGCGACGCCTCGCGATACGGCGCCACCAAGGCGTCCGCCGCGGCGAAGTAAGTCTCCGCCTCCTCGTTGGGGATGTACCGGTCGTGGACGACGACTCGGTCCCGCAATCCCTCTTCCTCGATCAACCTCTCGTACATCTCCCTCGGCTCGTAGAACTCTCCGGCGACGACCAGTTGGCAGTCCATCCTCCGGGATACGCGGGAGAACGCGCGGATCAGGCAGTCCAATCCTTTATATTTTCTCACGTAGCCGAAAAACAGAAGCGTATGACCGTTTAAGGAAAGTTTTTGGCGGGCTTCCTCCTGGCCGATCCCGGTTTTGGGGAATACGTCATAGACGGGATGAAACGCTTTCACGACCGGGACGCCGGGGAAAAGTTCTTGCAGGGTCCTTTTATCGCTTTCCGAATGCGTTAAAAAACGCGACGCCGACCTCAGGGCGAACCGGGTCAGAATTTTTCCTCCAGGGAGGTCCTCGTGGGGATAGACGTTGTGGCAATAGAACGCCGGCTCGCCGAGGTTGAGTCTCCGGCAGGAACGGGCCAAAAAAAAATAGCAAAAAGCCGACACCGGGCTCCACCACACGAGGACCACCCGGTCCGGGCGGAAGTTTCCGATGGTTTTTAACGCGGAAATCCACGTCAATGGATTCAGCGCGTCAAGGGTCCCGGAAACCTCGGCGCCGAAGGGGGTCCCGCTGAAATCGAACTGCGTTTTTCCGGGGAAGAGAAATCCGGGGTACAGGCGGGAGAACGAGATCAGGCATACGTCGTGGTTGCGGGACAGCGAATGATGCAAGGCGGTGGTGAAATGCGAAATCCCGCCCCGGTACGGGTGGGTCAACCCGACCAGGACAATCCTCATAGATACTTTTCCAGGTCTTTCTCGGCGGGCTCGCGCATGTTCCGGCGCGTCAGCATTTCTCCCAGTAAACCCATGCAGAACGATTGGAAGCCGAGGAGCATCAGGAGGATGCCGAGCATGAACAACGGCAGTCGCTCGCCGATATAACCGAACCCGAAAAGATATCGCAAGGTGAGGAACAAGTCGATCGCCACGCCTCCGGAGAACATGACAAAACCGGTCATGCCGAAGAAATGGAGCGGGCGCTTCTGGTAATTGGCGAGAAACAACACGGCCACGAGGTCGAATATCCCGTGCAGTCCGCGCGTCATGCCGGTGAACTTGGATTCGCCGTGGATTCTGGGGGAGTGGCTCACTTGCATTTCTCCGACGCGGAACCCTTCCTTGTAGGCGAGGATGGGGATGACGCGGTGCAGGTCGCCGTAAACCTCGATGCGCTTGACGACCTCGCGCCGGAAAATTTTAAAGCCGCAGTTCACGTCGCGGAAACCGGTCCGGGTTATGGCGCGGACCAGCCAGTTGAACATTTTGGAGGCCCAGATCCGGGCCTTGGGGTCCCGCCGGTTGACGCGCCAACCGGATACGACGTCCAACCCGTTGTCCAGGTTTCGCATCAACGCCGGAATTTCCTCGGGCGGTTCCTGGAAATCGGCGTCCATGGTCGCCACTTTTCGGCCCCGGGCTTGCCGGAAGCCTGCGGCCAGCGCCGCCGATTTGCCGCGGTTGGCGCGGAAATGGATGGCCTTGACCTCCGCGTGGCTTTTCCTCAGGTCGAGGATGCGCTCCAGGGAAAGGTCTGTACTTCCGTCGTCTACGAATATGATTTCGTGGGAGACCCCCAACTCCCGGAATACGTTCAGCAACCGTTCGCCCAGGATGGGGATGTTCTCGTCCTCGTTGTAGACCGGGACGACCACGCTTATTTCTGGTTCTTCGCCTAATTGGCCGCTTATAATGTTCATGAGCGTTTGGGACCGCGCGAAAGAATGAAATATATTTTCAATTATAGGGCAAAGCCGTCATGGGCATAAAGCAAACTTTGAATATGTCCGCCAAAATCATGCGTTTCCGGTTGGCTCGGTTGGGCGTCTGCAAACCCGGAAAGCCGATCAATTTCACCTTTTCGGTCACCAATAAATGCCAGTCCCGTTGCCGCTCCTGCAATATCTGGGACCTGTACCGCCAGTATCCCGAAAAACTCGAAGGCGAGTTGTCGTTGCCGGAAATCGAAAGGATGTTCCGCTCCGTCGGCGAAATTTATTTTTTCAACGTGTCCGGCGGTTGCCCCTTCCTGCGCCGGGACTTTCCCGAAATCGTCGAATTGGCCTGCAAGTATCTGAAACCCTCGGTCATCCATATTCCCACCAACGCCCTGGCGGTGGAGAAAGCCCTTGCCGACACGGAAAAGATCCTGGAAATCATGAAGGCGAACCTTCCGCGGACGGTCCTGCAAATCAAGCCTTCCTTCGACGGCGTGGGCGAGATGCACGACGCGGTGCGCGGCGTTCCCGGAAACTTCGCCAAACTGTTGCGCCTGGTCCAGGGTCTGAAGGAGTTGCAAAAGAAATACGGCAAACTTCACCTTGGATTGGGGACCGTCGTTTCCAGATTCAACGTGAAGAGCATAAAAGAAATCATCGATTGCGCCGACCGGCTTGATGTCGGTTCCTATATTTCGGAGATCGCCGAGAACCGCGACGAAATGTTCAACCTGGACGATTCCATAGCCCCCGCGCCGGCCGATTACAGGACGGCGATGGCCGAGTTCAAAAAATATGTGGCCTCCAAACTGGAGTTCAAAAAAGGGCTGACGCGCTTGACCGATGCGTTCCGGCTCGTGTACTACGATCTGGCGGTCGATATCGTCGAGCAAAAGCGGCAGGTGATCCCCTGTTACGGAGGCATTACCAACGTCCATGTCGATCCCTATGGCAACGTGTGGCCTTGTTGTATCCTGGGCAACGCCCAATCCATGGGGAATATGAAAGACAACGAGTTCCGGTTCTGGAAAATCTGGAATTCGGACCGGGCCGAAACGGCGCGCGCGTTCATCAAGGCCGGGAAATGCCAGTGCCCTCTGGCCAATCAGTCCTACGCCAATATCCTGTGCAGTCCGCGCAAAATGGTCCGGGTCCTGAGTTATCTGTTGCCCTTCAAAGCGCTCCGTTGGCGCGGTACCAGTTGACCGTCCGGGTTATCCCTTCCTCCAATCCGACTTCGGGTCGAAACCCGATCGCGTTTTTGGCGCGTTCGACGCTGTACGTATAACTCCGCGTCATCAGGTCGATTCGCGAATGCGTCAAGGGCGGGGCGAACGATAACGCGGCGCCCAGCGCTTCCAAAACGGTTGCGGCTGGACGGCACAAAGCCTCCGGCACGCTCAGCCGCGGCGATGGGCGGCCCAGCGCCTTTGCGATAGTCCCGGCGAAATCCTTCCATGTGACGGGACTATCCCCGCACATGTTGAAGACGCGAGTCCCGTCGCCCGCGCCTTGCAGGGCTTGTTCGATGCCTCTTGCCAGGTCCTCCACGAAGATGGGTTGCAGAAAACCGTTCCCCGGTCCGATGAAAAAGAAACGCCCCTTTTGGATCGTTTGAAAGAGAGGGAGTTTGTGCAGGTCGCCGGGACCGTAAGTAAAGCCGGCGCGCAGGATGGTCAGGCTACAGGCCCCGCCCGCCTGCGCCCGGACCAAGGCTTTTTCCCCGTCCAGTTTGGAGCGCTGGTAATCGTTGGCCGGTCTGCATGGGGTCTCCTCGTCGCGCAACGGCGGAGGCGCTTGCGGCAAGGAGTTGTCGATTTCCGCCGGCCCGGTCACGCCCACCGTGCCGAGATGGACGAAGCGTTTGACGTTGCGCCTTTGGGCGAACTCGAACAACCGTTCCGCGCCGTCCGTGTTGACGGCGCGCAGACTGTCTCTACCGGTCCCGAACTTCCCCAGTAATCCGGCGGCGTTGACGACCGCGTCCCAGTCGCCGTCGATCCGTTCCAGGGATTCCGGTTCGGCGAGGTCCGCGAACGCCACGCGAACGCCGGATCTCTTAAGGGAGTCCAACGCGCCCGAGGGCCGCGCCAGCGCGGTGACCTCCCATCCCGATTTCAATAGACGGCGGATCAGATGAGAGGCAATGAACCCCGTTCCTCCCGTGACCAGTACTTTCAAGGCGGATATTCTTCGATGTGTTTGAGGAAAATATTTTATATAATCCTAGCATTTCTCCGATGGCAAGCGAAGCCGCAAATGGAACGGAAAGGGCGTTCGAGGAATGACGGAACCGGTTCTGACCCATATTGAAAACCAGTCGCGCGCTCGCGCATCGATTCTCCCCGCGATGTTCCTCAATAACCGGTTTGCCGTCGGAGCGCTTATTTTCCTGACCGCGCTGGCCTTGTTGTTGGCCACGCTTGAGGATCCCGGCATCACGCAGGACGAGCCTTACGTGAACCGGAAAGCCGCCGTCTCGTTCGTGGCCTGGCTTGAAACGGCGCTTGCGGACATCGCGCGCGGCGATTGGGGGCATTTTACCTCGCGCGAAACCCTCCAGGAATATTTCAAGGACGATTACACATTTCATCCGCCGTTCGCGCGATTTTTGGCTGGCGTTACCTGGCGGCTGTTTCACGAGTCGCTGGGCGAAATTCGCGCGCTCCGCCTGGCCCCCGCCCTGCTGTTCTCGGTTGCGACGGTCCTCCTGTACGTTTTGGTCGGCGAATATTACGGGATTTCGGCCGGCGCGCTGGCTTCCCTGCTTTTGTTGTTGTGTCCAGCTCCCTTCGGTCACGCCCATTTGATCGCTCTGGACAGCCCCATTGCCTCCCTGTGGCTGATGACCGTTTTCTGTTTCGTCAAGGGCCTCGATTCCCGGCGATGGGCGCTGGCGTTTGGGATTTCGGCGGCCCTTGCCATGAACACCAAGATCCACGGTTTCGCGGTTCCTGCGCCGCTTTTCCTGTGGGGATTGTTGTTCCATAGAAAAAAAATCGTCCCCAATCTACTGGCTTTTCTGGCGGTCACGCCGGTCGCGCTATACCTGACCAATCCGTTGTACTGGCACGACCCTTTCGCCGATTTGTATTACTTTGTCAGGACCATGTTGAAGAAACGGGCCTATGAACCGGTGGGCACGCACTTTATGGGAGACCGTTACGATTTCTCGCCGCCCAAATATTATGCTTTTTTCATGACCCTGATCTCCATCCCGCCAGTCACATTGATTTTGGGACTGTGGGGCACGGCGTGGAGCGGCAGGGAAGTCCGGCAGTTCCTGGACGGGAAAAAGCCGGGGCAGTTGAGCGCGCTTTTTGTCCTGAACGCGTTGACCGCGCTGGGTCTCACCGTGTTCGACCGGATTCCGATTTACGACGGCGTGCGGTTGTTCCTGCCCGCTTTTTATTTCGCGTCCGGATTGGCGGGGATCGGATTTTACGGATGGACCCGGACTTTCACGATGGCGCGTTTCGAAACGATTTTGTCCGGATGCGTTTTCACGCTCGCGGTGGGCGCGTCCGCCTTTTCGCTGGCGCGCATACACCCGTTTGAGCTTTCTTATTTCAATATGTTCGTGGGCGGGTTGCCGGGAGCCAAACGGATTGGCCTGGAATCGACCTACTGGAACGACGCGTTCACGATCGAATCCGCCAGGTTCATGAACGAAAACTATCCCGGCGCGTCGTTCTCCAAATCCATCGGCCTGCGTTACACCTTTAAGTATTACAAGGAACTTGGCATTTTGGACAAATCCATCGTCCAACGAGAGACCGGTTACGACTATTATTTGCTTCAATACCGCCAGGGCTGGTTCAAAAAAGAGGATTGGTTTTACTCCCGGTATATGAGACCGGAATATTCGGTGGGCAGGGAAGGGGTCCCGCTTTTCGAAATCTATAAATCGCTCGGGCGTTTGAAAAAAGAAAGGCGGGATTTGACGGGCCCCGGGAGCGAGCGGGTTTCCAAAAAAGGTTACGAATGGCGCCGGTATCTGATCGCTCCCGTTTCAGGGACGTACGAGTTGGGCGTTTTGGTCAATTACGACTTGGACCTTTGGATCGATAAGAGACAGCGCAATAATATCAAATCGACGCTCCAATCCCCTCCGCGAGAATACGAAGTCCATCTGGACGCAGGCGTCCATACCATCGACTTGTTGTTCCCTTACGCCGTCAGACCGGTGGATTTTTATCTCGCCTGGAGAACGCCGGACGGCAAACGGGGACTGATTCCAAGAGAATCCCTGGCCCCGGCGGAAATGGATTAACGGTCACCGACGGTATTCGCGATTGGGCATCTCTAAAAAAAGTGAACCAATCTTTGGGGAGCAGGTCAATAAGGTTGATTGTGCTTGGACCATTTGATTTGAAAAAAGGCGGTTATTTACCGCCCCGCAAGGACCCCGCCATCCACAGGCAAAATTGTTCCCGTAATCCAACTGGCTTGTGGCGATGCAAGGAAAAGAATGGCATTGACGATATCCATGGGTTGGCCGTTCCTTCCCAATGGATGAAATGCATTAAAAGTGGGAAGGACTTCGCTAACTTCCTTGGGGGTCATGAAAGTATCGTACACGGGGGTTTCCACCACGGCAGGGGCTACAGCATTGATACGGATATTGTCCTTGGCATGTTCGATGGCAATGTTTTGAACCAATGCGTGGACTCCCGCGTTCGCGGCGGAATACGCGGAGGAAGGGGTTGCGGCAACTGCATCAATGGCCCAAAGAGACCCTGTGTGCACGATGGAACCGCCGCCCCGTTTTATCATTACCGGAATGACGGCTTGAGCCAAAAAAAATTTTCCTTTGAGAATGGTTCCGATGAACCGGTCAAAATCGTCCTCCGTATGATCCAGAAAACGGATGGGCTTGAATATTCCCGCGTTGTTCAACAGGATATCAATTCCTCCAAAATCCTTTTCGGCTTTCTCTACAAGCTTGCGCCTGGTTTCCGCGAGCCCGATGTCGCCAGCAACAATACGAATATTTTCGCGGGAAGGATCGATTTCGTTTGCGGCCTTTTCAAGCTTTTCCTGAGTCCGGCCATTTATTACTACCCTGGCGCCTTCGGCAATCAACGCTTTGGCCGCCTCTTTCCCGATACCCGATCCGCCTCCCGTGATTACGGCGATTTTGTTTTTAAATCTATTTTCCATTGTTTATCCTTCCTTAAGAGGTTATCGCTTTTCTTTCGGCCAATAATTACTGTCCGCTAATGGGTTGATGAGTTTCGCGGTATCAGAGACCCAGTTTGGACAATCCGTCATGATTTTCCGGACGAGGGCCTGGAGGCCAGTGGTATTTGCGGTCCCTCTCCTCAATGGAAAAGTCATTTATGCTGGCAATGCGCCTCCGCATGAGACCGTTCGGATCAAACTCCCAGTTCTCGTTGCCATAGGAGCGGAACCAATTGCCCAGGCGGTCCCTCCATTCATAGGCGAACCGGACGGCGATGCGGGCCTTATCGAAGGCCCATGGTTCCTTGATCAGGCGGTAATCCAGTTCCTTCTCCCACTTGCGTTGCAGGAATTGCACGATGGCTTTACGTCCAGAAAAAAACTCCGCGCGGTTTCTCCAAATACTGTCGGGCGTATAGGCCAGCGCCACTCGTTCGGGATCGCGCGTATTCCAGGCGTCCTCCGCCATTCGAACTTTCTGAGACGCCGTCTCCTGTGTGTAGGGCGGAACGGGAGGCCTGACATTAAGGGTTTTGGACATTGCATTCTCTGAAAAAATTATATTTTTTGTCGATTGGGGACCGTGACCGGCGCTTCCCGCCTCAGCATCCGGTTCTCCTCCTGGAGTCTTTTTATCTCTTCGGTTAATGACTGGATGTGATCGTGCGGGTAGCGGCGTGGAATATGTTTGGGGCAGTTCACATCCCAGGCTTCCACCGTGAAAACAATGACACGTTCAGCCAGATGATCCGAGTTGACCACCCTCCCCATCAGGTGGGGATCGCTTTCAACGATTCGAGCCCGACCCCATATTTTGACCCGGCGCCGATTTTCGTAATCCATCAGGAAAATAAAAGCCCGGTTGTTTCCCGACAGGTTGCCCACCGTAATGTATTGGCGATTGCCTGAAAAGTCAGCGAAAGCCAGGGTTGTTTCGTCGAGCGCTTTGAGAAATCCCTTTTCTCCTCCCCTGTGCTGAATATAGGGATAACCTTCGGAACTTACGGTTGCCAGATAGAAGGAGTCCCGCTCGGCAATAAAGTCCTTAAGGTCCTGCGATAGCCTGTCCTTCCATCCCCCCTTTTCCTCCAAGCTGGCGTAAGCTTCACGGGAACCCAGGCGTTCCTGTTGAAATTTGACCGCAGGTGTAAAAGCAATGTCGCTAATCGGAGGTTTCATATCCGCCGTCTTCTTTCATGGAAAATATCGGACCCGAAAATTAATTCGGGTCCGATCCGTTTAATTTGTGGCCAACGCGGTTGCCTGCGGAAAATCGTTGACCGTTCCCGTTACATTGTTGAAGTAGTTGCTGAAGATGACAAAGGCCACCCAGGCGATAATTTCAGCGATCTCTTCGTCCGAATAACCGGCCTTACGCACGGCGGCGACTTCTTCCGTTGTCACTCTTCCCCGGCTTTCCATGATGCGTCCGACAAACTTCAAGGCTGTATGGGTCTTGACATCCGGCGACCGGCCCAGGCGTCCGTCCCGGATTTCCTCGTCCCGCAAACCGGAAGCCTTGCTGAGGGCACAGTGGGCCGAAACGCAATACGGGCAACCGTTCGACTCGGCGACATAAAGTGAAATTTGTTCTCTCAGCGTGGCGGGCAGGACACCCTGGCCGAGAAGGTTCCAGAAGCTCACATAAGCTTCGGCCACGACTGGCGCATTGGCCATCGTTCTGATCATGTTCGGTACCCTGCCCAGGTTGTTTTCCACTTCCTGATAGAGGTCTTTAACCCGGCGGCTGGCTTGGTCGATTTCGACCGTTTGGATTCTTGGCATACGATTCTCCTCGATAAAAAAGTTTGAATGGGTTTGAAATCAAGCCCTGCCGTCATTTCCGAACTTCCAGTTTTATAATCTGCCGGGCTTGTTGTCCTTTCTACAGCATAGAACGTGCCAAATCGGGGGGTTGTGAATAACTCGTTTATCTATAAGCGGTTATTTGTTTTGTAGGAGAGGCGGCGTTGATTTTAAATTTCGTAATTTACGAAATTACGCGGTTATTATTTGAAATTTCATATAAAATATCTGGGTACAATAAGCGCATCCCTGATTGGAAAAGCGAAGATGAACTATCCCACACGACTTATTCTTGATTCCGCGGGCGAAGGCATTTACGGACTGGACTCCGAGGGTTACACCACGTTCGTCAATCCCGCCGCCCAGAGAATGACCGGTTACACCGAAGAAGAAATGATCGGAACCTGTCAGCACAAAATGGTGCACCATTCCAGACCGGACGGAACCCCCTACTCGCATCTCGATTGCCCCATCTACGCGGCTTTCAAAGATGGAAAGGTCTATAGCATTTCCAACGAGGTGTTCTGGAGGAAGGACGGGACCTCTTTTCCCGTGGAATACACCAGCACCCCAATAATAAAAAACGGCAAGTGCCTGGGGGCGGTGGTGGTATTCAATGACATCAGTAAACGGAAGAAGGATGAAGAGGAAATCATTAAACTCAAACGGCAACTGGAACTGGAAAACGCTTATCTGAACCAGGAGATTCTGGAAGCCAAGTCTTATGGAGAGATCATCGGCAGGAGTCCGGCGTTGCGCGCGATTTTAAGTCAGATCGAACTCGTTGCTCCTACCGAGGCCAACGTGCTCATCACCGGAGAATCGGGGACCGGCAAGGAGTTGATCGCCCGCGAAATCCACAACCGCAGTTCGAGAAAAAAGAGAACGCTTATTAAGGTCAACTGCGCCTCCATCCCCAAGGAACTTTATGAGAGTGAGTTTTTCGGTCATATCAAGGGCGCTTTCACCGGAGCGACCCGGGATCGGGCGGGCCGGTTCGAAATGGCGGACGGAGGAACTTTGTTTCTCGATGAAATTGGGGAAATTCCCTTGGAACTGCAAAGCAAGCTACTGCGGGTTCTTCAGGAAAGCGCTTACGAAAAAGTCGGAGACGATAAAACCCGCCGGGTGGATGTCCGTATTATTGTGGCGACCAATCGCAATTTGAAGGAAGAGTCACAGGCAGGCCGGTTCCGGCAGGACCTGTTTTACCGGCTGAATGTATTCCCCATTGAGGCGCCACCGCTACGCGAACGCATGGAAGATATTCCCGCGCTCGCGGATCACTTTCTCAGGAGCGCTACGAAAAAACTGAACGTCCCTGAGCCGCGCCTCACCCAGGCGAACATACAGGATCTGCAGGCCTACGACTGGCCGGGCAATATCCGGGAACTGCAAAACGTCATAGACCGGGCCGTCATTCTGTCGAAAGGAAGAAAGCTGTTGCTCAACCTGCCCACTAGTCCCAATAAAAAATATCCGTCTCCTGTAGCTCTGGATGAGGGCGTTGTCTTTACAGACGAAGAAATGAAAGCCAGGGAGAGTCTGAACTTGATAAGCGCCTTGAAGCGATGCAAGGGGAAGGTGACAGGACCCAGCGGTGCGGCGGAACTTTTGAAAATGAACCCCACCACCCTCTATTCGCGCATCAAGAAATTGAATCTAAAAGCTTAAACATGATTTGGGGTAGTCACGAAAAGCGTTTACAGTAAGTGACTCAAGGGAGTGCATGAGTCACGGTTTCTCGGTTAAGATAAGTT
>JACQQK010000144.1 GCA_016207065.1 Nitrospinota bacterium
ATCAACCGGTCCACGGTGAGATGGGTGTATTTCTGCGTGGTGGACAAGCTGGAATGGCCCAGCATCTCCTGGATGGACCGCAGGTCCGCGCCCGCCTCGAGCATGTGGGTGGCAAAGGAGTGCCTGAGGGAATGCGGCGATATTCCGCCGGGGAAATCGTTATGGTCCACGTACCTGGCCACGATTTTCCGGACGCCGCGCGCGCCGAGGCCTTTGCCGGAATAATTCAAAAACGCCGCTTCGGGCGGCGGTTCGATTTTTCGTTTTTCGACCAACCGGCCACGCTCGACGAAATAGGTCTTGAGCGCCCCGGACGCTTTTCCGCCCAGCGGCAGGATGCGCTCCTTTTTGCCCTTTCCCAGGACCTTGACCATGCGGTTTTCAAGATGAAGGTCGTCCATTGTTAACGCGACCAGTTCGCCGATCCGCATGCCCGTGCTGTAAAACAACTCCAGGATGGCGCGATCTCGTAAGCCGGTAAAATTGTCTTTTTCCGGCAGTTCCAGCAGGCGGAACATGTCATCCACGGGCAGGTAACTGGGCAGTTTGGCCGGTTTTTTTGGCGTCGGAACGGTCTTGGCGAAGTTGGTTTTGAGGTATCCTTCCCGGCATAAAAACTTGAAGAAGGAACTCAGGGTGGCCAGTTTCCGTCCCATCGTGGAGCCCGCATTGGAGCGCTCGTGCAGATAGCCCATGAAGGAGCGGACGGCCAGCCGGTCCAACTTTTCCAGGTCGATCCGGCCCGCGTCGCAGGCATGGCCTGTTTCCTTGAGGAACGCGGCAAATTGCCGGAGGTCGCGAAGGTAAGCGTCCACCGTGTGTCCGGACGCGTTCTTCTCCCCCGCCAAATAATTTTTGAATAGCTCCAGATACTTTTGCAAAACGGGCTCCTTTTGCCCACAATGTACCGGACTCGGATTTATAAGTCAAGGTTTCCCCCCGCATATCAAGGCCTTGATACGATGGGCGGCGCTCCTTTTCAAGCCTGGGGACATTTTTTTTGCTATCAAAACGGACGGTCGCCATCTAATCATCATTACATGCCCAATTTATCGAAGGACCCTGACCCATGGGAGCCAAGGACATCATGCCCGAAAAAGAGTTCAACGACGCCGTCAAGCAGGCGAAACATCAATTGAAGGTCGTTTCCGAGCTTAAGGAGAAACTGGAGGTCCTGAGCGAGCATGTCGAGTCCCGCAAACAGGCCCTGGAGGAGGAGATCGAGGAAAACCTGCACCAGGCGCTCCGCGACGCCAGGGACAGCCTGGAGTTGATCCGGGAGAACATCGACCCCAAACTCGAAAAAATCGTCCGCGAGAAACTGGAGGAGATCGACCGGAAAGTCGCCAACTGGAAAAACGAGTTCCGGGCCATCGTCCGGGAGGAAATGGAAAGCCGCTCGGAGGAGTTTTGCCGGAACGTCAGGTCCGGGCTGGAAGATTCCGTCGCGAAAAAAACGGGGGAACTCCAAGGCGTCTTTCAAAAAACGCTGAAAGACGACATCGAAGCCGGGATGCAGTCGGCCTTGCGGGAGTTTAAGGAAGGAGTTGAAAAGAGGGAACTGGAAAACCGGCGCTGGTCGCTCGTTTCCCTGGGGTTGTCCCTGGTCCTCGCGCTGGTTTTGGGGTTCTGGATTTTCGCGGGAAGGTGAAGGGCGGCGGTTGGTTGACCCAGATATTGCACGAACAAAAGAATGGAATCGCTCCCCCTTGTAAAGGGGGCCGGGGGGATTTGATATCCCGACCGCGAACGAAAATTTTTGAATCCCCCTTCCCCCCTTTGCAAGGGGGGATAAAACAAAGAGCTTTTTGCGGCGGGATATTCGCTTGTGCAATGTCCGGCTAAGTGACCAGCCAGAACAGAAAAAACATTAACATGGAGGCCAGGACGACCTGCAGGGCGAAGTTGAAGCCCGGCCCCGTGTACAGGATGAGGACGGTACACAGGCAAAGGATGACGAAGCCGAGGATGGCCCGTTGATTTTTTGTCAGCTTCCGTTTCATTTTACGCTCTGTCGCGCGACGGTTGGGGAGGCGGTCAAACGGCGGCGCCGTTTTCCCCAGGTCCTGATTTTTTAACCCGTTTAAAGGGACGACGTTTTGCGAGAGGGAAGGGGGGAGCCGGGTTTCTCCCGGTCTTAAACAAACAGCTTCTTCATGTCCTCGACGATGAAGATGTCCTCAACCTCGGAGAACACGTCTTTCGCGGTCATCGAGGATACTTTCTCCGGAGAGTTCTTGCCGGGAGGCGCCGATCGGTCGTTACCTCCGAGCCGGGGATAGGAGTTCAAATAATCCTGTATGTCGATGATGTCGAAAAGTTCCTTGATTTCCCGGACGAATTGCGTCTTGGCCCGCTCCAATGCCTTGACCCTGTTTAACCGGCGCCGGTAGTTTTCGGAGATGGTCATGTTGTAGTTCAGTTTGAAAGCCTTACCGCCCATCTCCAGAGGGTCCATGGCTTCCGTCTGGCGGTTCGCGCCGTAAACGTATTTGACCTGGCCCTGAAACCGTTTCAGGTCCCGGTAAACTTCGCAGAACTTTTCCCCGATCAGGTAGGAAAGCCCTTCATGAAGGCCGAATTGCTCCGCTATATCAAGAGCTTCCTGGCAGTATTCCTTGATTTGCTGGTCGTCGATAAAATCCATCGAAAACACCCTCGGTCGCTTTCACGGATTCAAATGCTCTGTAATAATGACGCAGTTGTGCGTTTCTGTTTCCTCTATTATTCTGAAATCCCCGGATAAGTAAATAAGATTTTTGGTTTTTATTCGGGAGTTTGGAATTAATCGAGTAAAATCAAGCGATTGTGGAGTTCGTTTTTCGCGCGCGTTTTTTTCTCAACGGTCGGGAAAACGGAGGTTTTGGAAGGCTTCGGGAAAATGCCACCGTGCGCAGAGATAGGCGTAGAGTCTGAAGGCCCGGTGGACGAAATTTTCGTTTCCGGGGACTGGGCGGACGTAAATGAAGCGCATGCCCGCGCCGCCGGCGCCGCCGTCGGTGAGGTAATTGTCGCCGATCATGCACACGGAGGCGGGATCGTCGAGGTCCAGACAGTTTTTCATGGCCGATTCGAAGCCCCGCCGGTCGGGCTTCGCCGGGGCCTCGCCGACGATGGGGATGCCGGGGAGCTGTTGGAACCGGTCGACGGCGGCGTTCGTGAAGATCGCCACTTTCAGTCCGCTGTCCGCGATAAGTTTGATATGGCGCACTTTCGATTCCTGAAAGACCGCCGCCTGGTGCGGCCCAAGGGTGCCGTCGGCGTCGACCAGGACGCCTTTCACGCCGTCGGCGATCAGCCGTTGCGGCGAAACGTCCTCGATCTTTCCGACCGCCAGATACGTTTGCAAAAGGCGCGGACGGAAGGGCAGGGCGAGGAACCGCTGTATCTTGCTCCAGGTCAAGCCCTCGCGCGGCGCGCGGGATGGATTCCGTGTCGTCATGGGTGCGGGAATGCGGCGGTTAAGGTTCGTCGGGACATCGAACGCATTCGCAACCCTTTTATAGCAAAAAAAGCGCGCTGTGTTGAGTAATTTGGATGAAGGACAACGGGGGTTCCGCGGTATTTTAAGGGGTCAATCGGTTTGCGGAGGATTCTTCATGACTCGATCGTCCTATGCTTGGCGGGTATGCGGTATTCTGTGCGCGGCGGCGCTGACGGCCGCCGGTTTGTTCAGCTTTCCTCCCATGGCCCAGGACCCCGCTTATCACGATTTCGCCGACAAGCGGACTTTGCTGGGAATTCCCAATTTTGGCGACGTTGTGTCCAACCTGCCGTTTCTGGCCGTCGGTTTGATGGGTTTGCGCTTTTTGAAGACGAACTGGAACGGCGGGGCTTTGTTTGTCGAGGGACCGGAAAAGCGCCTGTGGCTGGCGTTGTTCGGTTCCGTCGCGCTGGTAAGCGTTGGCTCCGGTTATTATCATCTGGAGCCGGACAATGCCCGGCTGGCATGGGACCGGATAACCATCGTCATGGCGTTCATGTCGCTGTTCTCCATTGTGGCGGGAGAGCGAATCCATGGCAAAGCCGGTCTCTATTTGCTTCCGCCGCTCCTGTGCGCCGGGATAACCAGCGTGGTCTATTGGAGCTACACCGAACTGCGCGGTCTGGGCGACCTTCGTCCCTATGCCCTGGCGCAGTTCCTGCCCATGCTGGCGATTCCCATGATGTGCCTGCTGTTCCCGCCGAGATATACCGGGACGCGTTATCTGGTACTCGCCCTGGTTTGGTACGCCCTGGCGAAAGTTTTCGAGCATTTCGACAAGGGCCTGTTCGAAATGCTCCGGGGGATCGTCAGCGGCCATACCCTCAAACATCTGGCCGCCGGTTTTGGGGCTTACGCTCTATTGCGGTATTTGCAAAAAAGACGGACATGGTTTCATTCATGAAAATGGTTTGGATCGAACGAGGATAATATTTGACAAAATTTCCATTTTGCATAAAATAATGCCTCACTTTCCCTTGTGGAACGCGCTGATTTGAAAAAATACGGGGTTCTGTGGCGGCGGAACGACCGTGCGCGTTCCCCCATGAATTCGAGAAATCATACCTTTTGAAATTATTCTAATAATATCAGGGAGATAGAAAAAGATGCAACTGACCGGCATGCTTTGGGGTAGTAAATTACTGGACTTGGTCGAATTCCCGCATTCCGAGGTCCTGGGTCCCGAAGCCAGCGTGGACGAAATCAAGGAATTGATCCAAAAAAACGGCGAAGTGTTTATCAAGCCGGTTTTCAAGGGCGGCGTTGGTAAAAAGGGCAAGTCGGGGTTGATCGGCCGCGCGAGGAATATCGAGGAGGCCCTGCGGGAGAAGGAACGCCTGTATTTCGTGACCCATACGGTGGGTTTTCACAAGGTGAAGGCCGACGGCGTCACTTTCGAGGGCGGCGTCCCCGCGAAATACGAGGTGTACTTCAGCATTTCCGAGAGCACGGTGTACCGGGCTCCGACAATGACGATCACCCATCACGGCGGGGTGGACATCGAGGAATTGCCCAAGGACAAAATCGCCGAGGTCCCCTTCGACCCGCTGACCGGCTTGAAATCGTTCCATGTGTCCAACGCTCTGGAGCAGTTGAAGGCCCCGGCGGAAATCATCAGCCCGCTGGTCCAGAACCTCCCCCGGTTATGGGACTTGTATAACAACTACGGCATGTTACTGCTGGAGCTCAACCCCATCCGGATGAGCGGCAAGGGGGGGCGCATGGTCCCGGTGGCGTGCGACATCAAATGCATGTTCGATCTCGACGACCCCGCCTGGAAGCGGTTGCAATTGCCGGCCCATCTGTTCGCCTCCGACTATTCGGAGTTCGAGCAGGAGATCAACCAGCTCAGGACCTACCAGGGGCAGAGCGACGTCTTTATCATGAACGACAAGGGTTGCATCACGGCGCCGACGTTTGGCGGCGGGGCGAACGCCATGGTCACGGAACTGCTGGGCGACGAAGCCACCATTTCCTCGGACTTCGGCGGCAACCCGCCTTACGCCAAGATGAACGACATCTCGAGGATCACCTTCAAGTACTGGTTGCCGCAGTCCAACATCCTGTTCATCATCGGCGGCAAGGCCAACAACACGGACATTTACGAGACGTTCCGCGCCATGGCCGACGGGCTGAAGTGGTTTTTTCAAACGCACGGACCCATCCCCCTTTTCGTGGTGGTCGGGCGGGGTGGTCCCAACCTGATCCAGGGGATGGGATATCTCCGGGACACCTTGGATTCGCTGGGTCTTCCGTACCGGTTCTTCGGCCACGACAGCGCCATGTCCGAGGTGATCAACTACGCCCTCAAGGTCAACGATTGGATGAAAAACGGCGGCAAGGAAGAGATCAAAGCCAAATTGGGAATAAAATAACACGGGACGCGGCGGACAAGCCGAATCAAACGGGAGGTTTTTCAGAATGCATAAGTCAGGTGTCGGGGAATTCCCTTATTACGTGGGGATCAAATCGTTGTCTGAGTTGGCCACCAAGGACGACCGGGTGGTGGTTTTGAATATACTGGGAAAGGAAAGCTCCGCCGTCACTCCCGTCAGCCATGAATATTCCGGCGGCAACGTGGTTTTCGGCACCGGACCCGGCAAGGGCGGGATGACATTGCCG
>JACQQK010000150.1 GCA_016207065.1 Nitrospinota bacterium
CAGGTCGGCGGCGTGCGCGGCGATCTTGTAGGCGATCACGCCGTCCTTCACGTCGTTGCGGTCGGGCAGGCCGAGATGCTCCTTGGGCGTCACGTAACAGAGCATGGCGCAACCGAACCAGCCGATCATGGCCGCGCCGATGCCGCTGGTGATGTGGTCGTACCCCGGGGCGATGTCCGTGGTGAGCGGCCCCAGGGGGTAGAAGGGCGCCTCGCCGCACTCCGCCAACTGCTTCTCCATGTTCTCCTTGATCATGTGCATGGGCACGTGTCCGGGGCCCTCGATCATGGTCTGCACGTCGTACCGCCAGGCGACCTGGGTCAGCTCGCCCAGGGTCTTCAACTCGGAGAACTGGGCCTCGTCGTTGGCGTCGGCCAACGAGCCGGGGCGCAAGCCGTCGCCGAGGGAGAAGCTGACGTCGTAGGCGCGCATGATTTCGCAGATGTCCTCGAAATGCGAGTAGAGGAAATTCTCCTTGTGGTGCGCCAGGCACCACTTGGCGAGGATGGCGCCGCCGCGCGACACGATGCCGGTCACCCGCTTGGCCGTCAGCGGCACGTATCTCAGCAGTACGCCCGCGTGGATGGTGAAGTAGTCGACGCCCTGCTCGCACTGCTCGATCAGCGTGTCGCGGTAGATGTCCCAGGTCAACTCCTCGACGATGCCGTCCACCTTTTCCAATGCTTGGTAGATGGGCACGGTGCCGATCGGCACGGGCGAGTTGCGGATGATCCATTCGCGCGTGGCGTGGATGTTCTTGCCGGTGGACAGGTCCATGACGGTGTCGGAGCCCCAGCGGATCGCCCAGACCATTTTCTCCACTTCCTCCTCGACGCTCGACGCCACCGCCGAGTTGCCGATGTTGGCGTTGATCTTGACCAGGAAGTTGCGCCCGATGATCATCGGCTCGGTTTCGGGGTGGTTGACGTTGGCGGGGATGATGGCGCGGCCGCGCGCGATTTCGTCGCGCACGAACTCCGGCGTGATCTCCTCCGGCAGGCTGGCCCCGAAGGAATTCCCCTTGAGCCGGGCCTCGCGGTCGCGGTCGAGCTCCCGGGCCGACTGACGCCGCTGGTTTTCGCGGATGGCGATGTACTCCATTTCCGGCGTGACGGTCCCCTGCCGGGCGTAATGCATCTGGCTCACGTTCCCGCCGGCCCGGGCGCGCAAAATCCCGCGCCGGCCCGCGGGGAACCGCTCGGTTTCCGGGACTGGCTCGCCGCCCTTGTAACCGTTGTCAATGGGCAACGTCGTCCTGCCGGCGTACTCCTCCACGTCGCCTCTGCCGAGGATCCATGGCGCGCGGACCGGCGCGAGCCCCTGGCGGATGTCGATCCTCACGCCCGGGTCGGTGTAGGGGCCCGACGTGTCGTAAACGAGGACCGTTACGCGGGACTTTCCCTGCTCCCCGCGGCCGTTGCCGTTCCCGTTGCCGGGGTTTTCCGGCGGCGATGAAAGTTGGATCTCCCGGAAGGGGACCCGGATCCGGGGATGGATGGAACCCGGCGCGTACGTTTTCCGGGAATTGGGCGAAATCGGGTCGGTCGATATCTTTATTTTTTCCTTAGCGTCGGCATGAGGCGACGTATGGCTCATAACAGCTTACCTCCAACAAAATGTTGTGCATAATCGAAGACGGCTTTTTCGATGCTGGGGTTTTTCCAGATCCCGGAAATCATGGCCGCGCCAAACGCGCCCGCCTCCAGGACCAACGGAACTTTATCGGCGGTAATCCCTCCCAAGGCCAGAACCGGGATGCGGATGGCCCGCGTCACTTCGCGCAAGCGGTCCAATCCCTGGCCGCTTACCATGGGGTCAGGAATCCCCCCGGCCCCCTTTACAAGGGGGAGAAATCTCCCGCCTCCCGCTTGTGCGGCGGCGATCGATTCACCCGCGGCCGCGTCAGCGCCGCCGCCGCGGCGCTCCCGGACGTCTGCCCGGACGGCGTCACGCCGGGGCGGACCGTATGCCCGTTTTGATGGCGTGTCGAACACCGGGCCGAACACGATAAAATCGGCGCCTTCCTCCTGCGCCCGGCGGGCCCGCTCCAGGGAATGGGTCGAGGCCCCGATCAGCAACTCCGGAAAGCTTTTCCTGACCTCCCCGACGGGAAGGCCGCTCTCCGGCAGGTGGACGCCCTCCGCCCCGGCGATCCGGGCGACGTCCGCCCGGTCGTTGATAAACAACCAGGCGCCGTACCGGCGCGTCAGTTCCTTGACCTGGCGGGCCAGCGCGAGCAGGTCCTCCGCGGAAAGGTCTTTTTCGCGCAGTTGCAGGGCGCGGATACCGCTTTTCAACGCCGTCTCGACGGCGGGCAGGAACGCGCCCTCCGGAAACAGGGACCGGTCGGTGATCGCATAGAGCCGCAAGTTGGCCGGCGACCGCGCCGGAGCGAACTGGCCAATCATGGATTGCCCTCAACAACGCTTATTCGCATCCCGAGCCGAGCCCGTTGGGTCCAGCGTCACGCTGGCCGGCGTATTTCCGCTCGCGAGCGCCAGGACCATCGTCAAACGTCGATCAAACCGTCCAGCGGACTGCTGGCGGTGGCGTACAATTTTTTCGGGATTCTGCCCGCTTCGTAAGCCAGGCGGCCCGCCTCCGCGGCCAGTTTCATGGCCAGGGCCATTTTGGCCGGGTCTTTCGCCCCGGCGATGGCGGTGTTCATCAACAACCCGTCCACGCCCAGCTCCATGGCCCGGCAGGCGTCGGACGCCGTCCCCACCCCGGCGTCGATGATGAGCGGGACCTTCACCGCCTCGCGGATCAGCCGGATGTTATAAGGGTTGCGGACTCCCAGTCCCGATCCGATAGGGGCGGCCAGGGGCATGACGGCGGAACAACCGATGTCTTCCAGCTTCTTGCACAGCACGACATCGTCGCCGCAATAGGGAAGGACGTAAAACCCGTCCTTCACCAGGATCTTGCAGGCCTCCAGGGTGGCCTCGTTGTCGGGGAACAGCGTTTTCTCGTCGCCGATCACTTCCACCTTGACCATGTTTCCCAGCCCCGCCTCGCGGGCAAGCTGGCAGGTCATGACGGCTTCCTTGACGGTGTAGCACCCCGCCGTGTTTGGAAGATAGGAATATTTTTTCGGGTCGAGATGGTTCAGGATCGAGTCCTTGTTCTTGTCCAATTCGATCCGGCGCACGGCCAGGGTCACCATCTCGGCGCCCGAAAGCTCGATGGCCCGGCGCATCTCCTCGAACGAGGCATACTTCCCCGTGCCCACGATGAGCCGGGACTTGAACGTTTTGTTTCCAACTTTTAATAAGCTGTCTTCCATGATAAAATGCGGACCTTGAATGGGTTTCCGGTTATGACCATGATCGGGCCCCGCGCCGTCAAAGACCGCCGCCCACGGCGTGAACGATCTCGATGTTGTCGCCTTCCCCGACGGGAGTGTCCTCATAGCGCGATTTGGGGACTACCTGGGAATTGACGGCCACGGCAAAATTCGGAGCGGCGATTTCCAATTCGCGCAGAAGATCGGCCAGGGTGGCGACAGATCGAATTTCCCGTTCTTGACCGTTAACGATCAACCGCAAGCGGACGCCTTCTTTCCAAAGCGGGGCAAAAAAAAACCGCGTCCCGGAAAAGGGAATGCGGCTCAGCGAACTCAGCCACGCTTCCCTTCGCTGGTATGATCCAGATCAGGTTCAAAGGGTTGTCCTAATGGACTCTCAGTTGCCAAAACACCCCTAGCGTATATATTTTTCAGGGTACATAAAAATAGCGCTCAGTCAAGAACTAAGTTCAACCTTATGGAAGGATTCCGCCCCCTCATGATATCGAAACCTCTCTGGCGCGTCTGGCTGGCGGCCCTCTTGCTGGCCCTGGGAGCTTGCGCTACGGCTAAAACTCCCTATCACGAAACAGCTCCGAGTCAACTTCTCAAGGAAGACCAGCGCCTCTTCAGCGACGCCCTGGACTTTCAAAAAAAGGGACAGTTGCCGTCCGCCATCGAGGCGTGGCGGAAATTCATCAAGCTTCACCCGCGGTCCTACGAGGCGCACAACAACCTCGGCATGTCCTACTATGCCAACGACCAGTTGAGCCTGTCCATCGAGGAGTTTGAAAAAGCGCTGGACCTCGAGCCCACCGACGCCAAGACGAAGGAAAACCTCCTGCGCGCGCTCAAGTTCGAGACTACCCTGTTGACCGAAAACAAGGAATACGACAAGGCCATCGAGAACTGGGAGAGTATCGCCGACCTCGCCCCGGAGGAAAAGGAGAAAATCGCTTTCACGATCGAGGGACTCCAGGAAAAGATTTACGAACAGGTCAAGCGTTCCAATACCCTGGACGACTATAAATCCTTCGCGGAACACTATCCCGACAGCCCCTACGCCGAGGACGCGCAAAAACGGATCGAGACCCTGAGCCGCGAACATTCGGGGGTCATCGGGTTTGACCTTCCGGGGCAGACGGTCTCTCCCACCGAGGCCCCCCTGACGATGGGCGAAATGGGCGCTCCGCCCGGCAAGCTGGAGGAGGAATCCGTCGGGAATAAAATGCCGGAAATGAAACCGGCCCAACCCGCCCGGAAGGAAATGGAACCTCCGCCGCCCGTAGCCGCTCCAGCGACCCCCGCTCCCAAACCAGCCGAGGAGGCAAAACCCTCCGCGCCCGAGCCCACGCCAAGCCCGGAAGCCGCGAAACCCGCCAAAGTCAAAAAGGTCCAGATCACGTCCAAATCCGCCCTGCGCGTACGCGCCGCCCCTTCCCTGAAAGCCAAGGCGTTGACCCGGTTGAAAAAAGGGACGATTGTCACTTTGTTGGAAGACAAAGGCGGCTGGTACAAAATTCAATTTGGCAAGGGAAAGTCCGGCTGGATCAGCAAGAAGTACTCGAAACTGGCGAAATGAAATCCCCCGGGCATTCGCCCGGCCAACGTGGCGATGACGCTGTAGCGATCGCCGGAATAAGAATCCCCCCGGCCCCCTTTGCAAGGGGGAGCGATTCCATTCTTTTGCTCAGACTAGTGGAGAGGATGTGGCATGTCGCTACGGATAATTCCGCCTCGGCGCAAGCCGGAGGCGGCGTTGGATCCAGCGTCACGCTGGCGCCATCCTAATCAAGCCCATTGGGTCCAGCGTCACGCTGGCTGGCGAGTTTGTTTAGAGTTCTCATGAACCGGTCCGCGAGGTCGGGAAGATTTCCGCGCCCTTCATCGCGGAGCGTTTTCTTCAGGGAGATTTCCCGCCCGTAAAAATTCGCGTTCGCCCGGGCGTCCGGCGCGACGAGCGCCCCTTGCAAATCGACCCCGCCCTGCAACCGATCGCTCAACAGGTAGGACAAGACGGAATGGCGCTTTAAAAGCAATCGCAGGAAGCGCGGTTCCGCCTCACGCCCAAACGGGCCATCGGCGGCGGCCACGTTTTTTCCGAAAATCCATTTTTTCCCATACAGATTCCGCGTCCCCTTGTCCGTCATGATCAGGAGGGCCAGTCCCGTTCCCTCGTCCCCCCGCAAGGGACTGTATTCGCCCTCCCGCAACCGGACAAATCCCGGAGGCCCCCACTTTCCCGACGGTTCCAACTTGAGCGAGGCCACGCCCTTGACCTCGGGCGTTTCCTCCGCCATGCCCCGCGGGGCGGTGGAGGGAAAAATCACGATGCCCTTGGCGGAGGCCAATACGCCGGACGGTATCCGGGCTTCCCCGGCATTCGTCTGATGTTTTTCGAAACGCGCGATCGCCCGCGACAGCGCCATTTCCTCGTCGAACGCATTCCTCTCCGCGCCTTCAGCGGGCGAAGAAACCCCCGCGCTCAAAAGGGCCGTCAAAAGAATCGCGGACGGAGACGTTCTCATGTAACCCCGGGGTTGAGGTTGGAACGGACGAAAAGGGAATCTATATGATTATATTAAACGTCTCGCGATTGGGTCAAAGGAAAATTATTGACCGCCGCCCGCCTCCGCCAACGTCCGCGGGAAGAGGTATTCGTTTTCCTTGTGCATATGAAGCCGCAAGTCGGCCTCGAACGCTTGCAGTTCCTCCAACATCGCGTGATAACTCCGGCAGGCGTCCCCGGGGGCCGTATGATTCGCCGTCAACCGACGGATTTCCCGCAAAAGCCCGTCGGCCCGGTCGTGCTCCATGAGCATGACGCGGATGGGGCTGGATATGGGGCCGCAATGAAATTCCCCGGAAATATCCGCGTCCAGCTTGCGGATCATGGGGAAAAGGATTTTTTCCTCCTTCATCATGTGTTGCTCCATGTCCGAGCGGAGCGCGTCGAACGCCGTCTTCAACTCCTTGAGTTCCTGATGGGCGTTCCCGTGTCGCCCCATGACCTTTTCGATCAAGTCCGTCAGTCGCGGCATGACCTGTTTTTCATGGACATGGTGCGTTTGCTCGACGTGGTCCGCCAACTCGGTCAACGTCGCGTCTCTCAGGTCGATCCCCGTTTCCGGCGTTCCTTGAGCAGACTGGTCCTCGTATATCTGGCCCAGGACGTTCCGGGGGTCGAGCCCTTTTCCGGCGCAGGCCTCGGCCAGCGTCTTCTGCCCGCCGCAACAACCATCGATCCCCAACCGTTCGAACACGGCGGCGCGCCGCATGTCCTCCTTGATAAAATCGTTGATGGTGGAATGAATATCCAAGGTCTTTGCGCTCATTTCATTTCCTCCGAGTTCTGATTGAATTCTACGGCTGGCCCAAATACGGCCCGGAACCAATTATGGATATTTATATCCTTTTATCTTTAATTAATTATAAAACCCCATCGCCGTTTTGTCAAGCGCCGGAATTTACTTGCGGAACCTTTTGAAATCATAAAGAAAAACCAGGCCCTCCTGGAACGCGAAATGGCATTGATTTTTGTCTGGCCATGGTCTAGGGTATAGGAATGAAGCGTTAACGCCAGCGACGCCAGGGGAGTCGCTGGCGTGTCGCCGGAGTCAGCAGGCTTGACTCTGGACGGCCCGGCCCCGGGACGTACTCTCGGGTCGGCGTATTGATGAACCCCCTGATGAAAGGAGGTGATCCCTTGTCTAGTCACAGTATAAAGGGAGCTTCCGGAGTCGTAGCTTGTTAACGCCAAGTTAACGGAAGCTCCTCTAAGCTCTTGGAAAGCCCCGCGGACCATCGCGGGGCTTTTCTTTTTGCGCCAGACTTTTAAAATCAACGCCCGTGCCCTGTTGCACAAAAAAGTCTGACTGGAAACCTGAAATTATCTGGCCGAACCTATCGAATCCGTATTATCGTCTCTCGAGATGAATTTTTTGGAGAAAACCTTCCATGAGGAAAACGCCGTTCCTCGTTCTTGTCATGTTGCTGATTGGAGTTTCGACCGGATTTTCCCATGCGAATCCTCTAGAGGATCTCGCCGCCGGGGTCAAGGCTCTCGATCCATATACCCTGGAAGGAGAGAAAAATTTTCTTTCCGGCCATGAACCCCGTAATCCGGACGGGACAGTTACGGCGGTGATAGAAATTCCGGCGGGCACAAACGACAAATGGGAAGTGAGGATCCCCGAGGGGAAAATGGTCTGGGACACGCTGGATGGAAAACCGCGAGTCGTGAAATACCTTGGCTATCCCGCGAATTACGGAATAATCCCCAAAACCGTCCTGTCGAAAAAAATGGGCGGCGACGGCGACCCGCTGGACATCCTGGTCCTGGGGCCCGCGTTCAAGCGGGGACAAGCCGTGAAAGTCCGCATTATCGGGCTCATGAGGATGACGGAGAAGGGGGAACGGGACGACAAGTTGATCGCCGTCGTTCCCGGCGGCCCTTTTGGCGAAGTGAAAAACATCGCCGAACTGGAACGCCAATTCCAGGGCGTTACCTTGATTATGGAAACCTGGTTCAGGAATTATAAGGGGCCCGGCAAGAAGATAACGACCCGCGGGTTCGCCGAGGTTGACGAGGCACAAAAACTGATCGACGAAGGGACCTCGGAATTTAAAGCGCAAATCCCCGGAAAATAAATTTTGGGTCGCTGACGGAACACCCGGACTCCGGCGATAAAAATCGCCGGCGCCCACGACGCGATCGCTATTTCTCCCGTTGTTTATATTCCCGCGCCAGCGCCCGCGCGTCTTCCATTTCGAAGCTGGACTGGCGGCGCAACTGGCCCAGCCTGGCGTCCGGGGAAGTGTCTTTCGGCAGGTTCAATTTTTCGATCAGGTATTCGGCCGGGACCCCCTGCCGTTCCTGGACCTCGCGCAGGGTCATCGACCCGCGGATCGATTCCTCCTCCGCTCCGTCCTCCGTTTTTTCCTCCCGGGCCGGCACGGGAGAAGAAACCTCCCTGCCTTCGCGCTGGCGCTGGACGGTCTCTTTCGGGGAAAGGAAAGGGGAAACCGCGACAGCCAGGAGCGTCGCCAGGCCGAGGGCGCCAAGCCCCATGCGGGCTCCCGAACCCTCCGGCGTCTGGCCCTTCACGACCGTGACCGCCCACTTGTAATGCAACGCCAGATGGGCCGCCAAAAGGGCCATGATTCCGACGGCGACCCAGAAATGGATGTCGCCCCACTCGTGCCGCGAGAAACCCCACGAGAGAGAAACCGTTTTTCCCTCCGCTTCCCGGCCTTCTCCGGAGGCGAACCTCCTGCCGCTTCCGGGCGGAAGAACGTATTTTAAAACCATCCCGGTGGCGATCAAAAACACAAAAAAGGCAAAGGCCAGCGCGTCGATTAAAATATTAACGTTTTTGCGTTGCATCGGATTGGCTCCTCTCGAAAACACGGACCCCTCATCGATATCTCGCATACTCCCCTGGCGGACAGTATCGCGCCGATTTAACCGTTGACAAGCTTTTTTCAATGAGAGAAAGTTTCCCTTGCCAACCTATGCAATCCCTTTCGCGATCGGAGGCCGCGCGATGAAAAACTGGTTCATGTTGACGTTGGTCGGAAAAGACAGGCCCGGCATTGTCGCCAAGGTCAGCGCCGCGCTGTACCGGGGCGGGGCCAACCTTGGAGAGGCTTCGATGACCCGCCTGGGCGGCAATTTCGCCGTCATGCTCATGACCCAGTACGAGGGGCCGCCGGAGGCCCTCGAGAAAATCGTCGCCCCGGTCGCCGGCGGCCTCGCCCTCCGCCTGCACATCGACCCGATCGAAGGAGAACTGCACCGCCACGTCGAACCGAACGTCCGCGTCAGCGTTTACGGCGCCGACCGGGCCGGCATCGTGGCCGAGGTCACGGGAGCCCTGGCCGAGGCGGGCCTGAACATCCTCGACCTGGAGTCCGACGTGGGAGGGTCTTCCCTGCGCCCCATCTATATCATGCACATCGAGGGCCATGCCGAAGGCGGCGCCGACGCGGTAAAACGGATTCTAGAAGCTTTGGCGAAGGAAAAAAATATCGAAGTCCAGATCGCGCCGATCGACACTTTGCTGGGCTAGATCCGATGGCCGTTCTCGACATCCTGATTTATCCCGACCCGCGGTTGAAACAAACGTCCTCGTCCGTATCGAACTTCGACGCGCCGCTCCGCGATTTCATAGCCGACTTGGAGGAGACCATGCTCGCCCATCCCGGTTGCGTCGGCCTGGCCGCCCCGCAGGCGGGGCGTTTCGAGAGGATCGTTGTCCTGGACGTTTCCGGAAAACCCCAGGTCCCCAACAACGGCCGGCTGACGCTGATCAACCCCGAAATCGTCCACGCGGACGGGTCCGCCGTCGGACGCGAGGGATGCCTCTCCGTTCCCGATTATACCGGCAACGTGGCCCGGGCCGAGAAGATCGCGCTAAAAGCTTTCGACTCCCACGGCAGGGAACGTCTGTACCGGATGGAAGGATTTGAAGCGCGGGCCGCGCTACACGAACTAGACCATCTGGACGGACTGTTATTCCTGGACCGGCTGGTCAGCAGACGGAACGCCCTTTTCCGCAGAAAGAACCAGGGACGGTCCAGCGCCGCGAAAACCGGCCCCTCATGAAGAATTCCCCGGCGGCAGGAAAATCATAATCTGGTATCATGGCGGCGTGGGTTCTCCAACCTCGGAATCGACGACGCCATGAACTTCAGACGGGCCATAACCGTATATTGCGCCGATCGTCCCTGGCGGACCATCATCGCTACGTCCGTCCTTTGTTTCGCCCTCATCGCGCAAATCCCAAAAATCAAGATCGACACCGACCCGGAAAACATGCTTTCCGAATCGGAACCGGTGCGTACGTTCCACAACCAGGTCAAAAAGGAGTTTTCCCTTCACGACATGATCGTGATGGGGGTCGTCAACGACAGGGACCCGGACGGCGTATTCAATCCGCGGACCCTGAAAAATATCTACCTCCTGACGCAAAAGATCGAGCGGATCGACGGCGTCATCCCCATCGACCTGCTCGCCCCGTCGAAGGTGGACGACATCCGGCAGGCGGGTCTGGGCGCCGTGCGGTTCGAATGGCTCATGCCGGAGCCGCCGGAGACGCGCGCGGAGGCCCTGCGCGTCCGCGACCGCGCCCTGGACAACCCCGTCCTCAAGGGCGCTCTCGTCTCCGAGGACGGCAAGGCGCTGTGCCTCTATATCCCCATACGGTCGAAGGACCTGAGTTACAAGATCGCCAGCCGGCTCCGCGACGAAACCCGGGCGCTGGCCGGGGACGAGGAATATCACATCACCGGCCTGCCCGTGGCGGAGGACACCTTCGGCGTGGAGATGTTCAAGGAGATGGCGGTCTCGGCGCCGATGGCGGGAGTTCTCATCTTCCTCATCATGCTGTTCTTCTTCAGAAGTTTCGCGCTGGTCGCGGCGCCGATGGTCCTGGCGACGCTCACGGCGCTGGCGACCATGGGGTTGTTGATCGGCACGGGTCATACGGTCCACATCATGAGTTCCATGATCCCGATTTTCCTGATGCCCATCGCCGTGGTGGACTCGGTCCACATCCTGAGCGAGTTTTTCGACCGTTATCCCGCCGTCCAAAACCGCAAGGAAACGATCGTCAAGGTCATGGACGAGCTGTTCGATTCGATGCTCTACACCAGCCTCACCTCCGCGGCGGGGTTCGGGTCCCTGGCCATGACCCCGATCCCGCCCGTGACCGTGTTCGGCGTTTTCGTCGCCTTTGGGATCATGCTGGCGTGGGTCCTCACCATCACGTTCGTCCCGGCGTTCGTCATGGTCATCGGCGAATCCTCCTTCCAGCGGCTGGCGTCGCGGAAACTTCCGGAGGGAAAGTCCCCGGTCCTCGACAAGGGCCTCCGCGCGCTGGGCTTCTGGACCCATGACAAGGCAAAATACAGCTTGATCGCGTCTGCCATCGTCATGGTCCTGTCCGTCGTGGGCATCCACGCCATCCACATCAACGACAACCCGGTCAAGTGGTTCGAGGAACAACATCCCATCCGCGTCGCGGACCGGGTCCTCAACCGCCATTTCGCCGGCACGTACATGGCTTACCTGGTCCTCCAGGAAAACCCCGGCGAGGCGGACTTCAAAAAATCGCTGGCGGAAACCCGGAAGGACCTGGAACGCCGCGTCGACGAGTTGGCGCCGGACGTTCCGGCCTTGCCTGAAATTAGACCGCGTCTGTCGGAAATTCTCGAGGCCGAGGCCGGAACGCAACTGCAAAAAGGAGACTGGTCCATCCTCGCATTGCTCAAGACGATGGAACGGAAAACCGCCGGCGAGGCGGAAAAAAATCCCGGCGGCCTCGGCCGCGCCTGGGACGAGACGAACATTTTTTTCAACGAGCGCAAGGTCGCCTTGCAGACGTTCAAGCGCCCGGACGTCCTCCGCTACCTGGAATCGCTCGAAACGCATCTGCAAGCGTCAGGCAGGGTGGGGAAATCCACCTCGCTCGTGGACGTCGTCAAGAAAGTGCATTACGAATTGATGGAGGGGAACAAGGAATACGACGCGGTCCCGCAAACCGCCGCGGGCGTCGCCCAGACCCTACTGTCCTACCAGAACAGCCACGACCCAGACGACCTCTGGCATCTGACGACGCCCGACTACGAAAAGGCCAGCCTGTGGATCCAGTTGAAGAGCGGCGACAACAAGGACATGGAAAGCGTGGCGGAACTGACCGGACGGTATTTCCGCGACAACCCGCCGCCGGCGCCCCTGTCTTTTCAATGGGCGGGGCTCGCTTATTTGAACGTCGTGTGGCAGGATAAAATGGTTTGGGGTATGTTACGCTCGCTGATGGGAAGTTTCGTCATGGTGTTTGTCATGATGGCGTTTCTTTTCCGGTCGGCGCTTTGGGGCCTGCTGTGCATGGTCCCCCTGACGGCGACCATCGCGCTCATCTACGGGTTGATCGGGTTCGCGGGCAAGGATTACGACATGCCCATCGCCGTGCTCTCGGCGATGACGCTGGGGATGTCCGTGGACTTCGCCATTCATTTCCTGCAACGTTCGCGGACGGTTTATGCCCGGTCGGGAAACGACTGGAAAACCGCCCAGGGGGAAATGTTCGAGGAGCCGGCGCGCGCCATCTCCAAAAACATCCTGGTCATCGCCCTAGGATTCACCCCCCTGTTGGTCGCCCCGCTGGTTCCCTATCAAACGGTGGGGTTTTTCCTGGCCAGCATCATGGCCGTGTCCGGCGCCGCGACCTTGGTCCTGTTGCCCGCGCTCATGCGCTACCTGGAGCCCTGGTTGTTCCGCAAATTCGCGCTGAAGAAAGGAGACCGGCCATGACGGCAAAGTTTTCCAGCGGACTGCTGGTCCTGATCGCAACCCTCGCATTCCCTGCCCTGGCGGGCGCCGCGGAGGACGCCGCCGTGGCCGAGATCGTCCGCAAGTCGAACCGGGCCGCCTATTACGCGGGCAAGGACGGCCGTTCCGAGGTGGCCATGACCATCGTGGATTCCCAGGGGCGGACGACGTCGCGCAACTTCGCCATCCTGCGGTTGGACGTCGAGGACGGGGGAAAACAAAAATTCTACGTCTACTTCCACAAGCCGGCCGACGTCCGCAACACCGTGTTCATGGCGTGGAAGAACGTCGGCAAGGACGACGACCGCTGGCTTTACCTTCCGGCGCTGGACCTCGTCAAACGCATCGCCGCCAGCGACAAGCGATCGAGCTTCGTGGGCTCCAACTTTTTCTACGAGGACGTTTCGGGGCGCGGCGTCGAGGAGGACGATCACTCGCTCGCCGAAACGACGGACAAGCATTTCGTCCTGAAAAACGTCCCCAAGCGCCCCGGGGACGTGGAGTTTTCTCACTACCTGCTCTGGGTGGACCGCGTCACCTACCTGCCGATGAAAGCGGAATACCATGACAAGAACGGGAAAAAATACCGTCTCGTGGAAGCGCTGGAGGTCAAGGAAATCCAGGGACACCCCACCGTGACCCGGGCCAGGGTCGACGACTTGAACTCGAACGGCCACACGATCAGCGAGTTCATCGACGTGCGTTACGACCTCGGCCTTGATGAATCGATATTCTCGGAGCGCTATCTGCGCCGCCCGCCGCGCGAATGGTTGAAATGAGACCCCTGTTACCGGCGCTTCGCATCGCCGTTTTCGTCTGCCTGACCCTTGGCGCCGGGAGATCGTTCGCGGGCGAGGTTTCCCCCGCGATCCCATCCCCGGAACCGGGAAACCCGCCGTCCGCGTCCGCCGCGGGACCGCGATTTGTCTTGCCCGAGCTTCATGGATTTTTGGAGACCGCCGGGGGCGCGCGGACGCAGGACGACCCCAACCAGCCGGGCGCTTTCGACCTCGGCGATTTCCGCTGGCAGTTGGAGGCTTTCAAGACCCTCGACGGGGCCGATTTCAAATACCGGGGCGACATCCTTTACGACGGCGCGCTCGACAAGTTCGACTTCGACCTGCGCGAAGCCCATCTGGCCGCGTCGCCGCTCGCTTCCATGGACGTGAAAATCGGCCGGCAAATCCTTACCTGGGGGACGGGCGACCTGATTTTTCTCAACGACCTTTTTCCAAAGGATTTCCAGTCCTTCTTCATCGGACGCGACGAGGAATACCTGAAAGCCCCGTCCGACGCGATCAAAACCGGTTTCTTCACCGATTACGCCAACCTGGACCTGGTTTGGACGCCGCGATTCAACCCCGACCGGTTCGTCAACGGCGAGCGGCTGTCGTTTTACAACGCCATCCTCGGGCGCATGGCGGGAGACCGGGGCGGGATTTCCGAAATACAGCGGGACCGGTGGGCGGAGGATTCCGAGCTGGCCTTGCGGCTGTTCAAAAACCTCGGAGGTTACGAGTTGGCCCTGTATGGATACTACGGTTATTTTAAAAATCCGGCGGGGGCGACCTCTTTGGGGCAGGTTACCTTCCCGCGCCTCGCCGTGTATGGGGCCAGCGCGCGCGGCGAATTCCTGAAAGGCGTCGGCAACGTGGAGGTCGCCTACTACGATTCATTGGACGATAGGAGAGGGACGGACCCGCTGACGGACAACGGCCAGTTGCGTTTTCTCGCCGGATATACCCGGGAGATCGCGACCGACCTGACGGCGGGAGTCCAATACAATCTGGAACGCATGATCGACCACGAAAATTACGCCAACCGCTTGCCCGAGGGAAGCGTCCGCAAAATCCAGGACCGCCAGGTGACGACCCTGCGCCTGACCCGGCTGGCGCTTCAGCAAAACCTGCGGCTGAGCTTGTTCGTTTTTTATTCCCCGTCCGACGCCGACGCCCACCTGAGGCCAAGCGTACATTATAGGATCGACGACTTGTGGTCCGTCGCGGCGGGGAGCAATATTTTTCTCGGAGAAAAAAACCTGACTTTTTTCGGCCAGCTGGAGGACAATACCAACGTCTACGGCAGGATCCGTTACAGCTTTTGACCCTCTCGAAAAAGCTTCCCCATGGCCCCATTTTGTGCCAAAATTGAGCATGCCGAACCAAATATCGAAACTCGTCACGGCCCTTTTTTATACCGGGGATAAAAAACCGCCGGGGAAAACATGACCGTGGATATCAGCGTATTGTTGGAGGGAGACGACGCCTTGTCCTCCTTGCCGGAGGTGTTTTACCGGCTGAGAGAAACCGTCGAATCGCCCGACAGCTCATTCGAGGAAATCGGGGAATTGGTCGCTCTCGATCCCGGCCTTTCCGTCCGCCTGCTACGGATCGTCAACAGCGCGTTTTACGGGTTCCCTTCCAGGATCGACTCCATCCCTCACGCCGCGAGCATTACCGGCACGAACCAGTTGCTGGACCTCGTCCTGTCGACCGCGGTGATCCGGCTGTTCAAGAACATTCCGGGAAAAACCATCAGCATGCGGACTTTTTGGGAACATAGCCTGAGTTGCGGGCTGGCCGCGCGGATCATCGCAAACCTGAAGCAGGAATCGAACCCGGAAGGGCTGTTCACGGCGGGTTTGTTGCACGACCTCGGCATCCTGGTCCTTTGCAAAAAGATCCCCTCTCTGGAAAAACAGGCCCTTGACCTGAGCCGGACGAACCGTTGCGGCCTTTACGAGGCCGAACGCCAGGTCATGGGTTTCGACCACGCGATCATCGGCGCCGGTTTGTTAAAGCTGTGGAAGCTTCCGGGGAACCTGGTGGAGATCGTTCAATACCATCACAGAAACCTGCCCATCCATAGGCAATTGCCCGCGCTCCGCATCGTTCAGGCCGCCGACGCCCTGGCGCATTGCTCCGAAATAGACTTTGGCGGAGGCGACCCGGACCTGGCCCTGAAGACGATTTCCTGGGAACAAATCGGGCTTTCGGAGAAAACGCATTTGCCCGTCATCATGGAACGGCTGGACGAAATGATGGCCGAGGTCCAGGAAAGTTTCCTCGCCGAGGTTTGACGCTTTGGCCTAGGGGTCGCCGAGCCAGGAATGCCAGTCGTCGCCGATCAGGCCGCTCTTCTTGTAGCGGAGCATGGCGTCCTTGCAATGGCAGGTCCGCTCCATCTCCAGCAATTTCCCGAAACAGGATTTCAATATCTCCGGAAACCTGCCGACCGCCTCGTCGACGCGGGACCGCTCCTCCGCGGTCTGCATGCCCTCGAACAACTCGCCCTCCCGGAAAGCGCGCTCGGCCGTCCCCTCGGCGTAGTTCGTGAGATAGCACGCCGGGGCGTAGCACATTTCCAACTCCCGCGC
>JACQQK010000153.1 GCA_016207065.1 Nitrospinota bacterium
CGATCGCCAAAATGCGAATCCCCCCGGCCCCCTTTGCAAGGGGGAGCTACATCCCGCCTCGGCGTCAGCCTGAGGCGGCTTCGGATCCAGCGTTCACGCTGGTCTCCCTCCCCCAGCCCCCTCCCTCAAGGAAGGGGAGTAATTTGAGGGCCGAGCCAAAGGGTCCATTTTGTTAGACGCTCTAAGGGCTTCGTTTCCCGGGGTTCCCTCAACTGGCCGTCGCGCTGGGGTTGACCATGTTCTTTTTCAGGAAAACGTCGATGAGGCCCTTGTCCCGGCATGACACGGCGATATCTATCAGACCGTCGTGGTTGAAATCCCCGACGACGATTCCCTGGGGGTATGCGTCGGTGGGATGGAAGATCGGGGGATAAGTGAAAGTGCCGTCTTTCCTGCCCAGGCTGACGGCCAACAGGTCGTTGGTGGAATTGGTAACGGCGATGTCCGGGACGCCGTCGCCGTTGAAGTCCCCGGCGGCGATGAATTTGGGGAAGTCCCCCGCCGCGAAATCCTTCATGGTTTTAAACGTGCCGTCTTTGTTGTTCAATAGGAAGGTGATGGCATGGAGGGGATTGCTTGAGGTGATGATGTCGAGATAACCGTCGCCATTGATGTCGATGTTGGCGATGCTCAAAGGTTGGCCGCCCCCTTTGAAGCGTTTGGAAGGCTCGAACTGTCCATTGCCCTTCCCCCATAAAATTTCGACGCCGGTGTTCCCCGTGCCCGCGAGGGCCACGGCGATGTCCGCATGTTTGTCGTTATTGTAGTCCCCCACCACCAGGGCCGTGGGTTGGCCCAGCATGGGAATGTTTTCCGGCTCGGAAAAGTTTCCGTTGCCTTTCCCAAACAGGATGACCACCTTGTGAAAACGCAGGGTGACGGCCAGGTCCGGGAAGCCGTCTTCGTTAAAATCCCCGGCCGTCAGGTTGATGGGTATTTTGCCCGGTTTCAGGACATGGCCGGCGTTTCTGAACCCCCCCCTGCCCGTGTTCAAAAACACCCGGATGTCCTGGTCGGCGTAGTTCAGTTCCGCCACGTCCGGCAGGCCGTCCTTGTTGAAATCGGCCGCCGCCACGCAGATGGGATCCGCCCCTGTTTGATAGACCACCTGCTCGTTGAAGGAGCCGTCCGGGTTGCCTTTATAAAAAGAAAAGGAGTTGCTCGCGCTATTGGCGACCACGAGGTCCAGATTTTCGTCTTTATCGAAATCCTCGGCGATCAGGAACGAAGGTTCTTTCCCCGAACTGTAGTTATAGGTCAACGCGAAGAGCCGGGAAACTTTTTGCGGGGGTTTGGATTGTTTGGCGCAAGCCAGGGGGAAAACCAGGAGGGCAACAAGCAGAAACCCGGGGACCAGATATTTTTTCATGAAAACCTACGCGACCGGGCCGGCTGAGGCTCAAGTCGCCCCCACTATAAAGCGTATTGAACTGCGATGAATCAAGCATATCACAAGAAAAAAGCGGCCACAACCGGTCCGGCAACCGGCTTTCGCGAAACCCTCGCTTTTCTTCCGGGCCGAAGTTTTGGCTTGGCGGCCCGCGGGTATTATTGAGATAATGTTTTCATGAAAAAAATCGTCGTCATTGGCGGGGGCATCGCGGGTCTGGCTACGGCCTACCGCGTTCAGGAGGAAATCGCCAGCCGCGGCGCGGACCTGGAATGCGTTGTCCTGGAGGCGTCGGACCGGTTCGGCGGCAAGATCGCCACGGAGCGGTTCGACGGGTTCATCGTCGAGCGGGGCCCGGATTCGTTCATCTCGCAGAAGCCCTGGGCCATCGAGTTGTGCAAAAAGCTGGGCCTGGGCGGCCATCTTGTCGGCACCAACCCGCGCCAGACGTCCACTTACGTTTACACGGGCGGGCGGATGAAGCCCATGCCGGACGGGTTGAGCCTGATGGTGCCGACGAAGTTCATGCCGTTCGTCCTCAGTCCGTTGTTCAGCCTGCCGGGGAAGGTCCGCATGGGGATGGACCTGTTCATCCCCGGCAAGGGGGACGACGGCGACGAGAGCCTGGCGTCGTTCGTGCGGCGGCGGCTGGGCGAGGAGGCGTTGCGGAAGATGGCGGAGCCGATGCTGGCGGGCATTTATGCCAGCGACCCGGAGAAGATGAGCATCAAGACCACGTTCCCCATGTTTTTCCAGACGGAACGGAAATACCGTTCGCTGATCCTGGGCATGCTGGCCCAGAAACGGGGGCGGACCAATCATCGCCCGGCAAACGGCGGTCCGGCGCCGTACTCGCTGTTCATGACGTTGCGGGACGGGCTGGGCGAGATGGTGGACGCCATCGTGCGTCAGTCGCCGCGCGTTGCGTTCCGCGCGGGCGCGGCGGTCCGGGAATTTGGCAGGGCCGGGAAAGGGTGGGGGATGGTCCTCGATTCGGGGGAGCGGTTGACGGCGGACGCCGCGGTCCTTTCGACCCCGGCCAGCCTGTCGGCGCGCATGCTGGAGAATGTTTCGCCGAAGTCGGCGGAGCTTTTGCGGCGCATCCATTATGTTTCCACGGCCACGGTCACGCTGGCTTACCGCAAGGACGGTTTTTCGCATCCCCTCAACGGGTTCGGGTTCGTGGTCCCCAGGGCCGAGGGCCGGAAGATCATGGCCTGCACCTGGACGTCCACGAAATTCCCGCACCGCGCGCCTGACGGATACGTCATGCTCCGCTGTTTCGTCGGCGGGGCGTTGCAGGAGGACATGGCGCACCTGGACGAGGCGGAGATGGAGAAAATGGTCCGCAACGAGTTGCTGGAGATCATGGGCGTGCGCGAGGAGCCGGTGTTTTGCCGGACGTACCTCAACCGAAAATCCAACGTGCAATATCATGTCGGACACGCGGGCCTGGTGGAGTCGATCGAACGGGAACTGGGACAGGCCCCCGGGGTTTTTCTCGCCGGGAGCGCCTATACCGGCATCGGCATCCCCGATTGCGTCTTGAACGGGACGCGGGCCGCCGAGTCGGCCATCCAGTTCGTTTCCTGAATCCCGGGTTTCCGGATAAATCCTCCGCCCCTCCCGCGCATCCTAAGAACATCGACCGCGTTTAACCTGAGGAGCAGGCCATGAAATGGGCTTCGAGTATTTCCACGCAAGAGAACATAGACGGTTGCATGGAAGAGATCACGCAGGCGATCCGCGGCCGGATGGGCGACCGCGAGATCCATCTGACGCTGATTTTCGTATCTTCACATTTTAAGGATTTTTACAAACAGATCCCCGGTCTGATACGCCAACGGATGGACCCGGGGTTGGTCCTCGGCTGTTCCGGCGGCGGGATCATCGGCGGCGGCCTCGAGGTGGAGCAACGCCCCGCCATCAGCGCCATTTCCGCGCACCTGCCGGGCGTGGAGGTCCATCCCATCTATTCCGACACCATGCGCCTGCCCGACCAGGACACGGGGCCGGCGGTGTGGCGGGAATGGCTGGGGATCCCGGAGAAAAAGGACCTCCATTTTATTTTCCTGGCGGACCCGTTTTCGTTCCGCGGCGAGGAGTTTCTCGCGGGCGTGGACTTTGCCTATCCCGCCAGCAGAAAGCTGGGCGGGCTGGCGAGCGGTTCGCATTTCCAGGGCGGCAACGCCTTGTACCTGGGGGACAAGATCTATTCGCGCGGGCTGGTCGGCGTCGCCCTCGGCGGGGACATCCATGTGGACACCATCGTCGCGCAAGGGTGCAGGCCCATCTTCAAGCCAATGAAAGTCACCAAGTGCGAGCACACGGAGCTTTTCGAACTGGACGGTAAACCGCCCATCCAGGTCCTGGAGGAGATGGTCGATTCGTTGACGGACTACGACCGGCAGTTGCTACGCACCTCGTTGTTCCTCGGCATCGAAATGGACCCGATGAGGGACGATCCCAAGCAGGGGGATTTCCTCGTCCGCAACCTGATCGGAGTGGACCGGGACACGGGCTCGATCTCCATCGGCGCGGTTTTGCGGGAGGGGATGCTGGTGCAGTTCCACCTGCGCGACAAGATGCTGTCGGCGGAGGACCTGGACCTTTTGCTGACCCGTTACCAATCGCAGGGTAGAAACAGGGACGCGGAGGGGGCGCTGTTGTTCTCCTGCCTCGGGCGCGGCGAATACCTCTACGGGAAGCCCAACCACGACTCGGACTTGTTCCGGAACAAGCTGGGGGAAATCCCGCTGGGCGGGTTCTTCTGCAACGGCGAGATCGGTCCGGTCGGCGGGACCACGTTCCTCCACGGCTATACGAGTTCTTTCGGCATATTCAAAAGCGCGGGCAAGGCTTGAGCCGCCCGCGCGGCCCTTGTTCCCGGAACGGTCACGCCTTGTAGTAGTCCCGGTACCATTCGATGAAGAGGGGAATCCCCTTCTCGATGCCGGCGGTCGGACGGTAGCCGAAATCTCTCTGGATGGGGCCGATGTCGGCCCACGTCGCCTGCATTTCCCCCATCTGCTCGGGCAGGTAGTTGCGGACGGCCTTCCTGCCCAGGCAATTTTCGACGACCTCGATGAACCGTTCCAGCCCTTCGGGATGGCCGTTGCCGATGTTGTACAGCGCGCGGGGCCGGGGGCGGTCCAGGACGAGTTCCACTCCCTGGACGATGTCGTCGATGTAGGTGAAGTCCCGCCGGGCCTTGCCGTGGCTGTAAACGTCGATGGGTTCCCCGGCCAGGATTTTCCGGGTGAAGATGAAAGGCGCCATGTCGGGCCGTCCCCAGGGGCCGTATACCGTGAAGAACCGCAAGCCCGTCGTCGGCAACCCGTAGTCGTGATGGTACGCGGCGGCCGTCAACTCGTTGGCCCTCTTGGTCACCCCGTAAAAAGATATCGGGCGGTCCGCGGGGTCGTCGGTCGAGAACGGGATTTTGGCGTTGCCGCCGTATACCGACGAGGAGGAGGCGTAGACGAAGTTGGCGACTTTGCGGTCCTTGGCCAGGTCGATGACGTTCAGGAACCCTTCGATATTGGATTTCTGGTAGGCGAAAGGGTTGGCCAGCGAATAACGGACGCCCACCTGCGCCGCCAGGTGGCAGACCTTTTCGATGGGGTATTTGTCGAACAGCGACTTCAACCCGTCGCGGTCGCACAGGTCCATCTTATGGAAAGCGAAGCGCGGGCGGTTTTCGATCCGCAGGATTCTGGCCTGTTTCAACCGCGGGTCGTAATAGTCGTTCAGGTTGTCGAGGCCGACGACCTCGCCGCCCCGGTCGAGCAGTTTCTTGCAAAGATGGTATCCTATAAACCCGGCGGCGCCGGTCACCAAGATCATCGCGATTTTCCGTAGTTGAATGAAGCGTTACTTATAGCATATTTTGGGCCGGTTGTTTAGCGTCGCGCCGTCTCATCGGTTGGGCGGGGCAAGATAACTCCAAGGCGAAGGGAGGACGCATGAAAGCGACCATACTCGGTTCCGGCACGGCGGTCCCGTCGCTCCGGCGCGGTTCGGCGGGCATCCTGCTCCAAGACGGCGGCGGGAACTCCCTGATCGACTGCGGCTACGGCACGGTGCACAAGCTGTTACAACTGGGCCTCACCTACCACGATATCGACCGGATCTTCTTCACCCACATCCACCCCGACCACGTTTGCGACCTGACCATCCTCCTGTTCGGTTCCCGCTACCACCTCGAACCGCGCGAGAAGGATTTGACCCTCGTCGGCGCGCCGGGGTTCAAAAAGTTTTTCGACGGGTTGACGGCCGCTTACCGCCATTGGCTGGTCCCGACGACGTATTCGATCAATATTGTCGAGCAGGACGAAGAGACGCGGGAATACGACGGTCTCTCGGTAACGACGCGCAAGGTAAGCCATACGGACCTGAGCCGGGGCTATCGCTTTACCGGCGAAACCGGCGCGGCGTTCGCCGTGTCGGGCGACACCGATGCCTGCGACAACATGGTCGAGCTTGGGAGGAAGGCCGATTTGCTGGTCCTGGAGTGTTCGTTCCCGGACGATATGAAAGTTTCCGGTCACCTCACGCCCAAAGAAGCCGGACGCCTGGCCCGGCAGGCGGACTGCAGGAAACTCTGCCTCACCCATTTCTACCCCCCTTGCGACTTGGAGGACGTCCGCCGGTCCTGTAGCCGCGAGTATTCCGGCGACCTGGTCCTCGCCGAGGATTTGACGGCGTTTCGCCTTTAGAAAAGAGAGGGAGACATCGCTTAGTCTTTTCCGTCGTCCTTTTTTTCAAAAAAATTGACCGCGGTCATGATGGCTTTGAAGATGGCGAGGGTGACGAACGCTCCCAGGAGCAGTTGCAACAGGGGCGGGAGCTGGCTCACGAAATCCTCGATGGCGGACAGAATGGATTGCATCGACGTGAGGGGAATACGCGGAAAAGATGCGGGAGGACGGAATCGAACCGCCGACACGAGGATTTTCAGTCCTCTGCTCTACCGACTGAGCTACCCCCGCATTTCGTATAAGCGTTAGTCGTTTGAAAAGAGTAGCGATAATTATCATAAACCCGCGGGCCTGTCAAATGATATCCGCCCGGCGGAATCAAATACCCTTTGCCCGCGGTATCTGATATAATCCCCTCGGTCCTTCATCCACTTGGCCGTCAGGCCGAAACGGAACGGAAACATGCTGGTCCTCACCCGGAAAATTGGCGAAAGCATCAAGATCAACGACGACGTCAAAATCACCGTGGTCGAGGTGAAGGGGAAAAACATCCGCATCGGGATCGAGGCGCCAAAGGAAACCAAGATCTACCGCGAGGAAGTGTTCCTGAAAATCAAACAGGAGAACCAGTCCGCCGCGTCTCCTTTGCAAATCGACCTGGGGAAGATCGCCCAACTGATGAAAAACAAACTCCAGAAATGATCCTCGAATCCACCCGCCTGGGAAAAATCGAAATAAAGGAAAACGAGGTCTTTCATTTTCCCGAAGGGCTGTACGGTTTCGAAAATGAAAGACGGTTCGTCCTGCTCCCGTTGAACCCCAATGTCGATTGCCCGTTGGAGTACATGCACTCGTTAAGTAACCCGGACCTCGCTTTCGTGGTCACCGACCCCTATATCTATATCCCGGATTACAAGTTGCATCTCACGGAGGACGACCGGAAACAGATCCTTCTCGAATACAACCGGTCGGCCCTGGTCCGGGTGATCGTCCGGGTCCCCCAGAACTACCTGGAAATGACGGCCAACCTGGTCGCCCCGGTGGTCTTCAACATGGAAAAGAGAGTCGGCAGGCAGTTTGTCCTCACCTCGCCGGAATACGACACCCGCCATTATCTGCTACCCAAGGAACTCCGGCCGGCCGGCGCGAAAGTTTAATTCCCTCGTCACGGTAAAATCGAGACGGTCCGGCTTATTTTTTGTCCGAGGAAGCGTTCGTCTGGCTGGAGAAATTCCGCAAGTGTTCAGCCAGTTCCTCCGGACCGCCGTTGGCGTCGGCGTAAATATAACGGTCGCGGAAGGGCGAGTTGAGGGCGAAGTTCACTCGGCCCAACTGGTCCCCGTCCACGAACATCAACTCGGACCAGGGGGACGCGGCCCGGTAGTCGCGATGGGTCTTGAGGAATTCGATGAAGGCGGAGAGCCCCTGGACGCACAACGCCGAACGCAGGTCGATCAGGTCGCATACCGCCCGCAGTCCCGCCCGGTTTCCCTTGGCCCGCGTTTCCAAGTCCTCGGCCAGGGTCACGGTCTTTTGCGACTCGTCCTTGGAGGGCTTCGCGGAGAAGAAGCGGACGATCTCCGCGGGCGGCAGGTCGAAGCGGACGGTCACGTCGAAATCGTTGAGGATCCCCGTGTTGAACCTATGGACCGTCGCCCGGCCCCACAGCTTGTCCCGTAGCGTCTTGTCCTTGCCTGCCTCGCTCAAGTTGGCGGCCCCTTGCAGGCATTCCTCGGCGGCAAGGTCCATGGAGCAGAAAAAATTGGGAAGTTGCAACCCCGCGCGAAACACGTCTCCGTGCCTTTCCTGGACAAGGTCGTAGGTTTTTTTCCGTTTGGACCACTTTTCCATCGGGTCGGTTTGAAACAAGGTCCGCCGCATCTCCTCCGCCGACGAATTGAACGCCAGCTCCAGCAGGTTGGGGTTTTCCGCCACGATCCCGGGACCGTCGATGACGATTTCCGGCCATTTTGTTTCTTTCCGCGGGACCTGGGACATCGCCGCGGCCAGCGTCTGATATCCCAATAGGCATTGATCGTTGGAGATCCGCTGGGAACAATACAGGGGCCGTTCGCCGAGTTGCTCCTGGAGCGGTTTCTTCAGGGACCGGATTTCCTCCAGAAACCGCTTCTGCTCCTCGGGAGGAGTTTTCCGGCGGAGAAAATCGGCGACCTCGTCCTTGGAGGCGTTCCAGGGGACCAGGACGGTGTGGAAACCCGCGGTCTTTAAAAACCGGGAACTGATGCCCACCGTCTGGATGTCCGCGTCGGGAACTTCCGCGAGGGCCTGCCGGAGGGTCTCGACTCCCGCGAGGCAGTCCCGCACGAGGGCGGGTTGACCTTTCGCGTAATTTTCGAGGAAGGGGAAACATTCGACGCCCTTGACGCCGAACTGCCGCTCCAATTCGGCCTTTTGCAAGACCAGGCGGTTGAAAGCGTTTTCGGCGCCGGCCTTTTCTCCGGTCAGCAAGACGATCGCCGCGAATGCCAGGGCAATGCCAATCGATTTCGTTTTCATCTTTCCTCCCGGCCGCTCGGGCCAAAATGGGGCGTTCGTTTCAACTCCGCGAGACGTGGGGCGGCTGGCGTCTCAAAAAAACACCTCGTGGGCGCCCAGTTCGCGATAGGTTTCCATTTGGCGGCGGTGACAGGAAAAGACGATCACCTGGCGGGTCCTGGCGAAATTTTCCAGGGTCCCGATGGCGCGCGCCAGCCGCTCGTCGTCGAAGTTCACGAAAATGTCGTCCATGACGACCGGCAGGGGTTCCGAGCGCGCCTCGTATTCCTGGACCAACCCGAACCGCATGGCGAGGTAAAGCTGTTCCCGCGTCCCCCGGCTCATCTCCACCACGCCCAGGCTCTTCTCCGCGCCATTCGCGGAGATGCGGATCTCGTCCGAGTCGATGGGTTTGTAAATTCCGCGGTACTTGTTTTCGGTGATCCGGGAGAAGATGTCCTCGGCGGCCTTGATGACCGCCGGTTGCCGTTCCCGCTCGTACTTCCGTTTTCCCAGGCTTAACAGGGCCAACGCCGTCTTGCGCGCCGCCCATTCCCCGGCGCAGACCTCCAACTGGCGTTTTTTGATTTCCAACTCGCTTTGGCGGACTAGCAGTTCCTCGTTCGAGGAGAGAGAGGCGATCTTGTTCCGGGTCTCGCCGATGACTTGGTTCATGTCGTCCTTGTTTTTATGAAACCCCTCCAACTCGGCGGAAATTTGTCGCAACTCATGACCGCGGCGTTCGGGAGAGGATGACCGGAGGACCTCCAGAAATCTATCATAACCTTCGCCCACGCCGACGCGGTTTTGAATGAAGTTGCGTTTCTCGTCGAGGATTTTTTCAAGGGACCGCCTCTGCTCCAGCAGGTTGTGGCGGCGCGCAAAGTCGTCCTCGTCCCTCGCCCCGGCGGAGCGGACCAAACCGGACAGGGCGTTTCTTTCCTTTTCCAGTCCGGCGGCCAGCTTTTGGATTTTGCGTTCGAGTTCGTTTATCTGGGCGTCCAGGTTGAATTGCTTTTCCCTGTTCGTCCGGGCTTCGTCGAAACAGTGTCCGATGAGACCGATCGCGGCGCAGGGGTCGTTGGGCCGGGAGATCCCGGGTAAGGCGGGCATGATCTTGCCGATGGCGTCCTTTGCGGATTCCTCCGTCTCCCGCATCCGGTCCAACCGCTTGTCCAGACCGGCCCTTTGGGAAATCGTGGTTTTGACCTGGTGGATCAAGTCGATGATCCTGTCCGCCTCAAGAGGAGTGAGAAGCGGGTCCAGGTTCCGCTCGGCCAGCCAACCGCGCCACTCCTCGAAAAGACGGTCCTCCTCTTTTTTCGCCTTTTCTAAGCGCTCCTCCAAAACGGCCTCCAAAGGATCTTTTCCGGGCGGTTCTTCCTTCCGCCTGGAGGACCATCGATAGAGAACGACCCCGAAAACCAGGACGGCGGCAAACAACAGGGCGAGCGGCGCGTTCAAGAGAAAGGCGCTCCAAACCGCGCCGATAAGGCCCACGGCCGAAAGGCCCATCGATGCGGTCTGGAGCCGCATTGGGATATCGGGTCGCGCGGACGCCTCGCCCGCCATTTGCTCCTGGCGGAGTTCCAGTTTGCTCCGCGCGCTACGGACGCTGTCGCACGCGGCCTCCAGGTCCTTGCGAAACTTTTGGATGTGGCTTCTCTCCGCCTCGGTCAGTTCGAACTTCAGCACGGCGTCCTCGCTCCAGTTTTTGCCGATCCGCTGAATTTCGGTTTCGATCTGCCCGTCGAGCAACTCTCGATCCTGCCGGACTCCGATCGAATCCTGAATCGCGGAGCTGACTTTTCCGGTTTGCTCGCGAAGAACGGCGATATCGGCCTCGCGTTCCAGCAACGCCGCGTTGAGTTGAATGTTATCGCGGCCGGACTTCCATTTCTCCAGGGTCTCGGCCTCCTCGTCCAACCGCCGCTTCGCTTGTTCGATCTCGCGCCGCCGCCGGGAAAAAACCTCAAAACCGTTTTCCGGAAAACCGGTTATCTCCTCCAGCCGCGCCAGATGGGACTCCGCGTCCGCCAGTTCCAGATAGACCGGGTACAAATCCTCCTGGGTCTTGAGGGCGCTCCGCCGCTCCTCCGCCTCGCGTATCCGGGATTCGAGGGATTCGCGGTCGCGGTCGAGTTGTTCCAACCGGGTCGACAATTCGTCGAACTGGCCCAGGGCTTCCTGGACCTGGCGGATTTTTATCTCCTCTTCCCTGATTTCGTTCAGCAGGTCCCCCATTTTGTGTTTTGAGCCTTTCCTGGGCGATTTAAAGATATCGTCGCAGAATTCTTGCAGGCCCTTTTCCAGTCCCGCCAGGGAAACCCCGCCCAGCCCCAACCCCGCGCCGTAGATCCGGCTTTTGATCTGCTCGCCGTTGAGCGTCCCGAAGTCCTGAAGTTCCGCGATGCTGAAGGCGTAGATATTTTTATAGATTTCCTCGGAGGCGTGACCCAGCAGGGCGTCGACGGCGGGCTGGCCTTCCTGTTCCTCCCCGCCGACGGTCGCCCATACTTTTCCGCCGCTGGGTCCGTCGACCCGGCGGATGACCGCCGTTTCGCCGTTGGCCAGTTGGCAAATCAGCCGTCCGCCGCGGGCCCCGCCGTTCATGGGCGCATAATAATTGATCTTGCCGGCCTTTTTTGACGGGAACCCGAAAAGTATCCTCCGGATGAATTCCAGCAGGGTGGTCTTGCCCGCCTCGTTGGGTCCGTACAGGAGATTGATCCCCGGCTGAAGGTTCTTGAAACTCCTGCCGCCAAGGGCCCCAAACCCGTCGATGTGTATTTCGAGAATCCGCATGACTCTACGGCGCCGTCCTCATTCCAGGGGTCCCCGCGCGTTGTCCGCCAACCCGTCCAAGGCGATGTCGCGGGCTTGTTCGAGAATTTGCGTCAACTGGGCGTCGGACGGGGGTTCCAGATATTTTTTTCCCTGCCAATCCTGAAACAAGGGTTTGAGAGTTTCCCGGATTTCCTCGCGGCAATCTCCGCGGGCCGCCTGATCGTAAATGGCGATCAGGTCGGCGATGAAGTCTTTGCCCTGTCTCAGCGCGTCCACGTCGTAGGTCCCCCGGGTTTCCAGGAGAAGCTCCAACCAGACCGCCGGCTCCTGCCCCTCAAGGGAACTCTGGACTTCCGCCATGAGGTCCTCGACGACGCCCGCCCTTTGCAATTCGTGGTTGATCGCCGTCCGGCCCGTCAGGGACAAGCGGAAAACGGCGTCCCGCCCCCCGGTCCGGGAAAGGGTCTCCTCGCACTTGGCGCGGACGCATTGCATGACGTCGTCCAAGGATGCGCAGGATGAAATGTCGAGGCGGTCCGAACAATAGCGGACAACATCCGTCGGGACAAACCGGATATCGGGAGGCCCGTCGCGGTAGAGCGTGACCAGGCAACATCCTTTCTCGCCTTCCTCCGTCCATTTTCGCGCCTGGATGTTTCCCGGATAAACGACGGCGGGCGCATCGTCTCGCACGATTTCGCGGGCGTGGACGTGTCCCAGGGCCCAGTAATCCATGCCACTGGCCTCCAGGTCCTCGACGGAGCAGGGGGCGTAGGCCTCGTGGCCCGGCTTTCCGCCCACGTTGGCGTGCAATACCCCGACCGCCAACCCTTCCCGCGTTTCCCTTTTAAACAGCCGCGCCAGGTTTTCCCGGACGTCGCGCCGGGGAAAACTGATCCCGTACACATGGGCCAGGGTCTTCCCGTCGCGCTCGACCGGAAAACTTTCCACGCGTTTTCCTGAAAATATATGTGCGTTGCCGGGGAATTTCAGGGAGGCCGACCAACCGTCCAGGGGGTCGTGATTGCCGTGGGCGACAAAAACCGGGATGCCCGCGGCGTTCAACTGCTCCAGGCCCCGGCGGAACTTCAACTGCGCCTGCAAGCTTTTGTCCGCGCTGTCGTAGACGTCCCCGGCGACGATCACCGCGTCGACCTCCTCGCGGATGGCCAGTTGGACGATGTTTTGAAACGCGCGAAAGGCGGCGTTCCGCAACTTCTCCCCCAGCGCCGGATGCGAGGCGGACAACCCCTTGAACGGGCTGTCGATATGAAGGTCCGCGCAATGAATGAACCGAAATGCCGTCACAATTTTTTCCCCGACATGACGAGGCGTTTGAGATTACCGGCGGTCTTCCCCCGCGCCAAATGGAGACCGCGAAAAACCAGACATTCGAACCGCAAACAACGCGATTTTCCGCCGGTTGTTCCAATTATAACTTCAATTCCGAATAAATGAAATTGCCGATCGAGCGCCCGGTTCCCGGATAACTTGGCGATGGATATCGTCCATTTCCTTCGAGCGGCGAAAACGTCCCATTGACACCGTCAATGCGTTCGTTAAAAATGCCGGCAAGGAAGATTAGCAGGGCGCCGAAAAAGTCCCTTTTTGCCCAAAAATCGTCATGCCCGCGGAAGCGGGCATCCAGACAGCCCTTGGACATACTGGATGCCCGTTTTCACGGGAATGACGGTAAAAGACTAAAAAATAGTTTTTCAGCAACCTGCTAGTTATGCAATTTGTCTTCCGTTGGCGGCAAAATATAAAAACCCTTGGTTTGGAGCTCATTCAAGAAGAGGTTGAAAAAATGACGAAAGCGCGAAGCCAGATTTCAAAAAAGCGAAAATTGAAAGCAAAGGGAAACCCTGCCTCAAAAAAGAACCTCGCGCGGGACAAGGGAATTATGGAGCGCATCGAGAGGAAATCCGCTACTCGAACGCGGAAACCGGCCCCCCGTTCAAAACGGGCCTCGCGCTTGCGCCCGGAGCGTCGGGTCCTGGCGCTGGTCGCGACCCGTAAGGGCGCGTGGATCTATCACGGCGACGCGGCAAGAAAGACCTGGCGGGTCGACGGACCTCACTTCCTCGGCCACATCGTCAACCATCTGGCGCTCGACCCGCGCGATGGGAAAACGCTCCTCGCGGCGGCGAAAACCGGCCACCTTGGCCCCACCATTTTCCGCTCCGCGGATTTCGGCCAAACCTGGCAGGAAGCTGAGCGGCCCCCTGCCTTCGCGAAGCCCGCGGACGGTCAAAAGGGCCGCGTTGTCGATCACACCTTCTGGCTGACGCCGGGTCACGCGAGCGAACCGGGCGCGTGGTACGCGGGGACCTCGCCCCAGGGACTCTTCCGCTCCGAGGACGGCGGTCTTACCTGGCGCCCGTTTTCATGCGTGAACGACGATCCGCAATACCGGGAGTGGATGGGTAGCGTGCAGGACGGCACTCCCGACGGGCCGAAATTGCATTCGATCATCGTCGATCCGCGCGACCCCGCCCACCTCTACTTCGCCATGTCGGGGGGCGGCGTACACGAATCGGTCGATGGCGGAGGAAACTGGAAGTCCCTGGTGCAAGGGCTCGAAGTCGTCGAAGGTTTCGATCCGGCCAATGTCGCCTTCCACGACCCCCATTGCGTGCGGCTGTGTCCGGCAAATCCGGACCGGTTGTATCAGCAGAACCATTGCGGCATCTACCGGATCGACCGGCCCGCGAACGAGTGGGTGCGTATTGGGAGAACAATGCCGAAACGGGCCGGAGACATCGGCTTTCCCATGGTGGCGCACCCGCGCGATGCGGATACCGTGTGGGTGTTCCCCATGGACGGCACGGCCGTTTGGCCGCGCACAAGTCCGGACGGCCTTCCCTCCGTCTATGTCACGCGCAACGGCGGAAAGACCTGGAAGCGTCTCGATTCCGGCTTGCCGAAAGGCCAGGCGTGGTGGACGGTGAAGCGGCAGGCGATGACCGCCGACAGCCAGGATCCCGTGGGGTTATTCATCGGGACGACGAGCGGAGAGCTGTGGATGAGCAGAGACGAAGGCAATCGATGGGCCTGCATCGCCCGGCATCTTCCCGAAATTTACGCGGTTGAAGTCGCGGAAATACGATGAAACCGCCGTCCATGCCCGGGCGGCTTTCCAGGTAAAGACAATGAAGGCGCTGATCCCCAGTTCGTTGCTCTCCTACACCCATAGCCCGGAGATCGAAGCGGCGGGAGCGACGCTCGGCGAACTGCTCGACGACCTCGACCGGCGATATCCCGGATTGCGGTTCCGCATGATCGACGAGCAGGACAACATCCGCCCCCACATCCGGATTTTCGTCAACGGCGAGCAGACGTTCGACCTGGCGCTTGCGCTCCGCCCTACCGACGTGGTGCATATCGTGCAGGCGTTGAGCGGCGGGTAAAAGGACCGCCTCGGATTCCTATCGATGCAATGGAGCGCTTTTCGATTGCACGGCCTTTTCCAGTGCGATACGAATGAACCGTTGGTAAGGAATCCCTTCCTTTTTGGCCTTGTCCCGAATGGCATTGAGTAGATCGTCGGAGAGGCGAATATTGACCGCCTTGTTTTTATTCTGGAACTCAAACCGCAACGGAACCATATGGGCCGGATTGATATAGTCCGAAAGGTCCTTTTCAAGGAATTTTTCGGCTTCCTTGTCCGTTCTTAATCTTGGCGCGCGCTTTTTCATATTTTTTCGCCTCCCCAGGCTTCGTATTGGGTTTAATTGTATGCAATTGTATATGCAAATGCCAATAGCCCCCCCAACCCGGATCAAATACTTTTCCACCCTTTTCCCACCGGCTTCATAACCGCGAGAGGTTCTTCACCGTTCTACAGGCCCGGTAGCAGGAATTAAATTTTCTTGAAATAAAATTTGGCAAGGGGATAAGATTGTTGCAGGTCACATGAAAGAGGCAAATTCCTGTTGACTATATTATCCAGACTATTGAAGCAACGGAGAAGAACGCGCATTAATTTTCTTTGCGTGATAGGGCTAAAAATGTACAGTGATGGTATTTGCCTGACAGTAGCGCGCTGGCCAGGCGCCCGCCTCTACTCCACCGAAACCTCCGGACGCCGCCCGCGCCGGGCTCCAATAGCTCGGGCGAGTTCTTTCCGGGTAACGCCAAGGGCGAAAAGCGAATGGACCAATAAATCCATGGAAACGGAAGGGTCTCCCCGCTCCAATTTAGCTACGCGCGACTGGCTCGAACCGATGCGATTCGCAAGCTCGGTTTGGGAATAGTTTTTATGATGACGTTTCGTTACCAACAAGCGGGCAAGCGCGAATTTCATTTGAATATACTCCGCTTCTTCCGCCGTCAAATCCAGGAAATCCGCCGCCGATCCTATCGTCCATCCCCTGGCTTTCAGTTTTTTCCTTTTAAGGTCTTTCATACCGTCGTTCCCCTCGATGATTCACATTGCCGCTGAATAGAGTTTTATTCTTGTTTGACATGTTTCGATGACGCGCCTGGGGGTCTGGTTGGTTTTTTTCTCGAAAACCTCCAAAATAACGACCGCGTCCGCATCGATCCGGTAAATAATCCGCCATGTTTTGTTTTCATCGTTTATGCGCAACTCATGACAGCGGGCGCCAATGGCTGGCATGGGCCGCGAATGCGGCATCGACGGTTTGTCTCCCCTTTGCAGTTTCCCCAATAAAAAACCCGCTTCCAACCGGGCCGCTTTGCCAAAAGGCGGAGTCTTGATTTCACCGTGCAACCAAACCAACGGCTTCTCGTTCATGCCCGATATCATACTATGTCAGATCCGACATGATTGCAACGGGGTTTCATGCCGGTCGATTCGCGGCAATGCGTAGCGGACGGCCGGGCATATGGCTGGGTATTGCATGAACGCGCAATGACGGCCTATTCGTCATCGCGAGCCGCTGGAAGCGGCGTGGCGATCCAGATTTCCTGGATTGCTTCCCGCTTCGCAAGCTCGCGATCGCAATGACGGTCACTCCTTGGCTTTCGCCACGCTGGCCGGGCGCTCGCCCGGAGGAGACAGGCGAAACCCTGACTGCCCTCAACAGCTATTGTTCGCCATCCAAGCTCAGCCGGTTGGATCCGGCGTAGCGCTGGCGGCCTCGCACTGGTCCAGGAGGGACTGCGCGTCGCGGTACGAATCGTCCTTCCGCAATATTTCCTTCAGGTAAGGGATGGCCTCTTCATAGCGCAGGGTCTTCATGTACATTTCCGCCAGGATGTACTGGATGTGCAGGTCGTCCGGGTTGAGCTGATGGTAACGCCGCCCATAGTCGAAAACCTCCCCCGGCTCCCCGAGTCCCAGGTAGCTGAAGACCATGTTTTGTAGCGCGGCAATGTTTTCGGGTTCTTTTTCCAGGACCTTCAGGGAATATTCCGCGGATTTCCGGTAGTCGCTCTTGACGTTGTAGAACTGCGCGACGGCGTTCATCAGGCCCAGGTTGTCCGGGTCGAAATCCAGTTTGCCCAGCAGATCGATCAGGCCGATCTCCTGCATGACGGTACGGAGCTGGCGCGGGTCTTTCTTGACGGCGGATTCGAAATGTTTTTTGGCTTCGTCCCGTCTGCCCATTTCCAGCAAGGCGTATCCCAGGTACAGTTCGGCGTAGCTCTGCCTGGGTTCTTTCGACAGGGCCATGTTCAAAAACTCCACGCTTTTACCGTATTCGCCGGTTTGAAAATAAGCGTGCCCGAGGTTGAGCAGGGGTTCGTAGTTCGCCGGCTCGCGCTCCGTCTGCTCGACCAACCGCTGGATCTGGCTCCGCCCGGCTTGCAAATGATAGCGGAACAAGTCGCCGTCTCCCGCCAGAGCCATGGCTTCGAGCAGTTGCTTGCGGTTGCCGTACATGATCCCTCTTTGATACGCATCCATCGCGTCGTAATACGCGCGCAATCGCTCGCGGTCGTCCTCGGAGAGGTTTTGGATCCGGCCCGCCGACTCCGCGAAGGGGGCCCGGTTGAAGACGAATTTCTCCATGTCGGGGACGCCGATGACGCCGGGATAGTCCAGGTAGAACTCGATCCGCGGCCGGTTGTCGGTGATGAGAGGCTGTCCGGCCCCCAGACGGTCCAGTTGGTCCTCCAGGAACCAGATGTTGCCGAGGAAGGCCTCGGGGCTCTCGATATGGATCTCTTTTAACGCCTTGCGGACGGCGGGCTCCTCCATCCGCGCGCGGATTTTTTGCAAGTCGAGGCCGATGGGTTTTTCGGAGCCGATCAGGATGATTTCACCCGCCACCGGGAGCCAGCCCATGGCGCGCGGGAAGACCGACCGGAACGTGCGGAAATGCATGGCCGCCTCCCGCGCGCTCTGGCTGTGGAGGGGGACCCACTGCGCGAAGATGCCGCCGGGCTTGAGCCGCTGTTTGGCCCGCTCGTAATATTCCCGCGTATAAAGGTTTACCGTGAAGGCCGTCCGCGGGGGAGGGGGTTCTCCGGTGATCACGTCGTAGCGCTTCGGGGTCGTCAGCAGGAAGTTGCGTCCGTCCTGGATGACGATATTCACTTTCGGATTTTTCAGGACCGCGTAGTTTTCCCTGGCGAAGACCCTGCCGCCGTGCACCGCGCTCGGCGACAACTCCACGCTGTCCACCGTTTTGACGAGGGGATGCATCCCCGCGGCGCCCGTCGTCTGCCCGGTCCCGAAACAGATCGTCAAGACGTCGTCGGGGCGGTCCGACAGCAGGATGGGCAGGTGCGCCAGGAGCTTCATGTAGCGGCTGGCGGCCTCGTTGGAGGCGGACATGGGGATCCCGTTGGAGACCAGCCGCTTGGCGTCCGGATCCAGGGGGCCGTACTCGTCCTGGAAGATGGCCACCGTGTCCGTCAACCCCTCCTCGAAAAACAGGAGGCGTTTCGCGTCCCGCTGGCCGGTGTAGTCGCGCATGAAAAAGGAACTCAGCAAGTCTCCCGGAAGCGTCATATTGATATAGAGGATCACGCACGCCGCGAGGGCGGTCATCCCTTTCCGGACGGCGAGGGAGAAACGGCCGCCCGCGCGGAAGAGGGCCATCGCCGTGAGGTAGTTCAACGTGGCGACCAGGACGAGGCTCTTTTCCGTCCCCAGCCGCGGCAGAAAAAGAAACCCGGCGGCCAGTGACCCGAGGATGGCCCCGAGGGTATTGGCGGCGTAGATCAGGCCCGTCCCGCGCCCCACGTGCCCGCGGTCGCCGGCAACGATCTTGATGAGCAGGGGGAAATTCATGCCCAGCAACAAGGTGGGGACCAGCATGAGCGCCGAGGAGTCCTTGAGATAACGGGCCAGCGTCTTCAACGGCGACTGCAGGGAGTAGGCGTTCCAAGGGGGGGAAAGGAGTTGGTCCATGCCGAACAGGCAAGCGATCGCGTAGGTCCCGACCCCCAGTTGGGCCGCGATCAACAGGTTCCTCGGGTCGGGAAAACGCCGGGCCAGCGGGACGACCAGGAGGCTTCCCAGCGCCAGTCCCAGCAGAAACACCGCGAGCATCATGCTGAGGGAATAGACGGTGCTCGCCATGGAGAAGACCAGCAGGCGCGTCCACAACACCTCGTAGGCGAGCGCGGTAAACCCGCAAAGGAAACCGATCGTCAGCCATGATCTTTGCCCGGGGTCCCAGAGGAACGCAGGACGGCGCAGGCGCGGAAGCCGGAACCAGGCCGGGCTTCCTCCCTCGCTGTCCTGATAAATGCGGATGGCCCCCACGCCGACCGTCAGGTTCAGCCCCGCCGCGAGCAGTACGGTCTGCAATACCCCGAGGTGGCTGACCAGGACGAAACCCGTCAGCAAACACCCCGCCGCCGCGCCCAGGGTATTGATGAAATACAAATAGCCCACCTGGTTTCCCAGTTTGGCGTCGTCGGTAACGTAATATTTGCTGATGATCGGCAGGGTGGCGCCCATCAACGTCGTGGGAACGAACATGAGGACGAAGGCGAGCGCCGCCTTGACGAGACTGTCGACGGACGGGGAGTCCGGCAATCCCTGGCGTAGCCAGGAGTAAAAATCGGAGAAATGGGCCAGGATCAGGGAGACGGCGGCGGCGCTGGCGAATATGAGGACCTCGATCGACCCGTATGTCAACAGCGGGACGGGGGAAACTCCCGAAGGATCGTTTTCGCCGTCGGCGTCGATGAGGTTGCCCCAGAGGTAACTTCCGAACCCCAGACCCGCCATGAACGCGGAGAGGGTGACCGATACGGAAAATACCGTGTGCCCGAAGGTCAGGGTCAGCATCCGGGTCCATACGATTTCATAAACCAGGCCGGAAATGCCGGAGATAAAAAAAAGAAAATAGGCTTTGGACGAGCGGGTCATTATCGGTTTTTCGTCGATCCTTGAAAAGGCTTCAAAATAATTGACATTTTATCTTGGTTCAAGTTATTTTGATAATACGGTATTACAAATCCTGAAACGAGGCCGGTTTCATGCGGCGCCGCCCACGCGGCATGGCCGCCATGAGACCGCGGAAAAAACGCATGTCGGCGGGAACGGACATCAACGGAGAAAAAATCGACCATCCCTACGCGGAGGAAAACGGCGTCGAGTGGAGCGCCGAGGCCTGGGAGCGGGTGAAGCACGCCCCGGAATTCGTGCGCCCCGGCATCCGCAAGCTGATGGTCCAGCGCGCCGTCAAGCGCGGGTATAAATACGTGACGTCCGAATTCCTGACGGAGATCCGCAACGAATCGATGATGCTGGTTTCCAAGCGCGTCAAGCAGTTCGGGTTCGAGGAACTGTCCATGGGCGCGTTCGAGGAGGCCAAGAAGAAAATGTCGGCCAGCCCCCGCAAGGTCGAGGTGATCGAGGAGATCCAGGATTTCCTGGCCCTGCGGACGCAGAAGAAAGACGACATCATCGAGAAATTTAAAAATTACATGGAGGTCGCCCCGACGCAGGGCATGCCCTGGAACAAGGAAGCCCTGGAGAAGATGGAAAAGGTGCCCCCCTTCGTCCGGGGAATGGCCAGGCAGACCATCGAGGCCCGCGCCCGGGAACGCGGCGACAAGATGGTCACCGCGGGCATCATCCAGGAAGTGTTCACCAACATCATGCCCGCCTCCGCCAAAAAAGCCATGGGCATGGAGGTGACTGAGGAAGACGAGAAACGCGACGTGGAGAATCAAAACAAGTCGGACGAGACTCCCGATACGACTTTAAAATGGGACGAGGAGGCCCTGGCGAAAGTCAAGCGCATCCCCATTCCCTTCATCCGCGCCATGGCCATAAAACGCATCGAGGAACAGGTTTCGAAGGAAGGGCGCCCGGAAGTGACCCTCGACTTGTTCGAAAAATACCGTTTCACCTTTTGAACGGGAATATATGACGGCCGCTTCCTGCATTCAACTCGGTTTGGTCTTGACCCTGTCGGGTATCCTGGCGGTTTTCCTATTGCCCGCGAAGCGGGTGGCGCCGGTCCGGAACGATCGAAGTTCGGCGTTGCGCTAGTCACATCCCCGTGGGACAGTCCAGGAACTCCGTTTGCAGGCGGAACTGCTCCTCGAGATGCCTGCCGACGGCCTTCACGCCCCCCGTCTCCGTGGCGTAATGGCCCGCGAGGACCAAGACGCATTTCCCCTCTTTCGCTTCGTGGTAATGATGGTTGTCCGCCTCGCCGGTGATGTAGCAGTCGAGGTGTTCGGCGATCGCCTGCGCGAGGATGTCTCCCGCCCCGCCGGTCACCAGGCCGACCTTTTTCACTTCCCCTTCGCCGATCACGCGCGCGGGATGGCCGAGCTTTCTGGACAACTCCCGCCCCAGTTCCTCCGCGGACTGCGTGGCGATCAGCCCTTTCAGCCCGATCTTCGCGCCATTGTATTCGCCGAACGGCTCCAGGTGCTCCAGCCCCACTTTGTCCGCCAGGGCCTTGTTGTTTCCCAGCACGGGGTGCAGGTCCAGCGGGATATGGGCGGAATACAGTCCGAGGTTGGCGCGGATCATGGCGGACAGTTTCTGGTAAAAATTCCCGCGGACGGGTTGTAATCCTCCCCAGAATATCCCGTGATGGACCAGGAGCATGTCGCATTTTCTCTCGATGGCCATCTCGACCGTGGCCATGCACAGGTCCACCGCCAACCCGATTTTCCGGATTTCGCCGTTGTTCTGCACCTGCAGGCCGTTCAACGCGTTCGGAGAATCCTTGATGGAAGCCGTGTCAAGCAGTTGATCCAGGTAATGGCTGAGTTGTACAATGTCCATGCTTGGAAGTATATCCCAAAGGATAAATCCGGAGAAGACAAAACCGGCGCGAAACTCCGGATTGCCGTCCGCCCTACAAGGGGGAAGGACACGATGGGGGTGTAAGTCCGGCGCGTTTACCCCATCCAACCTCCCCTTGCCAGCGTGACGCTGGACTCAACGGGCTGGGCTCCGATGGCGAACAAGCGCCATTGAGAACAATTCGGGTCTTGGCCATCCCGTTCCGGGGCGTTCCCCGGAAGGGGGAGGAAGTTATGGAATGTTTTATTTTGTTATACGCTCTTGGTAGCTCATGACCGCTTTCATCCTCAGAAATATCGGGCAACGGATCGTGCTCCTGCTTTTCATTTCGATCATATCTCACGCCATCGTGCATCTGGCGCCGGGGGAGCCGAGCCTGGTGGACCCCGCCAACCCGCGGATGAAACCGGAGGACATCGCCCGCATCCGCGCGGCGTTCCATCTGGACGAGCCCCTGCATACGCAATACCTTTACTGGATGCGCGACCTGTTCTCCGGCGATTTGCGGTCCTTCAAGGACAGCCAGCCGGTGTTGAGGAAAATCTGGGAGCGGTTCCTGAACTCCCTCGCCCTGTTCCTGATCTCGTCGCTGATCACGTGGTGCGTCGCCTTCCCGGTGGGGATCCAGGCGGCGCTACAGCGCGGCTCGCTTTACGACCGCTCGGGGACCGTTCTCGCCTATTCCATGATTTCCATTCCCGGGTTCTTCCTGTCCTACATCTGTATCATTTTCATCGTCAAGACGTTCAACGTCCCGGTCATCGGCATGCGCACGTTCGGCCTGGAAGGCGCCGGCATCCTGTTCCGTTCCATGGACCGCGTCTGGCACCTGACCATCCCCGCGCTCATGTCGGCGGTCGCGGGGGTGGCGGTCCTGTCGCGCTACGTCCGGTCGCAGATGCTGGAGGTCCTGGACCAGGACTACATCCGCACGGCCAGGGCCAAGGGCCTGTCCCAGGACGTCGTCGTTTACCGGCACGCGTTGCGCAACGCCCTTTTGCCGTTCATCACCATGTTCGGGCTTTTGATTCCCGGTCTCATCGGCGGGTCGGTCATCTTCGAGACCATTTTCGCCTGGCCCGGCATGGGCAGGCTCGGTTACGAGGCCATCCTGTCGCGCGACTTTCCGGTGATCCTGACGCTCAACTTCATCTCCGCCGTTTTGGTTTTGATCGGCACGTTGATCTCCGACGTCCTGTACGCCGCGGCCGACCCGCGCATCAAATTCTAGGACGGACTTTTCCCATGGACCGACCGGCAACCGGCGAAATCGAAAACCTGGAACCGCGGACCAGTCTCCTCCGCGAACACTGGACCGTTTTCCGGCGCGACAAACCGGCGTTGGCCAGTTTGTTCTTTCTCGTTTTTTTGCTGGCCGTCGCCATCCTGGGGAAAGTCCTCACCGAATGGATCGTGGTGTTCGATCCCAGGACCGTGCGGCTGGCGGAGAAATTCAAACCGCCCCTTTCGGGGGTTTCGGCGGACGTGAACCTTTCGGCGGACGCGCCCCCCTTCGGCGTTTACCTGCTCGGCACCGACGAACTGGGCCGGGACGTGTTCGCGCGCATGCTGGAGGGGACCTTCGTCTCGCTGACCGTCGGGTTCGTCGCGGTGGGGATATCCGTGGCGGTGGGCATTCTGCTCGGCGGGCTGGCCGGGTTTTATGGAAGGACGCGGCTCCTGTTCCTCACCGCGGACACCCTCATCATGCGGTTCGTGGACATCATGCTCTGTTTCCCGACGTTTTTTCTCATCCTCACCGTGGTGGCGCTTCTGCCTCCCAACATATACAATATAATGATCGTGATCGGCCTGACCAGTTGGATGGGGACGGCGCGTTTCGTGCGCGCCGAGTTCCTGACGCTCCGCGAGCAGGACTTCGTCGCCGCCGCCCGCTCCCAGGCCATCCCCGAATGGAGGATCATCTTCCTGCACATGGCGCCCAACGCCATCGCGCCAGTCCTGGTCTCCGCCACCATCGGCGTGGCCACCGCCATCCTCACGGAGTCGAGCCTGAGCTTCCTGGGATTCGGCGTGCAACCGCCGGACGCGACGTGGGGCAATATCCTCGCCGACGGCAAGAACTTCATATTCGACGCCCCCTGGCTGACCTTCATCCCGGGTTTCACGATCCTGTTCGTCGTGTTGGCGTTCAACCTGTGCGGGGAAGGCCTGCGCGAGA
>JACQQK010000147.1 GCA_016207065.1 Nitrospinota bacterium
CCGTCATCGCGAGCCGCCGCAAGGCGGCGCGGCGATCCAGGACCCCTGGATTGCTTCGTCGGCTCCGCCGACTCGCAATGACGGCCCGATTATGTCCGCTTTATTTTGAGACCGTTAATAACTTTCCTCCCCCCCTTCAAGGGGGAGGTCAGGTGGGGGTGAAAAGCCGGGCAAGCGCCCGGAGGCCACACGGCGATGACACCGGGGACGCCCCCGGTGGGCAATGCCGCCCCGCGCTGGCGCCGGGGCGGTAATGAATCCGGCGTCACGCCGGCCGCCCTCGGCGTCAGCCTGAGGCGGCGTCGGGAGTCCAGCGTTCACGCTGGTCATCCTCCCCCAGCCCCCTCCCTCAAGGGAGGGGAGCATTTATGGAGTCAGACCATCAATTCATTTTGTTAGACGCTCTAAGGACAATTAGACGCCATGCAATTCATCGAACGGGAAATCCGCTATTATACCGAAAATATCTGGGACTCCATACTGGGTCTCAAGGCGACGCAAACCGACGCCCCTTACGAAACTACGGGAAAAGACAATTCCCTCGCGGGTTGCGTCCATATCATGGGTGTGTGGGAAGGGACGGTCGCCCTGCAATGCCCTACCTCGCTGGCCCGCAAGGCCGCGTCCATCATGTTCAACGCCAAATTGGACGAGACTGGCCTGGAGCAAATCCTGGACGCTCTGGGCGAACTGACCAACATGATGGGAGGCAACATCAAATCCAACCTCCCCGAACCCTGCTATCTGTCCCTGCCGGCCGTCGCGGTGACCAATTACACCCTGCGCATCCCGGGGACCGAGTTGGTCACCAAGGTCAACTTCGAATGCGACGGCGAATATTTCGCGGTGGCTCTTTTGAAGAGGACGATCAAGGGAAACCCAAATCCAACCCCGGTCAAACCGCAAAGTCCGTGAGCTTTCCCGGCCGCGGAACCTCGACTATGCAATTCAAGGAAGACGAACTCAGGCAGTTTTCGCAAATGGTCTGGCAATCGATACTGGGCCTCGACATCAAACCCAGCGATCGCCCCTTCAATGCGGGCGAGGACCAAACGGAGGGTTGCGTGCAAATCACCGGCGCCTGGAGAGGAATGGTGACCCTGAGCTGTCCCGGCGAACTGGCGCGCAAGGTGGCGGAAATCATGTTTCACCTGGAACCCGCGGAAGTCTCCTCCGAAGAGGTCCAGGACGCCATTGGGGAACTGGCGAACATGATCGGAGGAAACCTCAAGGCCTTGATGCCGCCGCCCTGCGAACTCTCCCTCCCCATCGTCGCGTTGAACGGACACAAACTCCATTTCCCCATGACGGAGAGGGTCTGCCAGGTGACTCTCGAGTGCATGGATCATCAATTCCAATTAACCATTCTCAAGCAAAAGGAATCCACGCGCCGCATTTTCAGCTTTTGAAGTCCAGAGACGTTTTTCCTGGCGTCTGCGCAATTCCGCCAACACGGTTTATCTTTTATCATACAACCGGCCTTCACCGACAACCTTGCCGTTAAAAGATAAAGACAATAACCTATTGATTTTAAAACAAGTATATGATAAATTCGGGAAAATTGCGCTTAGGCTCAAAGGATCATTCCATTGGAATATAAATTGCATGTCTATTAACGAATGTTTGAATTTGCTTGAGTTATAAAAGTCTTTAGGGAGTGAATTGAAATGGCAACCATCCTGATCATAGACGATCATGCGCTAACGCGCAAAGTCCTCAACCGCCGTCTGGCGAGGGAAGGGTTTAACATCCTGGAAGCCGAGAACGGCGCCGATGGAGTTCAACTGCTTCGCACCAAGGACGTCGATCTCGTCCTCCTGGATTTCATGATGAAAGTCATGAATGGGATCGAGACTTACGAGAAGATCAAGTTCTTCAAACCCGAGGTGCCCTGCGTCATGATGACCGCATACGCGCACTCGGCGCTGGTCAAGCAGTTCATGGAGGAAGGCGGGGCCGATTTTCTGGTAAAACCCATCCGCGAGGACTTCGAACACCGGATCAAGGACATTCTGGAAAAATTCGGATCCAATCTAAACTGACCGCGGTTCCTTTCCGGCAACTCCTTTCCTCATCCCCCCACGACTTTTTTCGAATTTACCGAAGTATCCGCCGGTAATTTTTATTGCGCGGACCCGCGGCCTTCCCTCCTGCAATTACCAACGAGTCCATAATAGTATAAATAGCGCTCTTATCGTTTTTCCAGCTTCGTTACCGGATCCGAGGGTAAATCCCAGGGACCGTCACGACGCCCAAGTCCCCCTTTAGCAAAGGGGGATTCAGGGGGATTTGGAGCGACGGGCGCTTGTAAAACCCCCCCAGCCCCCCCTTTTTCAAAGGGGGGGGCAATTGGACTCGCTTATGAGCCACGCATGTCCGCTCTATTATAAACTCCCCTACAAAACTTCCCCGATCCTTATTTTTTGCCACTACTGGCAAAATCGATACTTTGCGTTGATTTTTCGCATTTTACATATTTTATTTTCCAGAAAAAGCCTTACATTAAGGAGAAGAAGGCGGTACGCAAGAAGATAAAACGCGGGTATCGTTCGAACAGAGCCCATCAACCAATCCTCTGGAGCCCGTTAAACCATGGAAACTCACTTTGCGGCAGATCAAGGTAATTTTCAGATGGGATTTTTCAAGATCGGCGTAAAACTTTATGCCCTTGTCGGCATGGTCATGCTCGGCATGTTGTGCGTCATCCTGTACACCGTGACGACTCTCAACGGCCAGAAGAAGGACGCCCAGGTGATCGACCTCGCCGGCAAGCAACGCATGCTGACGCAGAAACTGACCAAGGCGGTCAACGAGATGCAACTCGGGGACCTGAAAAAATCCGAGGAAATCCGCCTGACCGCCAAGGAGTTCCAGAAGGTCCTTGTCGGACTCATCGACGGCAATGCCGAGCTTAAACTGCCAGCGGCGGAGACGCCGGAAATCAAGGAGGCCCTGGACAAAGTCACGGCCCTGTCCGGCCCCTTCTTTCAAGAGGTCGAATCGTTAAACGAACACTGGCCCGCGATCCAGAAGGAAACCGACGCCATCCGCGCCGGCAACCTGGCCTTGTTCGAGGACGCCAACCAGATCGTGATCGCCCTGGGTAGCGTGATGGACGCGCAGACGGTTTCCGTCGCGGGCAGGATGCGGGCGATCACCCAGCGCATGAGCAAGGCCATTCTGGACTATGTCTTATCGCGCAACGAGGAATCCGCCGAAGAGGCAAGAAGCTTGCTGGCATTGCAAAAAAAAATCATCGATGGACTGCTGGCCGGAGACAGCGGCCTCGGCATCAATACGGTCAAGGACGGCGCGACGATAGCAAGGATCGAGGCTTTCCGCGAGAAATGGGGCGCCTTCGCCCAGGCCGCGCAATCGGTGATCGACAAACTGCCGTCGGCTAACAAGTCCTCCAAATATATTACCGAGAACAACGTTCCGCTTCTGAAGACGATGAACGAGGCGGTGCAAATCATGACGGCGCATTCCCAGAATAAAGTAGAGAGGATGATCGACAGCGAATACGTCATCACGGCGATCCTGTTCATCGCTGTCATCGCGGTCAGTTACTGGACCATCAGAGGCATCACCCAACCCCTGACCCTGGTCGCGGACAAGTTGCGGGAAATGTCGGAGGGCAATCTCGACCAGGAAAATTTAACGGTCATGACCGGGGACGAAACCGGCTTGCTGGCCAATATCTTCAATCGCCTGTTGTCCTCGATCAAGACCTTCATGGACGACGCCCGGGAGATCCTGGCGGGAAATACCGGCAAGGAACGGTTTGACGTCGGAGGCGATTTCTCCAAGGCCCTCCGCGACATGCTGGAGCAAGCCCGCGCCAGCCAGAAGCGGGCCGCCGAGATCGCCTTCCAGGCGCATGCCGGCAGGGCCAACATCACCGTGGGGTTCATGTACTGCGACGAAAACCTGAAAATCACCGCCCTGAACGAAAAAACGCGCGACATTCTCCTGTCGGTGGAAAAAGACATTCCGGGGGGGACCAAGGTAAGAGATATCGTCGGCCAGTCGATCGACATTTTCCACAAGAACCCGGAGCATAACAGGAAGGTATTGCGCGATCTGCGTCCGGGGCTCTCCGCCGGGGTCGAAAGCCATTTCAGCGATAAGATCCTGCGCATAACCGTCACCAAAATCGTCGACGACCAAAAACAAGGGTTGGGCTACTGCGCCGCGTGGGAAGACATCACCCAACAACGCAACAACGAAAAAGAGGTGGCAAAACAAAAGGAGGAAGCGCAGAGGACGGCCGCCGAACTCCAGCGGAAAGTCGACTCGATCCTGGAGGTCGTCGAGTGCGCGGCGAAAGGCGACCTGACCCATGAGATCAGGGTCGATGGGGCCGACGCGATCGGGCAGATGGCCGAAGGACTGCGCCGTTTCTTCCATTCGATCAAGTCGAGCCTGGAGCAGATCAGCCAGAACGCCATCGCCCTGGGCGGTTCCGCCGAGGAACTCACGGCCACCAGCCAGCAAATGGCGGGCAACGCCGAGGAAACGTCGGCGCAGTCGAATGTCGTTTCCGCCGCTTCCGAGCAGATCAGCAAGAACGTCCAGACGGTGGCGACGGGGTCCGAGGAAATGAGCGCCAGCATCAAGGAAATCGCGCAAAGTTCCAACGAGGCGGCCAGGATCGCCAACAAGGCGGTGGGGATAGCGCAAACCGCCAATTCGACCGTTTCGAAACTGGGGGCAAGCTCGGCGGAGATCGGCGAGGTCATCAAGGTGATCACCTCGATAGCCGAACAGACAAACCTTCTCGCCCTCAACGCCACCATCGAGGCGGCCCGCGCCGGAGAGGCGGGCAAGGGCTTCGCCGTGGTCGCCAACGAGGTCAAGGAACTCGCCAAGGAGACGGCCAAGGCCACGGAGGACATCAGCGGAAAAATCCAGGCGATCCAGCACGACACGGACAGCGCCATCGCCGCCATCGGCGAGATCGGCTCGATCATCAACCAGGTCAACGACATTTCCAACACCATCGCGAGCGCGGTGGAGGAGCAAACGGCCACCACGAACGAGATGACGCGAAACGTCTCCGAAGCCGCGAAAGGGGTCGGCGAGATCGCGCAAAACATCACCGGCGTCGCCCAGGCCGCCCAGAACACCAGCCAGGGAGCCAACCAGACGCAGGAAGCCTCCCGGGAGTTATCCAGGATCGCGTCCGGGTTGCAACAGTTGGTGTCGCAGTTTAAAATCCGTTGAGGAGGAGGACGAATCGGCGAGGACGGGCCATCCGCGATACATGAACAAGATTGAGGACTTCAAAAACCTGCATGACGGGAAGCGGTTGTTCATCCTGGCCTCCGGCCCATCGTTAAGCTCCCTGGACCTGGGCCCGTTACGCCGGAGGATCGTCATGGGGCTCAACCGGTCGTCGAAAATCTTCCCCGGCACGCTTTATCATTGCACCATGGACCTGCGGTTGTTCGAGGAATGCCCGGAAGCGCTGAAGACCGCCAATTATTTGTTTACGCTTGAGGACCGACCCTGGGGCATCCCCATCAAACTGCTGGGCTCGGAGGGGTTCAGTTGGGACCTTGGCAGGGGGATTTATTCGGGGTACACCGTCTCTTATATGGCCCTACAGATCGCGGTCTATATGGGTTTCAAGGAGATTTTCTATCTGGGATTGGACTTGAAACATGACGGCCCGCGGACGCATTTTTTCGGTCATGATTTCCATTCCCACTCGCACGAGCAAACCGAGTTCCCCAAAATGCGGAAAATGCTTTGTTACGGGGCGCAAGTCCTGGCTAATACGGGCGTCCGCATTTTCAACTGTAACCCGGACTCCGCTCTGGAGTGTTTTCCCAAGGTAACCTACGAATACGCCGTTTCCCTGTAAACCGAAATCGGCCAGGATCATTCCCGGCGTTTCAGTCCCACGTGGTCCTTGATCTCTTTTTCCACTTTGTGGGCGTCCGGGGAATTGTACAAAACCAGGTTTTGGAGGTGTTCGTAACTTTCCAGGCCAATCTCGGTGAACTGGATGCCCATCCCTTGAGGAGTCAAACGTTCCACCATCCCCTTCACCTCGATGCGGATGCCTTCTTCCCTGCCGCCCAGGAAAAGGACCACGTCGCAGGCGGCGCCCTCTGCCAAAGTTTGGTTCTTGCACAACATGAAAAGACCCTTCATGCTCACATCGCGCGTTTGCTCGGAAAAAATGGATTTTCCGCCGGAATCGATCTGAACTTCGATTTTGATGGGAACCCGGGTGAACTCTCTGTGGTCCCCTTCGCCTGTTTCGCTCATGACGCCTTTCCCGAAATGCGGTTTAACTTACAACGATTATAAAACTTTTCCGCCGAGGAAACACCATTTTCTTGATATTTTACCAGCGTTTGACCAAAGAGATCCTGGGGGAAGCGCGAATCGGCAAAAACGCGTTTTTTCAAAAAAAAAGCCGCAAGTCGCCTTGACACGAGGGTTTTCCGGTCTTATTTCATCCCAGGAAGAGTGGATTCACGCCTTGAAACCATCTTTTGTCCAACATAAGCGCCAATACCGAATATTCATGTAATCTGAAAGGATTTCGCCATGGGAAAAATTATAGGCATCGATTTGGGGACCACCAACTCCGTGGTCGCCGTGATGGAAGGCAACGAACCTAAAGTGATCGTCAATGAGGAAGGAAGCCACACCACTCCTTCCGTCGTGGCCTTCACCAAGGACGGCGAAATCCTCGTCGGACAGGTCGCCAAGCGGCAAGCCATCGCCAACCCGGAAAACACCATTTACTCCATCAAGAGATTCATGGGAAGGTCCATCGAGGAAGTCTCCGAGGAGATGAAAATGGTGCCCTACAAGG
>JACQQK010000148.1 GCA_016207065.1 Nitrospinota bacterium
CGCCGAGTCGAACCCCAGGCAGTAAACCGGCAGGTCGTTGTCGATGGTCCCCGGCAGGGCCACCGCCGGGTAGCGGGCCTTGAACAACTTGTCGCTCAGGCGCACGGACCCGTCGCCGCCGAGGACGATCAACGCGTCGCAACGGTTTTTCCGGAGGATTTCGACGGCCTGGCGCTCGGCCCCCTCCTGCTCGATGTCGCGGAACCGCTTGTTGCACTGGATCACGCTTCCCGGGGAACTGAGCAAGGCCCTCTGCGCCTCCTCGGCGTATTCCTGGCCGTCGTCCCGGAACACCCCCTCGATGCCCTTGAAGTAAACGTAGGGCGAAACGCCCAACGCCAGGCTCTTCTCGATGAAACCCTTCAGGACCGAGTTCATGCCCGGCGCGTCGCCGCCGGAGGTGATCAAGGCGATGCGGCGGACCTCCGCGCGCGAAATCTCGATGATGCTCCGCAGGCGCTCCTCCTCCTCGCGCCGCGCCTCCTCTTCTTTTTCCCGCGCCTCCCGTTCCTCCTTGGAAAGCCCCACCGCGCAGGAATAACTGCTGAACGCCCCGCCGTCGTAAATCAGGAAGACGACGTTGTCCTGCCCTTCCTGGTACGACATGTAGTTGTCGTACGCCTCGGCGAACGGGCGCATGTCCAGGTAGATCATCAAGGCGCGCATCATGCTCGAATGCGTGAAGAGCGAGACGTAATCGCCGCGGTGGGCCTCGGCGATGTCATGCACGCCCTGGACGGTGGAGAGGTAGTTGTCGTAAAACGTCTCGCCGCAAGGGTAGCAGTACAACGGGTCCTTGAGTATTTTTTTCGCTTCTTTTTCCGGGACGCCCAGATGCCGCGCCAACCGGGCCGACTCCTCGCCCTTCGACTCGCCCGTGAGCAGGCCGAAGCTCTGCGAGTCCAGCGCGGGGTGGTATAGCATGGGCGTCCTGTCCCGGTAGCCCCGGCCCTCCTGGAAGACGGCGCGGATGACCCCCGCCAACTGGCGGGTGTTCGGCGAGCGGCTCACGTACACCGTCCGGTCGCGCGTCCTCAGGTAACTCGCCGCCGTTTTCAGCTCCACGGCCAGGCTGGCATGTTTGAGCATCCTGCCGAATTCCCCACCCACCCGCCGGGCCCGTTCGAACCCTTGCGGACGCAGAAGGTAATTCCGGTACAGCGACCCGATCTTGTAATCCGAGGAAGCGCCCTTGGACGCCCCGTGGCGCAGGACCGAAAGAATGGTCTTGCCCTCCAGGTTTTCCGGCAGTAGCAGTAACTTGTCGTTGGGCAGATCGACGACGATCTTTCCCTCCAGGAGGTTGGCCGTCACGTCCTTGCGGTCCACCAACGCCCGCGGACGCGTCCGCGGTTTCTCGTACCCCTTGCCGATTTTGGCGCCGAAGACCTGGCGGCGAAACCCCGGATCGCGGACGGACTCGTTCCACGCCAGCGCGAACAGGATGTCGTTTCCTCCGCACCGCCTCAGGACCAACTCCCGTTTTTGCTCGTGATACGCCGCGTAGGAAAGGGGGACAGCGACCGCGTTAAGGCCGGAAATCCATTCGCGGACGGCTTCCATCGCCGAAGGCAGGGAATCCAGGACCCCTTCCCCGGCGGAAACCTTCGGCCCGTTGCCGCCGAACAGCGGCTCCAGGTAATGAGGATAAGGGGCGAGGGACCGGCCCGCGTACTCCTTCTTCTTTTTTTCGAGGAAATGTCCGAAGTAACCCAGCCATCCGTTCCGCATATTGACGCCCCCGGAGAATCAATGTCCATTTTACTCCAACCTCGCCGGACGCGCAGGCCGATTCGGGGACGGTCGAGGACCGGCGCGGACGGGAGTTTTCAAATTCGGCTTGACAATCCTGGCGGCATCTGCAAGCTATACCATCGGTCCTTCCGCTGGCCGGCAACGCGCCTGGAGGCGGCACGACCCCTATAAAAGATTTTCGCGAAAAGGAGAAACCAAAAATGAAGTTACCGCAAAGAATCGCCGCGGCCCTGTGGATTGCCCTGATCTTCGCGACGGCAAGCGTCAACGCCGAAGAAACCCAGACAGACCCCGGCAAACGGGAAGACATCAAAAAGCTCCTGGAGGTCACCGGCATCCACGAACAATTGCCTTACATGAAAGACAGCCTGCTGAACTCGTATTCCCAGATGATCGCCTTCGCCTACCCCAAGGTCCCCCAGGAATTCTGGAAAGAATTCGACGGTTTGATCGGCGAGCGGGAAATGAAGGAGCTTGAAGACCGGATCGTCCCCGTGTACGACAAGAACATGGACCGCGAAACCATCAAGAAACTGATCGAGATGTTCGAGACGCCGTTCTGGGTGGAATGGAGGAACAAGATGCCGCGGATCAGCCAGGAGGCGGGGATCATCGGGAGCCAGTGGGGACAGGAGATATCCCAATCCGCGGCGTTCAAGTCCAAAATGGAAGCCCTCGTCCAGAAATACGAACTGGAAAAGCTGAACCCGCGGCCCGAAACCAAACCGCAACCCAAGCCGGAGAATTAACTGGGGGGGTCCCCGGCGGACGACAAGAATGGGCGAAAGGGGTTTTATGAAAGACACGATCGAACATGACGGTTTTATCGGCTCGGTTCATTTCAGCGCGGAGGACAAGTGTTTTTTCGGCAAAATCGAGGGTATCGAGGACTTGGTGTCTTTTGAGGGGGACACCGTGGAGAAGTTGACCGAGGATTTCCGCCTCGCGGTCGAGGATTACCGGAAACTCTGCAAAAAAGCGGGTAAAGACCCCTTCAAGTCATGCAAGGGCGCCTTTAACGTCCGTATCCCCAGGAAATTGCACATTTTGGCCGTAAAGAAGGCGTCCCGGGAAGGGATATCCCTCAACCATTTGGTCCAACGCGCCATCGAGCATGAGACGGAATCCGTCGATCCTTAGGAGGACGGGGATCAAACCTTTCTGCGAGGGATTTTCACCTTGGCGAAGTCTTCTATTTTATATCCGTACTTCTTGCTGACGCCGACGAGGTACCTCATGGACCGGGTCAACCCCGCTTCGTCCCGGTTCTCGACATATAGTTGTTTGGCGATGGAGCCGTGGACCATGGCGTTGGCGGGCTCCACCAGAATGTCGTAAATCTCCGCCAGAAGGGCGTGAATGTCCGGCTTCTCGGGGTTGACTTTCGCCGCGGCCCGCAGGAGTTCGATCTCCTCCTGGTATTTCTTGTCCTGGCGCAGGGTTTGGGCGGTCTGGAGGGCCGCCTCGACATAGGAGTCCTGCACCGCCGGGTGGTTCGGGGTGAGTCCCAACGCGTCGGTCAAGGGTTTGAGGGCCTCCTGGTAACGCTCCAACTTCATCAGCGCGACGCCGAGCCGGTAATACCCTTCCGCCGCCACTTTCGGGCTGAGGATGACGGCGTCCCGCAAGCGCTCGACAGCCTCCTCGTACCGCTCCAACTTGAGATACAAAGTCCCAAGATGCAAGTGGGGCAAGGCGGATTTCGGGTTGATCTCGATCGCCTCCTTGAAATGCTTGATCGACTTTTTATGGTCGCCGAGCTTGGCGTAAACGATCCCATAATTGTAATGGACGTCCACGACCAGGTTGGGGTCCATGTCCAGGGTCTTCTTGAAGGTGTCGATGGCGTCCTGATAGTGTCCCAGATGCGTATAGTTCATGCCCAGCGCCAGGTAGGCGGGGCCGTAGTCCGGCACGACTTGAATGGCCGCGTTGAAATGTTTCATGGACTCCTCGTAGCGTTTCACTCTTCCATACCACACACAGAGGTTCTTGTGGGCTTCGGCCAGGAGTTTTTTGATGGCGAGGCTTTCGGGATTCTTCCCCATGGCGAACCGCAGGGCGTCTGTAGCGTCCTCGTCCCTTCCCGTCTCGACCAGGGACTTGCCCAGGTGATAATAGGCGGTGGGGTGGTCGGGATTGACGCGGATCGCTTCTTTCAGCGGCGGGATGGCTTCGGCGTACCGGCGCAGTTCGATATAGGCGGCTCCCAGGTTGTACTGGGCGGAGCCGTCGTTGGGATCAAGGCGGACCGCTTCCTTGTACCTCGCGATCCGGGTCTTGATGTCCTCTTCGGCGGCGGGCTTCGGCGGTTCCTGGGGTTTCTTGCGGAACAGGCCCAGGATTTTCCGGAATAGATTCTCAAGCCAGATCATTTTTTTCTCCGCGATAGCGCCGTATCGAGCGAAGCGGAATCGACCGAGGCGGGGAAAGCCGCTCACGCGGCCTTTTTTCCGAACTTCGCGATCAGGCTTTTCACGGAATCGATGACGCGCTCCACGTCCTCGCCGGACATCTTGGGGTACAAGGGAAGCGAAAGGATTCTCTCGCAATATTGCGTGGCCACGGGCAGGTCCTCGGGCTGGGTATGGAACGTTTTCCGGTAATACGGTTGCAGGTGGAGGGCGGAGAAATGGACGGCCACGCCAATGCCCATGGCTTGCATGGCGTCCAGGAACTGGTCCCGGGTGGCGTTCAGGCGGTCGAGGCGCAGGGCCACGACGTAGATATGGTGGGCGTGCCGGGTGTAGTCCCGGGTCTGGAGGATCTCCAACTCCTCCACGTCCCGGAAAGCCTCGTCGTACCGGGCGACATGGCGCTTGCGGATTTCCATGAACCGTCCGACCTTTTTCAGTTGATGGATGCCGAGGGCGGCGTTGATGTCCGCCATATTGTATTTGTAACCCGGCAGGTGCAGTTCCCAGTGGGAAAACCCGCCCTTGCCATAGCGCTTCCAGGCGTCCTTGCTGAGGCCGTGCAGGCGCATCATCCGGATTTTGTCCGCCAGCGCGTCGTCGTCGACGGTCAGCATGCCCCCTTCGCCGGTGGTGATGTTTTTGGTGGCGTAAAAGCTGAAGGCTACGGGGTTGCGGGCGCCGATTTTCCGGTCCTTGTAAAAAGTCTCCAGGGCATGGGCGGCGTCCTCGATCACGGCCAGTTTGTATTTCGCGGCCAGGCTCTCGATGGCGTCCATGTCGCAGGCGTGTCCGGCATAGTGCACGGGGATGATGGCGCGGGTCTTGGGGCCGATCTTTTCCTCGATTTTGCGCGCGTCGAGGTTCAGCGTCCCTTCCTCGATATCGACGAACACCGGCTTGAGGTTCTGGTGGACGATCACGTTCGCCGTCGCGGGAAAAGTCAGCGGCGTGGTGATGACCTCGCAACCGGGCTGGAAATCCATGGCGGCCAGCGCGAGGTGTAGTCCGGCGGTGCAGGAGTTCAGGGCAATGGCGTGCTTGCACCCGATATAGGCCTTGAAGTCCTCCTCGAACCGATGGGTCTTGGGGCCGGTGGTCAACCAACCCGATTTCAGTGTATCGACCACTTCGCCGATTTCGTCGTCGTCCAGCCAGGCGCGGTGAAAATGTATGTCCATATGACCGATTTTGCCCGCGAGGGGGGTCAGGAGTTTTTGGGAGACAGCGCTTCGACGGGGAAATCGACGAACTGCATTTTGTCCCAGGCCTCGTTGTTGTTGGGAATGAAATATTGCAGGTTCGCGCCGCTGATCCCCAGAGTGTCTTTCAAGACCGCGATCACCCATCGCCCATCGACCTTCTCCCAATAATCCGCGCCCTCGAAAGAATGGTCGTAGACGATGAATTCGCGGATGATCCAGGGGGGAAGCATCTTTTTTCCGTCGGCTTTATAATGGGCGACGGCGTATTTTTTGTCGTTGCTGACGGAAACTTTGACGATGGAAAATTTATTCATCGTGAACAACGTGTCGGCGAAGAACTTGTATTTCCTGGGGAAGGGAAAACCCAAGGCGTCGTATTGCTCCGGATGTTTGCGGATGTGCTCCAGGAAACCGCTTTTGGAGCCGCAAACGTGCATGGGGTGTTTTTCCCAGTAGTTTTCGTCCAGCCGGCCGTTGAAGTAGGTAAACTCCTCCAACGAAACTTTTTTCCGAAACCCCGGATGCTGATAATTGTATATCTCCTTCCAATCGCTGTTCATGCGCTTTTGATAATAGTCCTGCTCCAGCGCATACACCGTTTTGGCCTCCTCGATGTAATCGCTTTGGGCCGTCCTCTCTGGCGAACTCATCAGCGGAGTCGCGGGAAGGACCGTCAACAAACAACCTGCAATGAAAAACACGACCAAACGCAACAACGATTTCATGGCTGTAAAACTCCTGTCATTAAATCCATACGGTTCCAAACTCGATTCGCGTTAATCAATTTACCGACCTGGAATCAAACATGCAACATGAAATTAGCGCGCCGCCCCCCTCAAACGATGGCGACGATTTTGCGCGCCAGGTCCTCCGTGATCCCCTGGACCGACTGGAGCTCCTCCAAAGATGCGCGCTTGATGCTTTCCAGACTGCCGAAACGCTTCAGCAAAAGCAACCGGCGTTTTTTGCCGATCCCCGGCACGGCCTCCAAGGGGGAGGCGAGCGTCTTTCTGGACCGTAACTGGCGGTGATAGGCAACGGCAAAGCGGTGGGCTTCGTCCCGGACCCTTTGAAGCAAAAAGCGGGAAGGGGAATTTTCCCGGAACAACACGGGGTCTTTCCGTCCGACCAGATACACTTCGTCCGTCTCGAGTTTGTTGCGGAATTTCCCCTTGGCAATACAGACCAGGTCGATTTTATCCTGCAGGTTCAAATCCCGCAAAACGCCGTATGCCGCATTCAGGTGTCCTCTGCCGCCGTCAATCAAGATCAAATCCGGCAAGGGGGCTTCCTCGCGCGTCAATCGCCGGTACCGGCGCGTCATCGTTTCGCGCAACATGGCGTAATCGTCTATCCCCTGCACGGCCCTGATTTTATACCTCCGGTATTTGGACTTCTCCGGCCGCGCGTTCTGGAAAAACACCATCGAGCCTACGGCATGGGAGCCGGAAATATTCGAGATGTCAAACCCCTCGATGGTCTCGGGGAAATTCTTGAGCCCCAGCGTCTCCTGCAATTCCTCCAGGCTACGGACGCTGACGTCGTCCTTGTCCATTTCGCTCCTCATGGCAAAGCTCGCGTTTTCCTGGGCCATGAGCGCCAGGTCGCGGTTCTTGCCCTTGCGCGGGACCGTGAGCTTTACCCTGGCATGTCTTTTCTGCGTCAACCACTCCGCGATCGCTTCCGCCTCGTCGATCTCGTGGGGGATAAAAATTTCGGAGGGCAACAACTCCTCCCCGGCATAATACTGTTTTACAAACGCCGAGAGGACTTCGCCGTCCTCCATTTCGTCCGGCGTTTTCATCTTGAAATTCTTTTCGCCGATCATTTTCCCGCCGCGGACGATCAGGATTTGCGCCACGGCCATCCCCCTCTCCCGGCAATAGCCGACGACGTCCTGGTCCTCCAGCGAGGCGGAAATGATCTTCTGCCTGGAATAAATGGACAGCGCCGCCTCGATCTTGTCGCGGAACATCGCCGCCTCCTCATAACGCAATTGGGAGGAGGCTTCCCGCATTTTCGTCTTGAGACCGTCGATGAGGTCCGACGAGTTCCCCTTGAGAAACGAGACGACGTCGCGGACCACCTTGGCGTAATCATCGGGGGAAACCAAGGCGGCGCAGGGAGCCAGACAGCGGCCCATCTGGTAATTCAGACAGGGGCGCCGTTTGGGTTGGCCGTCCAACTCGTCCGAGCTTTGCCGGAGGGGAAAGATCTTGTAAATCATGCGGAGCGTTTCCCGTATTTCCTTGACCATCGTGTACGGGCCGAAGTAGGTCGCGCCGTCTTTTTGGACCCTCCGGACCACTTCGAGGCGCGGATAAAGCTCCTGAGCGGTGAGCCGCAGATATGGATAATGCTTGTCGTCCTTCAATAAAACGTTGTACCGGGGCTTGTGTCTCTTTATAAAATTGCTTTCGAGGATGAGCGCCTCGGTCTCCGTCTTCGTGGTCAGGAATTTGATGTCGCGCACCTTGTCCACAAAAATGCGCGTCCGCGGCGCCAGCAAACGCGCGCTCTGAAAATAGGAGCGTACGCGGTTACTGAGGGACTTGGCCTTCCCTATATAAAGGATTTCCCCCTGCCCGTCCTTCATGATATAAATTCCGGGTAAGCTGGGGATTTGTTTCAGTATTTCGGAAATGCGTTCCTGCATGGACCTGTCCGCTTGGAAAAATGCGAGCCTTCCCGCCATCGTCCCTTTATCAATGAATGATTCTTTTCCCGCCCATGAATTATTATAACTTCGTACAGGGACTGGAAAAAACCCCCTTTTCCTTCTAAATCTCAATGTCCGGCAAAAGCGCGCAAACCAGGAAATTTTTCAACGAGTTGCCGGTGTTTTTTGGATTGATGGCCCTCGGCATCGGCCTGAGGTTTTATCAACTGGACCGGGCGTTGGGCGGCGGGGACGAGAACCAGATCCTGCTGGAGTACATGGACGCCTCGTTCAAGGACATCGTCACCACCTATTTTGCCGGCGGGCACCATGTTTTTCACACGGTCCTGATTCGCCTGATGACCCTGGGGTTCGGGGACGAGAACGCCGTCGCCGTGCGGTTTCCCGCGTTTTTGTCCGGGATCCTCTGCCTGTGGTTGATCTACCGGATCGCCTTGAAGCTGTTCGCTTCCATCGCCGTCGCCCGCCTGTCCTTGCTGATCGCGGCGATCTGCCCCATCCACATCTACTATTCGCAGACGGCGCGCGGCTACAGCCTGCTCATGTTCCTGTCGTCCGCGGCCGTTTACGCCGCGCTCCGTCTGCTGGAGCCGTCCTCGCGGGCCTTGTGGGGGACGGTCCTGGCCGTTTGCGCCGCGTTGTCGGTCTACACCATGCCCACCAACGCCTATTTCGTTTTCGGTCTGGCGGGATGGGTATTCGCGTCGCATCTCGCCCCCTTCTGGAAGGACGAGTTGCAAGGTCCCGGCGTTTCTCCCAAATTCCAGGCGCTCTGGTTTTTGGGATTGTTCCTCGCGATCGCGGCCGTGTCGTACCTGTTGCACCTGCCCATGAAGGACCAGATGATCGCGGAAGCCAAAAATTTTCACTTGGAGAAATTCGCCGGGAATTCCCACCTAGCGATCGCGGGGAAAATTCTCTCGAAAACGTTGACGCTGATTTTCCCCGGCCCGGCGGCGTGGTTTCTGCCCTTTCTTTTTGCCGGAATCGTCTGGGGCAATACAGTCCGCCGTTCCCATCGTCTGCTCCCATTGTGCGTTTTTTTTCTGCCGTTGCTTGTCCCCCTAGCCACGGGGGTGGGCGGGTATCCCCGGAACTATTTATACAACCTGCCTATTTTGATCGTTTTCATGGCGGCGGGCATGGCGCGGGCGGGCGAGTCTCTCGGACGGTTTGCGGGCCGCAAGGAGGCCCGGGCGGCCGTCGGCGCCGCGATCGTCCTCGTCTATTCCGCGTTTTCCTTGAACACGGTCTTTTTCAAACATTATCCTTCCATCCAGGTCCCGAGCGGCAAATTGTATAAAGAACAAATCCTGAAAAACAGCGGCCCGCTGGATTTAATCCTTATCTCCAACCCCAAATATTATCTGTACGCCATGAACGTCTTCAAACAAAACTTGCGGGCCATTATTTCCGTCAACAAGCTATCCAGCGTCAAGATGGTGGCTTTGGAGCCGTCGGACGTGGACAATTCGGCCTTGTTCGACGGGAAATCCGGTTTCCCCTTGTTCAAAGGCATTTTTGACATTCAAAAACTGGCCTACCATGACGCAACGGCGGGCAAAAAAATATTCTCCCTGACGAACTCTCCCGCGATTTCCGTTTTACCGGAGGATTTTGAAGTTGCCGCCCACTGGCTTCCCGTGTCGGGAACGGGGACGGTCTCAAGGGAAATAGAACATAAGCTGACCGGGGGGGCTTCTCTTCGCCTGGACGCCGGGAACAATGGGGATTTCGCGGTGGAATCTCCAGTCGGCAACATTGTCCGCCTTGAGAAGCCCGGTTTCGCGGCGTTTGTTTGGGCTGGAAAAATTTTAAGGTCTCGGGAAAAAGGAACTCGATGGACATTGTACCTCCCAGCGATGATTGTCCGCGATCTGGACCGTCCCGGAGAAACGCATCAACTACGGTTGGGAAAGGTAAACGACGGTTTTCATTTCAAAACCTCGGAATCTCCGGAGCGCGCCGGTTCCGAACGATGGATGATCGAATCTTTTATAGGGCGGCTTCCAGCGGGAAATTACGCGTTGAATTTTCAATTGTTGGCATCGGCTGGCAGTTCGGTCCTTTACGACAGCTTCCGTCTTTTTGTCATCGAAGCGGCAAACCCCAGGGAATAGCCGGCGACCTTTTTCCTTAATAGGGGCCGGTTTTTAATGTTATGATGCGCCAACCTCTTAAACCTCGCTAAGCCAAGCTTTAAACCCATGAAAAAATCGGAACATCCCGAAAAATCCAAGTACTCCGAGACCGGAGTGGACAGCCGCGGCGCGGAAAGCTCGCTCTCCGGTTTGCTCAAACACGTCCTTCCCACTCGGGAATTCAACCCGCGATATCCGACCCGGATCAACATCGGATATTTCGCCAACGTCGTCGATTTTGGCAACGGCGTTGGCGTGGCGTTCAGCACGGACGGCGTGGGGACGAAAGTGATCGTCGCCGAGTTGATGGACAAGTACGATACCATCGGCATCGACTGCGTGGCCATGAACGCCAACGACGTCCTCTGCGTCGGGGCGCGCCCGGTCAGCATGGTGGACTATATCGGCTGTTCGTTCACCGACGAACGGATTTTCGAGGCGTTGGGCAAGGGACTCGCGGAAGGCGCCCGGCAGGCGGGTATCGGCATATCGGGCGGCGAGATCTCGCAGGTCCGGGAAATCATCAACGGCATCGACCTCATCGGCGCCTGCATCGGCCATGTGCGAACGGACCAGATCAACACCGGGAAAGACATCCGCCCGGGAAACCTGATCGTCGGCCTGGCCTCTACCGGGGTCCATTCCAACGGGCTCACCCTGGCCCGCAGGGCGCTTTTGGGGGCCACCCGCGAGGAGCAAAAGGCCAGGGCCCGCCAATTCTCCCCGGAGCTGGGCCGCTCCATCGGCGACGAACTGCTCGAACCCACCCGCATTTACGTTCAAGTCGCGCTGGAGATGATGGATTCGGGCATCGACCTCAAGGCGCTGGCCCACATCACCAGCGGCGGATTCTGCAATCTGAACCGCGTCGAAAAAGACGACATCCGGTTTGTCATCGACTCCCTCCAGCCCATCCCGGCGGTATTCGCCCTCATCCAGGAACAAGGTCCGGTCGAGGACGCGGAAATGTTCGAGGTGTTCAACATGGGCACGGGGTTCTGCGTCGTCGTCGAAAACCCCGGCGAGGCCGACGCCGTCCTCGCGATCTGCCGGAAACATGGCGTTCCGTCCCAGGTCATCGGTTACGTGGAGGGGTGTCACGGCAAGGAAGTAGCGGTCCCCGAGAAGAAACTCGTGGGCCGGGGACAAAAATTCCTCTCCTCCTGACGAGGTATGCCGCCGGTCCAGTCCCGCGCCGGAAGGATCAAAATAGTTTGGCGAGAAAAATGGCGGCGACGGCGACCGGGGCCACGAACCGGATGAGAAAAGCCCAGATCTCCACGAAGTGGAATTGGGTCTCGTGCCGCTCGACTTCCTTTTGGGCCTCTTTCGTCCCCCAGACCCATCCGACGAAAATCGCGGTCAGCGCCCCTCCCAGGGGAAGCAGGTAGTTGGCCGCAAGGTTGTCGACGAATTCGAAGAAGGTCATCCCCATGAACCTGGCGTCCTTCATGACGCCAAACGACAACGCCGAGGGAATTCCCAGCAGAAAAATGACGGCCCCCATGACGCTCACCGCTTTTTTACGTTTCCATTTCAGTTGGTCGATGAAATACGCCGCCACGACCTCCAGCAGGGAAATGGACGAGGTCAACGCGGCGATGAGCAACAAGACGAAAAAGACCGTCGAGACGAGCGTCGGCAGGGGCATGCGGGAGAAAACGATGGGCAGGACGCTGAACACCAGGCTGGGCCCTTCCGTAGGCTCGAGTTTCGCGAAAGACACCGCCGGAAAGATCACCAGTCCGGCCAGAAGCGAAATCAACAGGGTAAACCCGACCACGTACACGGTCGACGAGGTCAGGTTCTCTTTTTCGGAAAGATAACTGCCGTAGGTGATCATGGCCCCCATGCCGAGGCTGAGGGTAAAAAACGCCTGGCCCATGGCCATCAATACCGATTTGGCGGTAATTTTTCCAAAATCCGGATACAGGTAAAACTTCACGCCTTCCATGGCCCCCGGGAGCGTCAGCGACCGGACCATCAGGACGCACAAGATGACAGCCAGGCCCGGCATCATGACGTCGCAGGCCTTTTCAATGCCGCCATGCACTCCCTTGAATACGACGGCGACCGTCAAGGCCATGAACACGGCGTGATAGAAAATCATTTCCAGGGGATCGGCAATGAAAGAAGCAAAATACCCGCCGGCTTCCCGGGGATTGGCGAACCGGTCGAGCGAATGGTTGAGGGACTTGACGATGTAGGCGACCGTCCAGCCGCCCACCACGCAATAGTAGGAGAGGATCAGCAAACCCGCCAACACGCCCATGTAGCCGATGACGACCCACCAGGAACCGGGCCGGAGCGTTTGCAGGGCCCCGACGGGGTTGAGGTTCGTCTTTCTCCCGATGGTGAACTCCGCCAGCATGATGGGGATGCCGACGCCCAGAGCGCATGCCAGGTAGAGGAGGACGAAGGCCCCGCCGCCATTCTGCCCCGTGATATAGGGAAACTTCCAGACGCTACCCAACCCCACGGCCGAACCCGCCGCCGCCAGGACAAACCCCAGCCGGGTTTTCCAAAAACCGCGGTGGTTGCCGTTTCCGTTTGTCATGTAAAAACTCCCAACCTTTCCGTCCCCGGAAGGACGACGGTCAACGGGTCAATATCCGCTTGAGAAAGAGACGCGTCCGTTCGTTTTCCGGGTCTTGAAAAATTTTTTCGGGCGGCCCCTTCTCGATGATCTCGCCCTTGTCGAGGACCAGGACCTGGCCGGCCACCTCGCGCGCGAACGTCATTTCATGGGTCACGATCAACATGGTCATCCCCTCGACTGCCAGTTCGCGCATGACCTGCAACACCTCGCCGACCATCTCCGGGTCGAGGGAGGAGGTCGGCTCGTCGAACAGAATGCATTCGGGGTTCATGGCCAGAGCGCGGGCGATGGCCACCCTCTGTTTTTCGCCCCCCGAAAGCGACGCGGGAAACCGGTCGGCCAGGGCGAGCATATGGACCTTGTCCAGGACGGCGCGCGCCCGCGCTTCCGCCTCGGGACGGGGAAGCCGCAACACGTGGACCGGCGCCTCGACGACATTCCCCAGCGCCGTCATGTGCGGAAACAGGTTGAACTGCTGGAAGACCATGCCGACGCGGAGCCGGGCGCGCCGGATGTTTCCCCGGTCCCGGCGCGTCCAGCGATGCGCTTCGGTCCCCTGGACCTCGATGTCGCCGACATGGATACTGCCCTGCTGGAAAGGTTCCAGTCCCGCGATGCACCTCAACAGCGTGCTCTTGCCGCTACCCGACGGACCGATAAGCGCGATCACGTCCTTCTCGCCGATCCGCAAATCGATCCCCTTGAACAGGACCCGGCCGTGAAAATGTTTTGTCAGTCCCCGGATGGCGATCATACGGCATGAAACTTCCTCTCAAGCTTGCTCGTCAAATACGCCAGCGGCAACGACATGGACAAATAAAGCGCGGCCGTCAGCGCCCCCAGCTCCAGGTACCGGAGCGAGGAAACGGCCAAAATATTATAGGTCTTGGTCAACTCCACGATGGCGATGATGGACACCAGGGAGGAATCCTTGAATAGGGAAATAAAATCGTTGGTCGCCGGCGGCAGGACGATTTTGACCGCCTGGGGAATCAAAATCCTCCGGTAAATCATGGGTAGCGTCATGCCGAGGGAAAACCCCGCCTCCGTCTGCCCCTTGGGAATGGCGGCCAGGCCGGCGCGGTAAACCTCGGCCTCGTAGGCGGAATAATTCACGCCCAACGCCAGGACCGCCGCCATGAAGGCGTTCAGGCTGACGCCGATGTTGGGCAGACCATAATAAACGATATAAAGTTGCAGAAGCAAGGGCGTGCCGCGGACAATTTCGATATAGGCCACGGCCAGGGGTTTCAAGAAACGTCCGCCCGCGATGCGCAGGAGCGCCACGGCCAACCCCAGAGCGATCGCGACGGCCATGGCGGTAACGGATATGAGGACCGTCATCCCGGCGCCCTTGAGCAACAGGGGGACATACGCGCCCAAGCCGTTTCCCGGCGGCGGAGGCGCTGGAGACCCTCCGGGCTTTTGCAACGCCGTCCGGGCCAGCCGCTCCTGGTTTTCGTCCCACAATCCCCAGCGTTCGTAAATGGCCTTGAGTTTTCCGGAGCGGTACAGACCGCCCAGAATCCGGTCGACCTCGCGCAGGAAATCCACGTCTCCCTTGGGCGTCGCAATGGCGTACACCCCCCCGGCGGCGGGCGGCCCGGCGAACTTCAACCGGGGATTGGACTTGGCATAAAAGACGGCGATGGGCAGGTCCATCAACACGGCGTCCAGACGCCCCAATTCCAGGTCCCGGTAGGGCTCCACCTGCCCCGTGTATATCTTCAAATCGACGGCGGGCATCGACTCCAGGAACCGGTGGGCCACCGACCCTCCCAACGTTCCAACCCGTTTCCCTTTCGTGTCGTCCAGGGACCCCATGGTCCGATCGCCGGCGCGGCCGGCGAGTTGCAGGGAGAAGGCGTAGTACGGGATGGAGAAATCGACCTCGCGCGCCCTTTCGGGCGTCCACTCGATGCCGTTCATGGCCATGTGAAAATCGCCGCGCTTCAGGGAAGGAATCAAGGATTCCCAATCGGATTGGAATTGCCGGGCGACCGCTCCCATCTCTCCGGCGATGGCGGCCGCCAAGTCCACCTCGAATCCAATCTGCATGGAGGGATTGTCCGGGTCCGGATACACGTATGGCGCGCCGCCCTGGGCGTCCGAACCCCATGACAACACGCCGCCCGACCGGACCGTGTCCAGGACTTTTCCAGCATATGCGGGCGTTGGAGTAACATACAGGACAAAAAACGCAAAAATCCATTCGAGCGAGAGCTTTGTCAGAAACCGTTTCCGCATGTCGCGTTTTCAATTCATAACAGGCGTTTCAATCATTCCCGGCGTTTGCGCGTTTTCCGCCAACTCAATCAAGAACAGGCGAATGCCGTCATAGGCGACCCAGCTTCCGCTTGGGCGTTGCAACGCAATATCGAACGAGTAATCCCCGGGCGGGATCATGCTTCCCATAAGAAATGCCGACCAATCGAACGACGACGGGCCGGAAGCGTTCTCGCTGAAAGCGATGTTCATGCCGTCGTTCAAATATTCCATTTGCAAGAGTACTTGATGTTTCGTGCCGTTTGCTTTTTTTTGGGCAATCAGAACGGGACTGTGGATCAGGCGTGGGGGGCGGAAGTAATGCGCGGTCCAGGCTAATATCACAAGACTATTTTTTTCAATATGGACAGAATCTTTCACCCCCGCCCAAAGGATCGTCTTGTCTCTTCCCCCCTTGATCAATAGCGAAGCGTTCCCAAAAACTTTGTGGTCCTTCAAAAAGGAAAATTCTCCGGAATTGGAAATATTTTTCCAGTTCGCTTTAGACTCAAAATCGTCCTCCAATAATGAATTCGAATTCCCCAAACCCGGAATTGCCATGTTTTTACCGCCAACGAGAGCCTTGTTGTCGACATGCATCGGATTGAACCGGCCATGTAACAGTTGTAAATCATTCCCCCCCGGCTCCTTTTTAGTCAGGCGAGGATCCGATGAAATCCACCTGATTCCCGTTACCTTGTTTTGCAGAAGAATGTTTTTTAGGTTCTCTTTAAAAACGCTCCTGGCGTACAGGTAGTATTGAGAGTTGGAGATGAGGACCAGGTCCAGCGGACCGCTGTGTTTCAGGATTTGCTCCTTGTACAATTTGCCGCTCGGGACCTGGATGGAAGGATAATGTTTGAAGAAGACCGTTTTCAGGGAAAACGCCGAATAGACAAGGACAATCGCGGCGCCGACGGCCATGCGCGCCTCCTTGCGGTCCGCAAACCGTCCGAGAGACTCGCCTGCCTTCACGATCCCTGCGGCCAGAAAAATGACCAGAATCGGCAGGTTGTACAAGTAGTTCCGGGGATACCCGCCCACCCCCGTGGCTAGGGGGACAAGCAACGGCAGAAAAAAAACGCACAACGGGAGCAGACGATGGGAACGGCGGACTGTATTGCCCCAGACGATTCCGGCAAAAAGAAAGGGGAGGAACCACGCCGCCGGGCCGGGGAAAATCAGCGTCAACGTTTTCGGGGGGATTTTCATCGCAGTCGCCAGATGGGAAGCTTCCGACACTTTTTCCAGATGATAATTTTTAGCCTCGGCGATTACCTGGTCTTTCAAGGGCAGGTAAAGCAAGTACGACAGCGCCGCCATCGCAAGAAAAAATCCCAGAAACTGGAGCGACTGGCGATAGTTAGAAACGCTGGAGCCATGGAACTCGTCCTTGAAGAAGGGAAGGAGATGCGACAGGAAAACCCAACCCGCCAGACCGAAAACGAAATACACGTTGGTGGGCATGGTGTAGACCGACAACGCGGCGCAGACGATCAAAACCGTCCCCCACAAGGCCCGCGAGGACGGCTCCAGCAGGCGGAGCGCGGCGTAAACCGTCGTCGCCGACAGGAACATGAGCAGGCTGTACCCGCGCGCCGTCTGCGAATAGTAGATGTGGATGGGGCAGATCGCCGCGATCAGCAAGGACAGGCGGGCGACGGCGATGGAATCGAACAGCTTCAAGGCGATCCGGTAGATCAGCCACAGGCAGAGGACGCCGGACAAAAACGCGGGGAAGCGCACGGCGACGGCGTTCTCGTCCCCGAACGCCATGATCATGAGACGCATCAGGACCGTGTGGAATACGTGGTGACCGCCAAAATAGTAAGTGGTGGCTATGGTTCCGATGGAGGCGTCGCCGTAGTCCAACAGATATTGATTTTCATCACCGCCCCCCAGCGCCCGGTCCAGTTGATAAAACCTCAGGCCGATGCCGAGGGTCATTAAAGAACTCAATACAAACCAAGACGAGAGGTGTTTTTTTTCTTCATCGGACGGGCGCTGGCTCATGGAGTTTTTTTTCGGAAAAATTACTACAGAAAAACTTGATCGGGCACATAAAAAAAGGCGGGTTGAGGGGGCTTCCGAAATTTCCCGGCAATCCCGACGGTTTTCAGCTTATATTAATTAAACCAATTGTCGTTTTACACCAAAATCTAATTTTCCAGGCATGCTGGTAGCGGGTATAATTGGATTGGAAATCCCAAAAAGTCCGATCGACCGTGAAACAAAAAATCCACCAGATCGCCACCCAGACACGCGGCAAGGGGTTGTATAATATCACCCGCGAGGTCGAGGCGTGGGCAACCGCGCAGGAGTTTCAGACCGGCATTCTGACCGTATTCGTCCCGCACACCTCGGCCTCTCTAGTCATACAGGAAAACGCCGACCCGGACGTGTTGCGGGACTTGAACGCTTTTTTCGCCCGGCTGGTCCCGGATGGCGACCCGGCATACCGGCATACCGCGGAGGGGCCGGACGACATGCCGGCCCACATCCGGTCCGCCCTCACGCAAACGCAGATCGGCATCCCCCTGGTCGACGGGCGGCTGGGGCTGGGCGTCTGGCAAGGCATCTACCTTTTCGAGCATCGCTCCGCGCCGCACAAGCGGCGCGTGACCCTGCACTTGATCGGGGAATGATCTCGCCGGGCGGTCGCTCCGCGGAAAACTCCCCCGCCCGCCGAAGGAATCGTCCCGGGAAAATAAAACGCAAAAACACGTTTCGTAGCTTTACAAATTCCCCGCTTGCCCATAAAATGAAAGTTAGGGTTAATCAAACACCCCTCTGGGGCGTTTTTTTTCCAAAAGATCCCGCTTTTTCGAGGTCCTCTCTCGCAAGCCATGAGCGACCATAAGATCCTGGTCGTCGACGACGATCCGACATCCCGGAAAATCTTGACGCAATCGGCCAAAAAGGCCGGCCATATCGCCCTGGAAGCGCAAAACTCCAAGGCAGGGCTCAAGACCTTCAAACAAAACAGCCCCATATCCGTGGTCGTCTCGAACCACATGATGCCCGATTCGACCGGCGAGGAATTTTTGGAAAAAATCAAGCTGGCCTCTCCCAACACCGTCCGCGTGATGGTCACCGCGGCCGACGACTTGGAGGTCATGGAGGAAGCCATCAATCGGGGAGAGCTGTTCCGCTTTCTGAAAAAACCGATCAACGTCCGCTCGGTCAAGGAAACCATGGAAGCCGGAATACGGCAGTACGAAAAAAATCTCCTGACCTCCGCCAAAAATGGCCGGCGCGGGGCGAAGGCAAGCAAGACCCCTCTCCTGCCGGTTTATTTCTTATTGGCGGCCGTTCTCGGAGGCGCCGCTTTCTACTTTTTCGCCGGCGAGCGCTCGCAAAAAGAGACGCAAGTTCCGGCCCAACCCGCGCAAGCGACTTTGACGCCTGAAGAGGATATCCCGCGGAAATTGGAGGTCGTGAGGGAATTGGTCAAAAACGGAGAAGCGGAACCCGTCATCCAGGTTTTCAACGACCTGGTCGAGCTACACCCGAACGACCCCGGGGTCGCCGGAGCCTACGCCGAAGCCATGCTGGACCTGGCACGCTACGACGACGCGATGAAATGGGCCAACAAGGCCCTTGAGATCGACCCGAAACGGGGGGGGCCTTACGCCGTACTGGGAAGGGTCCAATTCGAAGGCGGGGACCTCGACAAGGCCTTGGGGCTCTGCCGCGAAGCCATTCGGCTCGACCCCAAAATGGCGTTGGCCTACCGGACGATCGGCAACATTTACCTGCGCCAGGGACGGTACAAGGACGGCCTGACCCTGTTGCAGGAAGCCGACCGGATCAACCCGGACAACTCCGAGATCCTGACCGTTTTAAGTTCCGCGCATATAAAATTGGAGGATTATCCGAACGCAATCCAAACGGCCTCCAGGGCCGCAAAGCTCAACTCCGAAAACCCGGGGGCCTATTTCAATCTGGCCCTCGCATACTACAACATCAACGACGGCCCCAAGGCCCTCGATAATATACGGACCGCCGAAAAGCTTTACCAAAAACAAAAAAGGCCCAACTGGACCGCCAAATCCCGCGCCACCAAAAGGGCCATCGTGAGCAAATTCCACCTCAACCCGGAAGAGATCGAAAAATAGGTTCCCTGCCCCCGGTTTTTCCCGTCGCAAAAAACCTTCAAGCCTTTGGTCCGGCCCGCCGATAAGGAAGGTGATATCGACAACGGGCCGCGCGCGCCGCGGTTTCGATCCGTCTTCCCGGCAACCCCAAGAGAAGAGGCGAACCATGGAACAGGAAAAAGGATACCAGACTCTCAATATGTGCGATTTTTGCGTCAATAGTTTTCCGGCTTGCGAGGCCCGTCCCATTTTCAGCAAGGCCGCGCTCGCGGACCAGGGCGACCTTGTCCCGGACGCCATTATCGCCTGCGACAAGTACCGCAACCCCGTGGCCTCCCTCCTGAATTTTTGCTAGAACGGCGTATCGCGGCGGAGGGTCCCGTTTCCCGTTGTAGTTGCCCAATTTATTGGGCTTTTGAGGCGCCTGATGAATCAGGCAACTACAATTTTTAGCCCCAAATCACAGCCGCGACCCATACGCCCCCAGCCTCTCCCGGCGCCCTAATATCGGAATAGACAAATTACATGGAAACCTATTGAAAACTCAAAAAACAAACGCTATAATTCCACCTTGGCGAAAAACCGTTCCGGTTTCTCGAAGAAAACTAAACCTTGCCTAATATGACGCAACAATCGATAGCCGTCCTGTTGGTGGAAGACAACCCGACGGACCGCATGGCGTTTGAAAGACACGTCCGGGAGCAAAGCCTGCCCTACCGTTTGCGCGTCGTCACGAACCTGGGAGACGCCAGGGACCTGCTCGCCCGGACGAAATTCGACGTGGTCCTGCTGGACTTCCATCTTTCCGACGGAGACTGCCTCGACCTATTGCCCGACCTTGAGGCGGTGCCGACCATCGTGGTTTCCGGGACGGGCAACGAGTCGGTGGCGGTCAAGGCCATGCGCATGGGGGCGTATGATTACCTCATCAAGGACCCCGACAATTATTATCTCGCCCTGATCTCGTCGACCATCCAGAAAGCGTTGCGGAGAAAGCAGACCGAGATCAACCTGGCGAAGAGCGAATACCGTTACCGGACCCTCGTGGAAACGGCGCCGGACATCATTTTTCAGCTGGACGAGCGGAAAACCATCACGTACATCAATTCCGCGATCGACAAACTGGGTTACAGTCCCGCGGAACTGATCGGCAGGCCGATCGCCGAATTCATCTCCGTCGAGGAGGACGGCGAATTGTTGCGGATCGCGACCAAGCGCAAGGGGGAAAGGGCGACGAAAGGGCTCGAAACCCGTTTCAAATGCCGGAAGGGCGGTTTTTTATGGCACGAAATCGCGATTTCCCTGGTGGCCCTCGACTCGTTCGGGATATGGAACTCCGACTTCGCCCCGTCCAACGGTTCGGAGGACAAGTTTCTGGGGACACACTGCGTGGCCCGCGACATCACCGAGCGCAAGAGGATGGAGGACCAACTCGGCATGTTCTCCCGCGCCGTGGAACAGAGCCCGGCCCCCATCATGATCGCCAATCCCGACGGCGATATTGAATACGTCAACCCCAGTTTCCAGAAATCCTGCGGATATTCCGCGGAGGAACTTATCGGGAAAAATCCGCGCATCCTGAAATCCGGGAAGCATCCGCCGGAGTTTTACCGGGACCTGTGGGACACCATCCTTTCCGGAGAAACCTGGTTGGGCGAATTCCACAACAAGAGAAAGAACGGCGAGATCATCCAGGAATTGCAATCCATTTCGCCCGTCACCGGCTCCCGGGGAACGATCACGCATCTCCTGTCCGTCAAGATCGACGACCCCGGACGCAAGAAAGCCGAGGAAAACCTCCAACGATACGCCCGCGAACTGGAGCGGAGCAACTCCGAATTGCAGGACTTCGCATTCATCGCCTCCCACGACCTCCAGGAACCCCTGCGCAAGATCTCCGCGTTTGGAGACCGGCTCGTGCAGATGACCTCCTCCATGCAGGACTCGCAAATGAAGGATTTCATCGAGCGCATGCAGGGGGCGTCCCTGCGGATGCAAAAGCTCATCGACGGCCTGCTCCTGTATTCCCGCGTCGCCACCAAGGCCCAGCCTTTCAAGCTTACCGACCTGAACAAGGTCGTGGCCAACGTCTTGTCCGACCTGGAGGTGCGGATCAACATCGCCCGCGCGCGCGTCGAGACCCAACCTCTGCCCGCCGTGGAAGCGGACGAAGGCCAAATGCACCAGCTTTTCCTCAACTTGATAAACAACGCGGTGAAATTCCACAAAAAAAACGAGGTCCCCAAAGTGTTCATTTCCAGCCGGCGGTTATCTCCCGGCGAAAACCTCGTCCTCGACCCTCTTCCCCCCGGACCGGAAGGAGGACCGCGGACGCCCAACGGCCTTCCCGAAGCGGAAGCGGCTTGGGAAATCACCGTGCGGGACCAAGGAATCGGTTTTGAGGAAAAGAACCTCTCCCGCATCCTCAAACCTTTCGAACGGCTACATGGGCGCTCCGAATACGAAGGCGTCGGCATGGGACTGGCGATCTGCAACAAAATCGCCGCCTATCACGGGGGCAGGCTGACGGCCAGGAGCCGTCCCCGGGAGGGGTCTTCATTCGTCGTCATCCTTCCCGAAAAACAGAAAAAAGAAGACGCCGGTTTTTGAAGCGTCCGCGACGGAAAGAGATTTCGCTTCGAGTAAAAAAACATATGACCCTTTTCGATTCGCGCGATATCCGGGCTAGCCCGGATATCGCGCGAATCGAAAAGGGTCATATGTTTTTTTACTCGAAGCGAAATCTC
>JACQQK010000016.1 GCA_016207065.1 Nitrospinota bacterium
CGCTGGCGGGCGTTGGCCCGGCGGTCGAGGCGTTCAAGAGACATTATGGCGTCCGCTATTTGGACCAAACCCGGTTTTACCCCCATTGCCGCGAAACCATCGATTCTTTTTCCGACAAAAAACACGCCATTTTTTCCAACAAGCCCCTCCAGTTCATAGAGAAGATCCTTGCCGGACTGAATTATCCTCACCCCTTCGCTTCGATCCTGGGCGGGGACGGTCTGGAGGCCAGAAAGCCGGACCCGCGGGGCTTGATCCGGATCATGGATACCTTGCGAATACCCGCCGGAGAAACGGTCATGGTCGGGGACGCCCCGCTGGACGTGGAAACCGGGCGGCGGGCCGGGGTTTTGACCTGCGCGGTCGCCTACGGCCTTGGGGACCGCTCCGCCCTCGAACTAGCCCGGCCCGGCTGGATCATCGACGACTTTTCCCAACTGCGCGAAATATTTTGCTGACTTCCAGGACCCCGCGCCGCATGCTTGTCCGCTCCAGATCGAGGAAAGCTTGACAACGCCTTAGGCGCCTCCTACAATTTGCCCACGCATGAACTCCAATAACGTCAAATCCATTTACATGGTCGCCATCTGCGGCACGGGGATGGCCTCCCTCGCCGGCCTGTTGAACGAAGCCGGTTACCGCGTCACGGGCTCCGACGTCAACGTCTATCCCCCGATGAGCGACTTGCTGGCCCATTGCGGCATCCCCGTCAAGCCGGGCTTCAAAAAGGAAAACATCACGGAGGACATCGACCTCGCCGTCATCGGCAACGCGGTCTCCAAAACCAACGAGGAGGCCCAGGCCATCCTCGAAAAGGGGATCCCCTACGTTTCGTTTCCCCAGGCGCTGTCGCGGTTTTTTCTCGACGGGCGGAAGTCCCTCGTCGTCGCGGGGACCCACGGGAAAACCACCACCACGTCCCTGTTGAGCTGGATACTGCATTCCGCCGGGAGAAACCCCGGGTTCATGGTGGGCGGATGGCTGAAAAACTTCGATTGCAACTACCGGCTCCCTCAAGGCGACTTTTTCGTGACCGAGGGGGACGAATATGACACGGCCTTTTTCGACAAGGGGCCGAAGTTCCTGCACTACCGGCCTTACGCCGCCATCCTCACCGGCATCGAGTTCGACCACGCCGACATCTACCGCGACCTGGACCACATCAAGTCCGCGTTTGCCCAATTCGCGCGGATCGTCGACCCGTCCGGATTTCTCGTCGTCGAGCATTCCGACCCGAACGCGCGGGACATCCTGGACAAGGCGCCCTGCAAAGTGGAGACCTACGGGTTCGACCCCGCCGCCGACTGGAGCGTGGCGTCCTACCGCTTCGGCGAGGGCCAGGGACAATTCGCGCTTGTCCGCCGGGGACAGGCCCTGGGCGAGTTTGCCCTGCCGATGATGGGCCGGCACAACGCCCTGAACGCCGCCGCCGCGACCGCCGTCGCCCTCAACCTCGGCCTTTCGGTCGAGGAGGTCCGCGCCGCGTTGCGGACGTTTCGCGGCGTCAAACGCCGGCAGGAAATCGTGGGCGAGAAGAACGGCATGGTCGTCCTCGACGATTTCGCGCACCATCCGACCGCCATCCACCTGACGCTGGAAGCGGTGAAGGAGGCGTTTCCCGGACGCAGGATTTGGGCCGTCTTCGAACCCCGGTCGGCCACCTCCCGCCGGAACGTGTTCCAGGACAGTTTCCCGCCGAGTTTCCGCCTGGCGGACAAAATCATCGTCGCCGGGCTGTTCGCCCCGGAGAAGATCAAACCGGAAGAGCGCCTCGACCCGGAAAAAATGACGCAGGACCTGCGGCGGATGGGCAAGGAAGCTTACTTTATTCCCGAGGCCGGCCAGATCGTCGAGTTCATGGTCTCCCACAATGAGAAACGGGACGTGGCCCTGATCATGTCGTCGGGAGGCTTTTCCGGAATCCATCGAACCTTGCTGGCGCGGTTGTGACGCGTGGCGGCCCGGATCATCTGGCGATGAACACATTGGGGCAACTGAAACTCTCCTTGATGCGGGACGGGATTTATGTCCCGCCGGACCTCCGCCAGCGCCCGGAGATCGCGCGCGGCTGTTACCTCCACGGCAACGAGGAGGAAATCGTCATCGCCCTGGGAGAGGATTTCTTTGTCAAAACGCATACCAAATCCTCCAGCCTGGGAAACCCGAAAATCCAGTTGAAGGACGACGGCGTCTGGATCGACACCGGCCAGAAGCAGACGGAAGCGGCGGTCGTGCCGCTTCCCGAATTCATCCGCAAACGGCAGGACGGCAAAGGCCCCGCCTCCCGGAACGTACTGCTCGACGGATACTGTCTGAACGTTTTTTTGCGGAAGGTGCGGAAAGTCAAGCTCAACATGGTTGCCGAGGACATCCTCTCCGTCATCCGGGCGGCGTTCGAGGAGGCGGCCGCCGACCTCGTGCAGATCAACATGGATTACTGCCCCGAGGACGACCGGGGGTTCGGCAGTCTCGCCCCGCTGATCGGACTAATCAAGAAACATTTCAGCTCGTTCATTTCGTTCCGGGGGTTTCCGCCAAGGAACCGCCGCGATATCGACAAGATCTACGCCGCCGGCGTGGACCTGCTGAACTACCCGCTGGAAGGGTTCGGCCACCCGAAACAAATGGAGAAGATCCTGCCCGCCAAGGAGATCCTGGAGGGATTGAAATACGCCGTGGACATTTTTCCGCAGGGGGCGGTCTCGACCGAGTTGGTTTTCGGGTCCGGCTCCATGGACCTGGCGAAAGAAAAGATCGATTTGCTTTCGGGCAAGGGCATCCTGCCGCTGTTGAAGCTTCCCGGGCGGACCGGACGGGCCGAATTCGACTTCGGCAAGATCGCCGAAACGGCGCGGCACCTGGCCCAGGCGGCGCAACGCGAAAGATTGAACCTGAAATGGCTGTATCCCGCCTGCCAGTACGTCACCCCGCTCGACGCCGCGTTTTTCACGGAAGGCCCCGTGTCGGCGCGGTTGGCGGTAAAGCCCGTCTACCAGTCGAAGATCGGCAAACGGGCCTTCGAAGGCTTCGCCGCCCTCCGCAGACGATTGCGCGTCAAGAACATCAGCGACTCCTACGAATCCGCCGGGCTTTAACCCGCATATTGCATGAGTCGAAAATTTTACTCGAATCGAAAGCCGGGAAATCCCCCTCGGTCCCCCTTTATAAAATCCCCCCCACCCTCTTTGACAAAGGGGGAGTAAGGGGGAAGGGAAGGTCGCCCTCTTTAACAAAGGGGGGCTGGGGGGATTTCAAAACCCCGGCACAAACTGTCCCATCCCCTATTTCGACCCGGCAGGCGTTGTCTCCCGGTTCCAAGCGGTCTCCCGCCAATAACCCCCTTTTGTTCATGCAATATCCGGGTTAATTGCTTTGACAGGGGGGGGTATTTGTGTTAATTAATTTTCTCAACAGACAGCGTTTTAAAGGGGGGAAAATACGATGGAGTTCAGGATCAGCCGGGAAAATTTCCTGACCGGGGTGCAAAAGGTCCAGGGGATTGTCGAAACCAAGGGCGCCATGCCCATTCTGTCCCATTTGCTTGTCTCCACCGACAATGAGGGGATTTACATTCAGGCCACCGATTTGGAGATCGGAATAAAGGGTTTCTATCCGGCCAACGTCATAACGCAAGGCGCGCTGGCGCTGAACGCCAGGAAACTTTTCGACATCGTGCGCGAATTGCCGGAACAGGAAATCCATGTCAGCGGGGAAGAGAACAACTGGATCACGTTGCGGTGCGGCAACTCGAAGTTCCGTCTGCCCGGCCTTCCGGCGGAGGATTTCCCGGCCCTGCCGGAGTATAGCGAGGAAGGCATCATGGAATTCCGCGCGCCCCTCCTGCGGGAGATGATCCGCAAAACCATTTTCGCCATCTCCCCGGACGAGTCCCGGCCCGCCCTCAACGGCCTTCTGCTTGAAAGAGAGGAAAACCAGGCCACCCTGGTGGGCACCGACGGACACCGCCTGGCCCTGATCCAACGCCCCCTGCCGGCGTCCGGCGCGCCGGGCGCGGAAAAATTGAGCCTGATCCTGCCGAAAAAGGCCCTCGCCGAACTGCTCAAGATGATGGAAAACGACGAGGCGGTCTTTTCGTTCTCGGTCAAGAACAACCATCTCGCCTTCATCCAGGGCAAGCAGGTGATCGTTTCCCGGAAGATCGAGGGCAAATTCCCCAACTACCGCCAGGTCGTGCCCAAGGACCACGACCTCAAAATCCAACTCGCGAAAGACGACTTCTCCCACGCCCTGAAACGCGTTTCCCTTCTCGCCGACGAAAAATCCAAAATGGTCCGGTTCGAGGCGCGGCAGGGGGCGCTCACGCTCATAGCGGACAATAGCGACTATGGCGCGGCCCGGGAGGAGATCCCCGTTTCGTTCAAGGGGGACGAGATGTTCATCGGGCTCAATGCGAAATACCTCCTGGACGTCCTGGCGGCGGTCGATCAGGAAAAAATCACGCTCAACCTCAAGGACCAGAACCATCCCTGCCTCATCACGGTGGACGACGACAAGGATTACCTGAGCATCGTCATGCCCATGCGCTTGTAAAGGGCCGCCCGCTCGCCGTCATTCCGGCGACCGCCGGCCAGCGTGCCGCCGGACCCAACGCCGCCTCCCGCTAACGCGGAGGCGGAAAATTCTCCCCCTTGCAAAGGGGGCCGGGCTTGCCACGGCGTCGCCCGGGCAAGCCGGGGGGATTCGCTTCTGGGCGCCTGCCCGGTCAGCGGTCCGCGAAGTCCGCGGCCATTCGGCGCATGCGCGCGTCCGCGGGAAAGATGACGTTTCTGGGGATGCCGATTTCGTCGAGCAAGTCCACCATGTAAAAATAGTTTATCGTGTCTTTCAGGGCGCTCAGGGCGTCGGAGACGGCCTGTTCGTCGTAACCCACCGGCACGAGGTCCTGGCACAGTTCGGGGACCGTAAAGGAATGGTTTTCGGGGCGGTCGAGAAGGACCGCGGAGCGCGGCAGGTTGGCGGGATTTTTCCGGCGGTGACCGGTTTTTCTTTCGAGCTCAAGGTACTTGACGCATTTCTCCCGCAAAATGAGGACCCTTTGCCAGGGCGGGGCGACTGCCCAACGGATCATGAGCCCCTTTTCCTCGTATTGTTCGGGGAGCGCCTCCAACCCCTCGATGAAATCCTCATATTGCCGGCGTTTGTCTTCCTTGATTTTCGTCATCGATTCCTCGCGGTCTTTCAATTCCGTTTCCCGGAATTTGGAGTCGTCCCGCCATTTTTTCCTCAGCTTGTTGTACCGGAGCACGAGCGCGTCATATTGGGTCATCGCCTTGAGGTCGTTGTAGAGTTGTTGCGTTTCCTGGATGGAGAAGGACTTGGCCGTCTTTATCATCAAGGCATACCGCTCCGGATCTTTTTTTTGCAACTCGTCCAGTTCGGGCTTTATCTTTTTCCAGGCAAGGAATCCCCAAACAAGGCCTGACACGACGCTCAGGAGGAGCAACGTCTTGAGTAGTCTGGAAATGAACCGCATCATGGGGCATCTCGGCCCCAAGGCGCGATTTCCAGCGTATTTTCAGGAAATCATTCCTCTTGGGGCAGTTTTACGAAGTGAAACCAGTATTTATTCATCACCGAGAAGAACTCGACCATCTGCTCAAATCTTAACGGTTTTTGAACAAAAGAGTTTACCCCTAAATCGTACGAGCGGGAAATGTCCTCCCTGGCGTTGGAGGTGGTGAGTATGAGGACGGGGATACTGCGGAGTTCGGGGTTGGACTTGATCTCGCTCAGCGCTTCGCGGCCGCTTTTTTTGGGAAGGTTGAGGTCCAGGATGATCAGGCTGGGGTTTGTCCCATCCTTACCGTCCTTTTTAAGACGATGGAGGTGGTCCATTAATTCCTCGCCATCCTTGACCCAGGAATGACGGTAATTCATCTGGGCCATTTCCATGGCCTCCTTGATCAGGAAATAATCGTCCTCGTCGTCCTCGACGATCAAAATGTTGTTCGGGGAGTTTCTTTTAGACTTCAAAATAGCCTCTTTCTGGCCAACGTGTCCCCATTGACTATAGCACAACCATTTGATGAATCGGTTTTTTAAACCGACGGCAACGGTTCGGGACTTGCGGGCATGGATCAATGTTTGAAGTGCCGGATGCCGGTGAAGACCATGGCGATATCGAATTCGTCGGCGGCCTCGATCACCTCGGAATCGCGGATCGACCCGCCCGGCTGGATGATGGCGGCGACCCCGGATTTTGCCGCTGTATCCACGGAGTCCCGGAAAGGGAAAAACGCGTCCGAGGCCATGACACAGCCCGGGACGGGTTTCCGCGCCTTGTCGATGGCGAGCCGCGCGGAATCCACCCGGCTCATCTGCCCGGCCCCGATCCCGACGGTCTCGGTGTCGCGCGCGTAAACGATGGCGTTGGACTTGACGTGTTTGGCGACCCGCCAGGCAAATTGGAGCGCCCGCATCTCCTTTTCGCCGGGGCGCCTGCGCGTGACCGTTTTCAATTGTCCGGGGTCGTAAGCGACCGCGTCGGCGTCCTGGACCAGAAGGCCGCCGCCGACGCGTTTGAAATCGAGTCCCTTGCCGGAGCCCGGCGGGGGCGTTGCGGGCATTTCCAAAACCCGGACGTTTTTCCTGGCGGCGAACAGTTCCAGCGCCTTCGGCTCGTAGCCGGGGGCGACGACGGCCTCGACGAAATTCTTCAGGATTTCCTCCGCGACCGCGGCGGTGACCGGGCGGTTGAAGCCGATGACCCCCCCGAAGGCCGAAACGGGGTCCGTCTCCCGCGCCCGGACGAAGATATCGCATGGGTCCTCCCCTACGGCGACGCCGCAGGGATTGTTATGCTTGATGATGACGGCGGAACCTTGTTCGAACTCCGTCGCCAGTTCCCAGGCCGAGTTCAGGTCGAGAAGATTGTTATAGGAAAGTTCCTTGCCCTGGAGTTGCCTTGCCGAAACGATGTCCCAGGGCCGGACCTGGCTCTCGCGGTAAAACGCCGCCGATTGATGCGGGTTCTCGCCATAGCGAAGCTCCTGGACTTTCTCGAAGGACGGTTGAAAGAAGGGGGCAAATCGCGACTCCGCGCCTTGGTTTTCCGAAAAGTATTTCGCGATCGACGCGTCGTAGCGCGCGGTCATGGAGAAGGCGTCGCGGCTCAACCGGAAGCGGGTTTGCCGGGTCAGGGCGCCGCCGTTCTCCCGCATCTCCCGGAGGACCGGCTCATAGTCCTGGGGACGGACCACCACGGCCACGTCGTTGAAGTTCTTGGCCGCCGAGCGGACCATGGCGGGGCCGCCGATATCGATATTTTCCACGGCGTCCTCCCGGGTACAGCCGGGTTTCGCGATAGTCGCCTCGAAGGGATATAAATTGATCGCCACGAGGTCGATCGGCCGGATGCCATGTTCGCGCATGGCCGCCATGTGAGATTCCAGGTCGCGCCGGCCTAATATGCCGCCGTGGACTTTCGGATGCAGGGTCTTGATCCGCCCGTCCATCATTTCGGGGAACCCCGTGTAATCGGAAATCGAAACCGCGGGGATACCCTGATTTTTCAACAAGTCGGCGGTCCCGCCCGTGGACAGGATTTCCACGCCCATGGACGCCAATTGCCGGGCAAACTCAACGACCTGGGTCTTGTCGGAGACGCTGATTAACGCTCTCTGGATTTTTCTCATTCGCCGATCAAGACTGGGGATTTTTCTTTTGCGGGGGCGGGGGCGGGGGCGGCCTCTTGATCAAAAAGGCGGGCGTGAAGAAGTCGATGATCCTCAACAGCCAGACGGGAAAAGAACCGATGGTGTCAAACAATCCGGGTTCTTCCCTGGGTTGGGGGATTTTTCCCATTTTCCCTGGTTTTAATGATTCCGTCATGTGATTACCTCAACGGTATGCTTGATATTTCAAAAGTTTCGCGATTGTCCATGGGGACCGAGAAAAACGGATTGAATACTACTATTATTTTGATTTTTTGAAAATAGAAAAATAAAGGTTTTTCCCGAAACCGGGAAATTTATCGCGGATCGGGTTTGGCGACCGGCAAACCGCGGGTGAATTGCCAATCGATCGGTTTCCGAATATCGATGCCGCCAAACTGGGTTTGCAAGTTCAAGGCGACATGCTGAATCAGGCGTTCCAAATTCGCCTTGTCCTCGTCGCTCCAGGACAGGGGCGTTTGCAGGAGTCTGTCCTGGAACGCGCGCAGGAGCTCCGGGTTGCAGGTTTTTTCTTCTCCCGGAAAGATGTTGGGGAGGAAAACGATCTCCAGGAAAGTCTTGGCCGCCGCGTCGGGCAACGGTTCGCAGGAAATTTCCTTGAACAGCGTGTAGCGGGCCAGGGCGGCGCTCGTAAACGCGGCGTAGTCCAAGTCGTCCTTGTTTTCCGGATAGAGCCGCTTCGCGGAAACGCGTTCGAGGGCGTTCTCGTTCAAGCCCAGGCAAATCTTGAGGAACCGGGTCAGGAAATGGGCCCGTTGCAGGAAATTCTCCGCCCGGCGGATGTCCGCGAGCGATCCCGGGTCGCGCCACTCGCCTCCCGCCAACGTGAACGTTGGATCCAACGGGCTCGGCTCGGATAGCGAACGCGCGTTATTGAGGGCGGTTGGGGCATGGCCTGTTACCTCCGGGCGTTTGCCCGGCGCGGAGGCGGGGGGGTTCTCCCCCTTGTAAAGGGGGCCGGGGGGATTCCCGCCATCGCGCCGGCGAGTATCTCCTTTATCGTCCCAAGAGGCGGAAACTTGCGGAAAACGGTCCGCCAGGGCGGCCAGTTCCTCTTTTTCCCGTCCGGTCAATACCCGCTGTAAAAACGGACCGTGGTTCTTGAGGAGGGTTTCGGCCTGCCATTTCAAATGCAGAAGTTGTCCGTAGCCCGCTTGGAACAGGGACTGGATCCAGGCCCGCTCCAGAAGTTTTTCGCCCTTGTGGATATCGCCCTCGGCCCCCGCCTCCAGCCCGATATTGACGTATCCCAGAACCTTGCGCATGACCGCCGTTTGCGTTTCCAAAGTGGAGGGGTCGCGGCGGTCCGCCACGATGACCTTGTTGGCCAGATAGACGAGTTCCCAGCGGATGGCCTCGGTCCGCGCGGCGTCGGCGATCAGGCCCAGGCATTGGCCGAAAAACGCGGAGCCGTCGGCGTCGGCCAGGGGATAGCGGGGCGCGGCGGCATATTTCCCTCCCTCGGAAAAGTCTTCCGGAGAGGGCGTCCCGGTTTTTAAAGCCTCGGGATCCAGTCGGCTGTAAATGGCGATGGCTTCCTCGAATTCGGGTATGCCCCTCTCCGCCGCGCGGAAAACCCGCCACCGGTAGGCCGACTCGACCGTGGGCGTGACGGGGTACCAGATGGCCGCTTCCATGAGGGAAAGGTAGACTTTTTCGCAATCGGTCCGCAACAGCTTGAGGGTTTTTTCGAGCGCCGGACGGGCTTCCGGGACTTTGAAGTAAATATCGTAAACGCCGTCCAGGGTGATATGGGGCAGGTCCTCCGTGCCCTCGTAACGGTCGGTCATTTCGTCCCTTTTGCAGACCTTGATCAGCGATTGCAGGACCATGACCTTCGGCTCGAACTCTTCCGTCAGAAACCAGTTGAGCGCCTGCGGGTCGGAACACTGGTCGAGGAGGGCCAGCCAGTGTAGCGCGCGTTGCGGCAGGAACTTGTCCTCCAGCCACCATTCCACGTCGAAGATATATTGAAGCTGGTCCTCGGAAATGACGGACAAGATCGGGAGCGTCTCCTGCTCGCCCATCTCCTTGACCATATAGTAAATTTCCTCCGGAGGCAGGGCCCGGACCGTCTCGATCCCCCTGGGCGACAAGAACAGCATGTCCAGGCGTTCCCGGCCCCGCAGGCCCAGCGCATGGCGCGCCTGATCGGCGACCGGCAATTGCCCCAGGATTTCCTCGACTTGCCGCGGGTTGGAATGGATCCACTCCGCGGGGAACGGAAGGTCGTCTATAGGTTTGCCGGAAACGGCTTTATTGGGAATTTTCATGGTCGAAACTTGAATATCTCGCTGAAAAACGACGCTGATTGGGTTGGAAGGATTTTTCAAATCATTCTACCATGAAATCACGGTAAAAAAATCTCCCTTGTCTTCCGGGCCGGGCCCGTTGGATCCAACGTTCACGCCGGCCGGCTTGTTTCAAAGGGACCGCAACCAATCGTAGAGAGGTTTGCCCGCCGCAAATTGCCGCAAACAGAAATCCACGAATCCCGGACCGTACAGGTCCTCCGGCGATGACCGGTCCGTTTCGACGTACAGCCCCTTGCGCTTGAGAAGCTCCGCCCTTTTATGATTTTCGTCATGACCGCGCGGAACATTTTGGTATTGTTCTCCCTGGAGCGCCAGGCCCGCCTTTTCAAGCCGCCCGGTTATTTTCTCAAGCTCTCCGCCCCTGGCCGCGTCGAGGACGGAACTCCGGAAACGCTCGAGCGCGTCCTTTTCGAATTCTTTCTGGCCCGTGACCAGCCACAACCTGTCCGCCTCTATCTGGACGTAAAAAAAGGGCGCGGCGCAACCCTTGGTTTCGTCCTCGCCAAAGCGAATCCCGATATGCGTTTTGTAAGGCGACTTGTCCTTGCTGAACCGGGTATCGCGATAAATCCTGAATATTTTTCCGGCGACGCGTTCCATGTCGGGAAAAGCCGACCGCAGGCGTTCGCAAAAGGCGGACGCGAAATCGCTCGCGGGCCGTTCCACGCAGGACCTGAAACGGTCCTTGTTTTTATCAAACCAGGGTTTGTTGTTGTTTCTGGACAACTCCGAGAGAAACTGGGACATCTCGCGCGCAAATCCCTGAAATCCTCCATGGGGCGCGCCTTTCGTCCGTTTTACGGTCTTGTTCATGACGATACGCCCTCCGGGTTTAAGCGTTGAAATCGGTAGCCGCCCGCAAGGGCGGCCACCGTTAGATCGTTTTATACCGCTTGCTTGTTGCCCGCGCCAGCGCGACGAATTCGGGGTTGGGCCGCGCTCCGGCCAGGTGGTTGCAGTAGTTGGTCAGCGTTTTCAAGGCGACGCCCAGCGCCGCCTCGAATACCTGTGCCTTCGAATAGCCCGCGGCAAGGAATTCGCGGACCTTGTCGTCGCCAACCCAGCCTTTTTGCTCGACCAGGGCCTTGGCGAAATCCCGCAGGGCGTTGAGTTTCGCGTCGGGCAACTTCTCAAGCGCCAATGCGGCCTCAAGCGTCCGGTCGTCGATCTCCGCCAGACGGCAGAGGGCCGTATGCGCGGTTTTGCAATAGTCGCAACGGTTCAACATGCTGACGGTCAACAAGACAATCTGCCGCTCTATCTCGGTGAACGAGGTTTTGTCGAAAGTTTCCGACAGGTTCAGGACCGCCCCCAGGACCAGCGGCGATTCGGCCACATAGGAGGCCAGGTTGGGAACAAAACCGTAGCGCTCCTTGATTTTGATCAGGACCCCATTGGCGCCTTCGGGCGCGGTCGCTTCCGTGTGTTGCGTGAATAGTTCCATATTGGTCCTCCTTTCAAGGTTTGCGAACGAACGCTTCCGCCCATTATTATAAAATGGTCGTTTTATTTGCAAGTAAAAAATTTTTACTTTTGCAGGGCGGCCTTCACCGTATCGAGGATGAGCGCGACATAGGGTTTATGGTCGTCGACGCGTCCGTAAAGGACCAAACCCTGGATGAAACAGACGATGTAATTCGCCAGTACGGCGGGGTCCTTTTTAGGCGGGACGCTTCCCTCTCTCTGCGCCCCGCGGATGGCGTTCTCGAGGACCGCCTCCAGTTTGACGCAAAACTTCTCCGCGCGCTGGACCGCCCCGGAGCTTACCGAGCCCTTCTCGGACAGCGTGTTCATCATCAGGCAACCGGTGAAATCGGCGCTTTCGGCATGGTTTGCGGCGGTCGCGAGAAACTTCTCGATGCCCTTCATATTGGGCTCGTCCGTCAGGGGTTTAATGAAGGGCTCCAACCATTTTTTCCGGTAATCCTCAAGAGCGCTTTCGAACAGGCCGTCCTTGTTGCCGAATTCCTTGTACATGCTGGCGCTGTTCAGGCCCGTGGCCTCGACCAGTTCGCTCATCGAGGTGGCGTCGAAACCCTTCCGCCAAAACAGCGCCGCGGCCTTGCTCAGCACCTGCTCCCGTTCGTACTCCCTTGTCCTCGCCATGGGTCTATTATAAATCAAATATTTTAATAGGGCGGCAATTTCTTTTCCGCCCGTTCAGTCCAGGTCGTCGAACACGCCGGTCGCCAGGCTTTTGCGCGCGGTCCGGGCCTCCTGCTCGGCGCGCGCGATGCCTTGGTCGTAATCGTTTTCGTCGACAAACCGCAAAACCGCCTTCATGCCGGGATACCGCTTGAGGTACAACCTCGCCATGGTCTGGGCGATGCGCCGGTATTTGGGATGGCCGGCCTTCTGCGACCGCAACTCGGTCAAATGCCCCAACTCGCGGAGGTTCATGCCGAAGTTCCAGCGTATGAAGTGGTTGAACAGGGTGGCATACTGGGCCTCGCGCTCCAGGCCGTTGCGTTTCAAATCGTCATGGAGGTCCTCGGCCCGGCCGAAACATTCCTGGACGACCCGTCCCCTGCCGATTTCCTCCACCTCCTCGGGGATGGAATGACCCAGCAACGTGGCGAGGTCCTGTCTCTGCTGGGTCAACATGCGGTGCCGTTGCAGGTCGCGGTATTCGGCGAACCCCGCGACAATGTCGAAGTTGATTGGGTAACCGCATTCGAACGCCCGGCCTGGCCGGTCGCGCTTGCTTTTGCGGTCCCCCACGTAGGTCCGGAAGATCTCGTCGCGTTTCTCTTTCGGGAGCGCGCGCGCGATGCCCCGGATCTGTTGCGTGGAATGTTGCGCGTAAGGGAAGAGCATGCCGGCCAGAAGGTTAGTCTCGTAGTCCTCCTCCCGGTTTTCCAGGAGCACGACTTCCGCCGCCTTTTCCACTTTCACCCCCTTGAGGAGATCGCTGGAGAGTCGGGCCATGTTACGGTTGTTCTCGCACAGGTAGGGGTCCCTGGCCGCGCGTTTGATGAAGGTCGGGATCTGGCGGCCAAGAGTCTCCCGGATCGCCTCGCCCAGGGCGTTGGCCTCTTTTAAGTCCTGCGACAGCAGTTTGGAGATCAGGCCGGAAAAAAAACGCCCGTTCCCGACCAGGCCCATGTTGGCCTTGGTGGAGGCGGGCAGGATGCAACGGAGGACGTCGCAGGCGGCGCTCCGGACCGTGAAGTTGTAGGCCAGCCGATGGGCCTTGCGTTCGTCGTCGCCGCTCAGTTCGTCCAGGCCGGCCTTCACGACCGTCCCCCGCCGCTCCACCTCGATCTTGAACTCGTCCTGGGGGAGACGCTTGCGGAACAGGTCCTGCATCGGCTCCACCATCGCGGAGTAGGTTTCGAACAGGAAGTCCATGGTCTGGACGTATTTTTGTCCCAAGCCGGACTCCATGACGTTCGCGGGCCGGACATACCGCCACTCGCCGTCCTTCCTGGCGTCGTACAACACGTAGCGGGTGGATTCCTCGATGGGCGAGCCGCCGATCCGGCAATCCTCGACGATCTTGGTCATCAGGTTCGAGACGTCCTCGATGCACAAGGGGGCCACCGCCAGTTCGGCCACCGACTCGTCGCCGAACTTGTTCACCACGCGGTCGATCAGTTCCGTCCCCTTAACGTCGTTGGGGGAGCCGTCGGAGTTGAGGAACTCGCGGACGATGGTTTCCTTGATGCCGGTGGGGGCCCGGCTGTAGCGGGCGAGGGCGGCGCCGACGATTTCCGGGTTGAGTTCCCTTAGCGAGAACACCTTGGCCTCCACGTCGGTGACATAGGGGCGGAGGATTTCTTTTTCGCGTTCGGTCAGTTCATCGCTTCTCTTGGGCTTCATTTGCGGGACCTTGGGGAAGGGGGCGCCGTGAAACGATCATGGCAAACCGGCGGGGGCTATTCAGGATTGATATCCTGGGAAAAGGACGCCTGGCAACCGGATCATATCAAAATCGCCAATGTCAGACAAGCAGTTCGAAAATTCGGTAGTGTGTCAGTTTGATCACCTGCAACAACTCATGAAACCGCTTCTAGTCAATTGACCAGATTGTTTTTGTTGATTTCTTCTTTGTCGATGTAGTTTAATCACCCTAAGTTTGTTTTTCCTGCCTGAACATGGAGTGTGTGCTTAATGGCTCGAAATAAATTATCAAAACCCACCGTGCCTAAGACCGCTAAAAAGTCCACAGTACAGCACAAACATAAAGATAAGAAGCGGGAGAGAATTCCCCCTCTCGGCTTTGTCGCCTCAGCCACTAATAGGCTGTCGGGGAAGAAGGCATATCAAAACAAATCCTATCTCGATCAGATGTCGAATTGGCCAGACAAGGCCGAGTACGCAAGTTTCGATGCGTCCACGGTTTCTTGTGTCCACGAGGAAATTGAGCCGAAAACCATTATAAAAACCAGCAAACAACAAAATGATAACAGTCCGGCGCAATTACCGTTGTTCGAAATGCCTGTGGAAAACCCGAAGTTTGGCGAAGCTGTAGATTTCCACCGACATTCCCGGAACTGGCCCGCCCGCCAAATCTCAGGCGATAAACAGAAGGCTTTCGAGTTCGCGAACACCGTGTTTCAAGGCGATTGTCTTGACATTATGGGCATTATTCCAGACCATTCTATCAATATGGTTCTCTGTGATTTGCCCTATGGCACAACGCAGAACAAATGGGATTCCGTCATAAATCTTGATAAGTTATGGATTCAGTATAAAAGAATACTTAAACCTAATGGACTGGTTGTTCTCACGGCTCAGGGTGTCTTCACGGCCAAGCTCATCCTATCGAATGAAAGCTGGTTTAAATATAAGATTGTTTGGGAAAAGTCGAAACCCACAAACTTCTTGAATGTAAAACACCAACCCCTCAGAAAGCATGAAGATATTTGTGTTTTCTACCGTAAACAACCGCCTTACAATCCACAAATGCAACCCGGCGAGCCGTATGACAAGGGTGTCAGGAAAGACCAATTCTCTGGTAGCTACGGAGATTTTCAACCCTGCCGCGTCAAGAGTAATGGCGGACGATATCCTACAGATGTGCTTTATTTCAAAACCGCTGAAAGCGAGCCCGGCGGGACGGTTTGGCATCCCACACAGAAGCCTGTTGATTTAGGGCGGTATCTTATTAGAACTTTCACCAAGCCGGGCGATATTGTATTGGACAATGCTTGCGGTAGTGGAAGTTTTCTGGTTGCCGCGTATTTGGAGGGGAGACGCTTCTGCGGAATCGAGAAGAACAAGGAAGTCCATCTTTTCAAGAAAGAGAAGACAGATTACATCAAAGTCATAGTGGACCGTTTATGTGCATATGGCGCAAAGCCCAATGTGGTACGCCGATGAGCACTCTTTCTTATAACGAAAGAGCGTGGGCAATCGATCTGATTGGCCGCATTAACAGCTATTGCAAAAACAGAACTCGCCCCATAGTTAGAGCAGGAGGCGAAAGCGCCCTTAAGGTCCAGAAAAGCGATAAAAGCCTTTACCCGGACGTGTTGCTTTACGGTGACGAGCAGGGCGTTCGTGTGAGACAAGGCTGGGAATTGAAGCTACCAGATACTCCGATCGACGATTCAGACCTTAAGAAAAATGCCATCGAGAAGGCCAATCGGCTTCGCGTTAACAGCTTCCTTCTTTGGAATGTCAATGAAGCGATTCTATACGCGCGCGAACGGGATGGCGAGGATTTTTCCATCATTAAAAAATGGGGGCCTCTAGGTATTCGCGCTCGATCGGGCGTAAAGTCCATGGAAAGCAAATGGACTAGTCTTCTTGAGGAAATCATCGATACGCTGAATGACTTTTTCGAGAAGGGACGCCTCAAATCTTCTGTGCCGCAAGACATTTTAGACGATGGTTTTATTGCCGGATTTATCAACGAATATTGGGGCGTGGCGGCTACGGCCATTCAGAAGGCCGGACAAAAGTCGGGAACTGTAGACGCATCTATCCTGGATTGGTGGCGCCAGAACGCAGGAGAGTACGGTAAAAAGCTTGGTGAAGGGGTCGATTTTCAGATTTTCGCGAAAGTGGCATTGACCAACTGGCTCAACCGATTTCTCTTCTGCCACTATCTCAAGAAGTTCCACACAGCCGCTCGCAAGGTTGAGAGGATCGACCGGCAACGCTCGATTGAGGAGGCAACCGAGATTTTTAATGAGATCTCAGACAAATGCGATTTCATGCAGGTCTTCGAGCCTGAGATTGCCGCCGATAGGATCGGCAGAGAAGCATGGATTGGCCTATGTCAGCTTAATCGCTTCCTGACCGAGCTTAAGCTCGACGAGCTCCCGCAGGAAGCCTTACGCAAGGTCATGGAAAGCGCTCTAGATAGCGCGAGACGAAAAGTGGCCGGGCAATATGCCACGCCCATGGAACTCGCAAGGTTGCTGGTCAACCTTGCGATCGAGGATCGGGAAGATCATGCGATTGATCCCTGTTGCGGTACTGGAACGATCGCCCGCGCCGCCTATGAGTTGAAAACCAGTCGCGGCGGTATGAACAAAGCACAAGCCCTTTCTACTGTGTGGGCCTCGGATAGGTTTCAATTTCCCCTCCAGCTCGGCGCCATTGCCCTGGCCGACCCCGAAGCGATGGGTGAAATTATTCGGATATTCAAACAGGATGTGTTTGCTATTCATCCGGGGCAACAGATTTCCTTCACCGACCCGAACACAGGAAAGAAGATCGCCACACAACTTCCACGCATGGGTAGCATCGTTTCAAATCTTCCATTCGTCCGGTTTGAAGATGTGAAAACCGTAAACAAAGATGTCGCGGCAAAGTTGAAGACCGTAACAGATGGGGAAAGCATATCAGGGAAATCAGACTTCTTTGCGTATATTGTCTTGTATCTAAAAACGCTCCTAAAAGATCGAGGTCGAATAGGCATCATTGTCTCAAATGCTTGGCTCAGTACGGATTGGGGAGTAGGCCTCAGGAAGGCGATGGAAAAGCATTTCCACATTCGTATCGTAGTATCTTCCGGGGCCGGTAGATGGTTTGATCAAACCAAAGTCGTTACGAACATCGTAGTTCTTGAAAAAAAGGACGGATCAGAGCAACCCGGCGATGTAAAATTCGTTACAACTTTGAAACCTATCGCCGAATGGGATCCACCGAAAACAAATGAAATGACAGCAACAATTATATCCGCGCCGTCGGCGGAAACTACGGATACCGTGCAAGTGAATGTTTATTCCTCGAACGAACGCGCTTTGATCGAGAAGATATGCGTGGGATGGTCTTGTTTCTTCACTGATGTCCATTGGGTAAAACAGTTTCAGTCCAAATTGATCAAGGTTTCAAGCCTATTTGATATCGGGCGCGGCGAACGGCGAGGCTGGGACGATATGTTTTATCCGGCCAAGGGACATGGGATAGAGCGCGACTATATCCGTCCCGTGTTGAAAAACACAAGAAGCGTGCAGGGCTACATTGCCGAGCCAGACGCCAAGGCTTTCTGTTGTTCCGAAGATATAAAGGCGCTAAAAACCAAAGGTCATAAAGGAGCCATAGCTTGGATCGAGCGATTTAAAAACCTGCCAAACGAAAAAGGCGAACCCTTGCCCAGCGCATTGGCGCGGGCAAATCACCAATGGTACGAAATGAAACCAGACACGTTGGCTGATTTCGTGATGGGGCTGAATCCAGAAGATCGCCTATTTGTCGCTAAAATGAAGAATCGCGGCTTTGTGAATCAGCGGTTAATTCGCTTCACTAAAAAAGACCATCAACTTAACATGCTACTGGTTCACGCGCTTCTGAACTCTACCTTCGGCCTGTTCATGATAGAAGCCGCTGGCTTCGGTCGAGGACTCGGGGCATTGGATATTCAACCCTCCAAACTCAAGAAGGGATTCCATATGCTCGACCCATCACAACTAAATGGGAAATCCCGCGATCGGATCATCGAAACTTTCGAGGCTGTGAAGAAAAGGAACGTCTGGCCGCTTGCCCAAGAACTTGAGCAATTAGACCGGCTAAAGCTGGACACGGAAATTCTAACGGCTTACGGGATGGAAAAACACGTTGCTAGCATCAGAGAATCCTTGTCGGCGCTTTATCGCATTAGAAAATCAGTTAAAACCTCACATCCGCCCCTTTCACGCCGCATGTCCAATCAACTCGAACTACGTTCCAATATTTCCTGTAAGACTCCCTTGATCGAAATCCAACCCGCAACTCGAACTCGCGCGACGGTCGAGGCGCCGCCGTCGAAGAGCTACACCAACCGCGCCCTGATTATCGCCGGGCTGGCGGACGGCGAAAGCCGGCTGGACCACCCGCTGTTCAGCGACGACACCCGCTACATGCGGGAGGCGATCGTCCGTTACGGCGTCCCGGTCAAGCGGGAGGCGGACGCATTGATCGTTTCCGGGAAAGGCGGCGTTTTACAGGCGCCGCAAGAAGAGATTTATGTCGGCAACGCCGGGACGGCCATGCGGTTCCTGGCCACGTTCGCGGCCCTGGCGCCGGGGACCAGCCGCCTGACGGGCGACGAGCGCATGCGCGAACGCCCCATCGAGGACCTGCTGGCCGGTCTGCGCGCCATGGGCGTGCCCGCCGAATCGGTCTTGAACAACCAATGCCCGCCGCTGGTCGTCCAAGGCGGAAACGTCCCCGGCGGCGAAATCCGCCTGGCCGCCGACAAGAGCAGTCAATACCTGACTTCTCTCCTGCTCTCCGCCCCGTATTTTCAAAAAGATTCCGTCATCCGCGTCGCCGGGGAGCTGACCTCTAAATCCTACGTGGACATCACGCTGGACATCATGAAGACCTTCGGGGTCCGTGTGGAAAATGAGGGATATTCCGTTTTCCGGGTATCGGCCGGGCAGAAGTACGCGCCCCGGGAGTACGCCATCGAGGGCGACGCGTCCAGCGCGTCGTATTTCTTCGCGTCCGCCGCGGTCTCCGGCGGCGAAGTGACGGTGACCCGCCTCAACCCGGACAGCGTGCAGGGCGACATGCGGTTTCTGGACGCCCTCGAGCAAATGGGGTGCCGGGTGGAAAAATCCTCCGGAAAAATCGCGGTCAAGGGAAATCCTTTGCGGGGGATTTCCATCAATATGAATACCATGCCGGACGTCGTCCAGACCCTGGCGGTCGTGGCGTTGTTCGCGGACGGCCCGACCGCCGTCGCGGGGATCGGCAATTTGCGGATCAAGGAGACCGACCGGATCGCCGCCCTGGAGCGCGAATTGACGCGGCTGGGCGCGCGGGTCGAATCCGGGCCCGATTACCTGACGGTCCATCCCGCCGCCCGTTACAACCCGGCGGAGATCGAAACGTACAACGACCACCGCATGGCCATGAGTTTCGCGGTCGCCGGGTTGAAGATTCCCGGCGTCAAAATCAAAAACCCCGAGTGCGTGAGCAAGTCGTTTCCCGACTTTTTCGAACGGTTTAAAAAATTACATGGATGAACATCGCTTTACCAACCTCCTGGTCCACGAAAAAAGCCCCTATCTCCTCCAACATGCCCACAACCCCGTCGACTGGCGCCCCTGGGGCGAGGAAGCGTTTAAAATCGCCAGGGAACTGAACAAGCCTTTGCTGGTGAGCATCGGCTATGCGACGTGCCACTGGTGCCACGTCATGGAACGGGAATCGTTCGAGGACCCGCAACTGGCGGAACTGCTCAACGCCGGATTTGTCTGTATCAAGGTGGACCGCGAGGAACGCCCCGACGTGGACAGCGTCTACATGCAGGCGTTGCAATCCATGGGCCAGCAGGGCGGCTGGCCGCTGAACGTTTTCGTGACCCCGGAAGGCCTGCCGTTTTACGGCGGCACTTATTTCCCTCCCCAGCCCCGGTTCCACCTGCCGTCCTTCGCCAACGTGCTGGAGTTCCTGAGCGGATTATGGAAAAACGACCCCGGCAAGATCCAGCGTCAAAGCCAGGCCATCGTCGCCCACCTCAAGCAATCGGCGGTCAGAACGGAAACCGGGGCGTTGGACACCTTGGATTTCGAGGGCGAGGACCGCGCCGTAAAGCTCTACGAAAGCCATTACGACACCTTGAACCACGGTTTCCGCTTTCAGCCCCAGAACAAGTTTCCGCCGTCCATGGGGTTGGGCCTGCTCCTGCGCCATTACCGGCGGACGGGTCACAAACCCAGCCTGGACATGGCCGTCAACACGCTCCGGGCCATGAAAAACGGCGGCATCTACGACCAGATCGGCGGCGGCCTGTCGCGCTACAGCACGGACTACCGCTGGCTCGTCCCGCATTTCGAAAAAATGCTTTACGACAACGCCCTGTTCGTGACCGCGCTCGTCGAAGCGTGCCAGGCCGGGGGCGCCCCGGAGTTCGCGGACTTCGCCAACGACGTCCTGGCGTACATCGACCGCGACATGACCTCCCCCGACGGGGCGTTTTACAGCGCCGAGGACGCCGACAGCGAAGGGGTGGAGGGGAAATTCTACGTCTGGACGCAGGAGGAAATCGAAAAGGTTCTGGGCCGCCAGACGGCCAGCGTGACGCTGGACCCAAACGGCTCGATTCGGATGGCGAACGAAGATCGTCGAGGGCAATCCGAGCCCGGCCATCCCGCTCCGGGGCGTTCCCCGGCCAGCGTGACGCTGGACCCAAATGGCTCGATTCGGATGGCGAACGAAGATCGTCGAGGGCAATCCGAGCCCGGCCATCCCGCTCCGGGGCGTTCCCCGGCCAGCGTGGCGGGTCCCTACTACAACGTCACGCCGCGCGGGAACTTCGAGCATAAGAACATCCTACACGTCACCCGCGCGCCCGCGGAACTGGCGAAGGAACTCGGCCTGCCGGAGGCGGCGGTCGTCGAGGAACTCGGCAAGGCCCGTTCCCTCCTCCTGGAAGAGCGGAGCAAACGCATACGGCCGTTGCTGGACGACAAGGTCCTCGTCTCCTGGAACGGACTGATGATCTCCGCGATGGCCCGGGCCGGGCGCGTCCTCGACGACCCGGAGCGGATACGCCGCGCGGAGCGGGCGGCGGACTTCATCCTGACCCGCATGCGCGCCCCGGACGGCGGTCTGTTCCGCCGGTTCCGGCAGGGCGACGCCCGCCATAACGGCTATCTTTTCGACTACACGTCCCTGGCGGTAGCCTGCCTGGAACTCTATGAAGCGACTTACAAGCCCACATACGTCAAGCTCGCCGCCGAACTGATGCGGTTGACGGACGAGAAATTCGCGTCCGGCGACGGCGCGTACCATGAGACCCCGGCGGACGGGGAAAACCTGATTGTTCGGCAGATTTCCGGATACGACGGCGTCGAGCCCTCCGGCAACAGCAACGCCGCGTTGGCCCTCCTCAAGCTGTCCGCGTACCTGGGCGACCCGGCCTACGAACGCAAAGCGGAAAAAATCTTCCTCGTCTTCCACGAGGACCTGATGGATTACGGGCTCAACTCCTCCTTCATGATGCAGGCCCTGCACCTCTACCTCGGCGGGCTGAAGGAAGTGGCCGCGGTGGGACGGCGCGACGACCCGTCCACCCAGGCCATGCTGAAGACCGTCCGCCAGGGATTCTTCCCCAACGCCGTCTTCGCCTTCGCCTACGAGGACGAGGCGGAGACCGCCGCCCGCGACGTCCCCCTGCTCGCCAACCGCAAAACCATCGACGGCAAGGCTGCGGCCTACGTATGCCGGCGCGGCGCCTGCCTGCCGCCCACGACCTCCCCGGACGAACTGGTCAGCCTGCTGGGCTACGAATAATCCGCCGTTTGATTTCCCCAACCGCTCCGGGTTGTGGTACTATTTTTATTCTATTTTCAACCGCGGATGCGGGCAATCAACGCTATGCGTAAAGAACTCATCGACTCCATCATCGAAACGGCCATGGGCGGGGAAGGCATCGACCGCGAGCAGGCCCTGCTGGTCGGGACCCTGGACCGCGAGGAACTCCTGTACCTGTTCCAGGGCACGGACCGGATCCGCGACAAGTTCAAGGGCCCGGACGTCAAGATTTGCTCCATCGTCAACGCCAAATCGGGGAAATGTCCCGAGGATTGCGGGTTCTGCGCGCAATCGTCCAGGTTCAAGACCGATTCGCCGGAATACGGGCTCCTGGACGTCGATAAAATCGTGGCCGCGGCGAAAGAGGCGGAGGCTTTCGGCTCCAACGAGTTTTCCATCGTCACGTCGGGCACGGCGGTGGACGACCGGAAGGAACTGGACGTTCTCAAGGAGGCCATCCGGCGGATCAAGGCGGAAACCAGCCTGGAGGTTTGCTGTTCCCTGGGCCTGATGAGCCTGGAAAACCTGAAAGAGTTGAAAGCCGCTGGACTGGACCGCTTCCACCACAACCTGGAAACCGCCGCCAGCCATTTCGACAAAATCGTGACCACCCACTCCTACCGCGACGAAATGCAGGCGGTCAGGAACGCCGGCGAGGCGGGACTCAAGGTCTGCGTCGGCGGCATCTTCGGGATGGGCGAAACCTACGCGCAGAGGGTGGAACTGGCCTTCGACATCCGCGACATGAAAACCGATTCGTTCCCCATCAACTTCCTGAAACCGCTCCCCGGCACGGCCTTGGAACATCTGGACTACCTCGATTACCACGAGGCCCTGCGGACGATCTCGCTTCTCCGCCTCGTCCTGCCCGCCATCGACCTGTTCGTATGCGGGGGACGGGAGGAAATCCTGGGCCAGGGCCAGGACCTGCTCTTCGCGGCGGGCGCCAACGGCATCCTCGGCGGCAATTACCTGACCACCAAAGGCCAGGACCCCAAAAAAGACATCGAAATGATTGAAAACCTCGGCCTCCGGCCCGTCTTCCAATCCGCCTGACCAGCGTGCCGCTGGCCGGGCTACGCCCGGAGGCAACGCGGCGATGACGCTGGCGCGATCGCCGAAACGCCATTCCCGCCCCGGCGTAAGCGCGGAGCGGCGTTGGGTCCAGCGGCACGTTGGAAAAAACATTAAAGAGCATCTCTAAAAATCGCCTTTTTCTTGAGTCCAACCGGCGCTGAAAAAGTGTAGTTGCCCAATTTATTGGGCTCTTGGAGCGCCTGATGAATCAGGCAACTACAATTTTTAGAGATGCCCTTATGGTCATTGCGAGCGGAGCGAAGCAATCCAGAGGTCTGGATCGCCACGCCGTCTACGACGGCTCGCGATGACGAACGGAAGATCGCCAGGCAAAATGAGAGTTATGCAACGCTCTCCTTAAAAAGCGCCGCGCAGGAACCACGCGATATACGCCATGCCGGCAATGGCCAGCGCCGGGCCGCCAAATATTTTCAAGGACGAACTCCATCCCAGACTCGCGACCACCTGCTCTTCCTTCATATTGCTGACGATGAACGTCCGCGCGTCCTGCTTTCTGAAAATCATTTTGGTTTTGGGCAGGGGTTTCTCGACCCGTCCGTCGCGCGGCTGTAATTGTTCCCCGACCGTTTTGGCCGCCCGCTCCAATTCCTCCGGGTCCAACACGCCGTCCCGGTTGGCGTCGAACTTTTTGCGTAACGCGGGATCGGTTTCCGCCATTTTTCTCGCGGCCAGAAAATTTTTAAACGACAGTTTTCTTCTCTTCTCGACCTTGATCCCCGAATCGGCGTTGCCGAGGATGTAGAGGGTTTCGCCCCTGTAGAAACACCGCTCCAGAAAGCGGTACTCCTCCGACCTCCACCAGGAGGACCCGGAGAGCTTGAAAGACCTCAGCTTATTCGCGTTGAGGGTGAGGACCAGCAACAGCCCCTGGGGCATGGAGGACAGATCGCGCGAGTTTACGCGGTACTCCGCGGGGTCCCCCTGCCGCTTGATTTCCGCCCCCTCGGCGTAGACCAGGGCGTCGGCCCCGCTTCCGTCGTCCACGCGAAAACCTTTATCGGAATAGATCCAGTCGATCGTTTTCCAGTAGGAGGAGTTCTTCGTCCGGACCAATTTCTGAATTTCGAGGGAATAGAAAACGCAGGGAAAACCGCTGACCGGGGCCGGGACCAATTGATCGGGCTCGCAGACGATGGCCCCCTTGATTTCCACGAGCGACCCGACGGCCCCCGTGGCTATCCTCGACGTGGGGATGTCCTGGATGGTCCTTTTGACCTTGAGTTCCCTGAAACCCTTGAAGAACCAGTAGACGCCCATCCCGGCGCCCATCAGCGCCCAGACGGCAAGGTCGCCTTCGCGGTTGGAGGTCATGGGAGCGCCTTTTCAACGCCGCTTTTCGCGGCTCATTCGAACCGGGGGAGGCGGATTTTAATGTCCACGTCCCGGCGGTCCTCCGCGGCGACGGAGAACATCGTCTCCAGCTTCAGGCCCATGAAGTTCGCCACGATCGCGTCGGGCAGTTGCTGGATGCGGATATTGTAGTTGTTGACGCTGTCGTTATAGAACTCGCGCCGGTCGGCGAGGCTCTCCTCCAGATGCGAAATGCGCGCCTGCAACTGCATGAAGTTTTCGTTGGCCTTCAATTGCGGATAATTCTCGGCCAGCGCGAAGATGCTCTTGATCGCCCCGCTGACCTCGGCGCTGGCCTCGGCTTTTTTCGCGACGGTGTCGGCGGAGAAATACCGCTCCCGCGCTTTCATGGCCCGTTCCAGTATCCCCTTCTCGAACTCGGCGTAGCTTTCGCAAACGGAGACGAGCTTGGGAAGCTCGTCGTGCCTTTGCTTCAAGATCACGTCGATGTTGGCCCAGGCTTTTTTGATGTTCTCCTTCAACGCGATCAGGCCGTTATAGATCGTGAGCAGATATCCGATGACGGCGGCCGATCCAAACAACAAAACCCCCAAAACTGCCAGCGTCGTTACGCTCACGCGCTTCCCCCTTTTCCCCGCTCTCGCGGTCCGGTTAAAGGCTCCTTGCGGGATTGTCCTTCGCAAGCCGCAGGACGTCGTCGATCGTCCGCAGAAAATCCGCGACCTTGAAGGGCTTGGTGATATAGCGGATGAATCCGGCCTCCAGGCCCTTCTTGATGTCCGCCTCCATGGCGTAGGCGCTGAACGCGACGACCGGGATGCCCCGCGTTTCCTCGTAGGTCCGCAGGAGTTCCAACGCCTCGAAACCGTCCATGTGCGGCAGTTGGAGGTCCAACAGGATCAAATCCGGCCGGTGCGCCCGCGCCAGGTCGATCCCCATCATCGCCTGGGGCGTCGATATCAACCTGAGGTCCGGGCGGCGGCGGAGGATATGCTCGATCAGGACGCGGTTGGCCTCGTCGTCGTCGACGTAAAGCAGGGTCGCTCGTCTTTCCGGCTCCATCTCGTCCTTTTTCGCCGTCGAAAAGACTTTGTCCGTCTCCTTCCCGGGGCCGGTTTTTTCCGCCAAGGACAGGTCGATGAAGAACTCCGTCCCTTTCCCGACCGCGCTTTTCAGGCCGATGCTCCCGCCCATCAACTCGACAAGCCGTTTGGAGATGGTGAGGCCGATGCCCGTCCCCTCCACGCCGGAGGATTCGGCGTTGAGGCGGCTGAACGGCTCGAACAATTTCCCCATCTGGTCCTCGGGGATGCCCGGGCCCGTGTCGATCACGCACAAACGATAGCTCTTCGCTGAGGTTTGTTTTCCCTCCAGGGTCGCCGTTCCCCTGGGCTTGTTGTACTTGACGGCGTTGGACAGCAGGTTGAGCAGAATTTGTCTCAGGCGCACGCGGTCGGCGCGCACGGAGCGGTCGGCTATCCTGGCGAAATCGACGTCCATGCGGACCCCCATCTTTTGGGCCAGCGGTTCGATCAGGACCATGGTCTCCATAAGGACCTCGTGGATGGGGACGCTTTCCAGGGACAAAACAAGCTTCCCGGATTCGATCCGCGACAAATCCAGGACTTCGTTGATGAGTTCGAGCAAATGGTCCCCGGCCTTGAGGATTTCGCCCAGCCTCTCCGTCTGGGCCGTCGTCAGCGGGTGGTCCGGGTCCGACTGCAAAAGCTGGGAAAAACCCAGGATGGCGTTCATCGGCGTCCGCAGTTCATGGCTCATGTTGGCCAGAAAGACGCTTTTGGCCTGGTTGGCGGATTCGGCGGATTCCTTCGCCTTCTTGATCTCCGATTCGATTTCCTTGCGTTGCGAAATATCGCTCCCCACCCCCAGGTATCCGATGTCCTTTCCGGCCGCATCGCGCAATGAGGAAACCGACAGCAATACGGGAAAGCGGGAGCCGTCTTTTCTCATATAGGTCCATTCCCTGGTTTCGGGTTCGCCGAGACTCGCCTTCAACACGAAAACCCCAAATCCCGGTTCCATCGTTCTCCCATATTCCCTGCTCAATTCCTCCGCCCGCAGTTCGACTTCCCGGCGGTCGTGAATGATCTCCGGCGTCGCCTTCCCCACCATTTCCTCCGCCGCGTAGCCCAGCATCTTTTCGGAGGTCTTGTTGAACAGGGTGATGGTCCCCTTGAGGTCCGTGGCGATGATCGTGTTATGGGCGTCGTTGAGGATCGCGTTTTGAAACGCGGAAAGCGCGCTCAAACGCTCCTCGCTTTGGCGGACCGCGTCCTGCGACCGTTTGCTCTCGGTGATATCGCGGACGATGCCTATGAAACACGGCGAGTCTTCCTCCCACATCACGCTGACGGCAAGGTCGATGGGAAAGGTTGCCCCGCCCTTTCTCACGCCCACCGTCTCCCGCCCGATGCCGATGATTTTGGCCACGCCGGTATTGAGGTAATTCTCAATGTACCGGTCGTGCTCGCTTCGATAAGGCTCCGGCATGAGCAGGCTCACGTTCTTTCCGATCGCTTCCCAGGCCTTGTATCCGAAAATGCGCTCCGCCGCCGGATTGAACGACAGGATCCGCCCCCGCGCGTCGATGGTGACGATGCCGTCCACCACGTTTTCCACGAGCGCGCGATAGCGGAAGTCGCTTTTTCTCCGCACCGCCTCGGCCTTGGAAAAAGCCTTTTCCAGTTCGATCTTTTCGAAACAACGATCGATCCGGGTCAACAAGTCCTGCAACTCGACGGGCCGGAAAAGGTAATCGTAAGCGCCCGCCTCCATGGCCCGGACGGCCATTTCCGCGAACGAGAGAGGGACGATCGCAATGGGGAAAATGACGGGACAGATGGATTTGGCCTGCGCGATGAAATCGATCTCGCTGTCCAGGCCGGACCGGATGTTCAGCAGGACCACGTGGGGAAACGCCGATTGACGCTTGGGTCCCAGAAAGTCCTTCAAGTCGGAGCGGATGACCTCCAACGCCTCGGCCTGGGTTTCGGCCGCGCGGACCGCGTACCGGTTGGACTCCAGAAAAATCCTCAGTTCCGCGGCGAAATATTCGTCCATGGCGACGGTCAAGACCCGCCCCTTGCGGCGTCTCGCGGCTATTAAAGTCTGCTCATTTTCCATTTGCGAACTCGCGCCGGGTAAAGATTTTACATCGTATTAAAATATTGTGTCCAATCGGGGATTCGTTTTCAACAAATTCTCGGCATTTGTTCCCCGCTCAGGGAATCGACGACGCGGTCCGAGCCGATCCGGCTTTTCATGACCACGAGACCCGTCCGCGACTCCCGGACGCGCCCGATGACGCCGGCCTCGGCGCACGGTGGGAACGCGCGCAGGACCTCCTCCGCCCGCCCGGCGTCCTTCCCGGCGACAAAAGCCGCGAACCGCCCTTCGTTGGCGACGTATAGCGGATCGAACCCCAGTATTTCGCACGCCCCCCGGACGTCTTCGCGGACGGGTATGGCGCTTTCGTCGATATCGACCCGGGCTCCCGCGGCGCGGGCGATTTCCGCCAGCGCCCCGGCCAGGCCGCCCCGCGTCAGGTCGCGGAGACAGTGTATTTCGATCCCCTCCTCGATCAAGCGCAGGACCGGACCGGCCAGCGGGGCGCAGTCGCTTTCGATCATGCTTTCAAACTCCAGCCCCTCGCGCGCCGAAAGGATCGCCATCCCGTGCCGTCCGACGTCGCCGCTCAGAACGACGGCGTCCCCCGGGCGGACGCTCCCCGGCCCGATCGCGCAACCGCGTTCGACGGCGCCCACCCCGGCGGTGTTGATGAAAATGCCGTCGCCATGCCCCTTGTCCACCACCTTCGTGTCGCCGGTGACGATGACGACGCCCGCCGATGCCGCCGCCCGCGCCATGGACCGCGTAATGGTCCACAGCGTTTCCATGGAAAATCCCTCCTCGATGATGAACCCCGCGCTGAGATAAGCGGGGCGCGCGCCGCACATGGCCAGGTCGTTTATCGTGCCGTTGACCGCCAGCGTCCCGATGTCCCCGCCGGGAAAGAACAGCGGGCGGACGACGTAGGAATCGGTCGTGAACGCCAGTTTCATAGGGCCCATGTCCAGGACCGCCCCGTCGTGGCGCTTGTTTAAAAACGGGTTGTCGAAAGCCGGCAGGAACAGCTTCTCGATGAGTTGTTCCGTCAGCTTCCCGCCGCCGCCGTGGCCCAAGACGACGCGCGGATAGTCCGAAAGGGGCAGGGGGCAATGGGCCCCGGCGCCAAGGCCGTCCGGCCGTTCAGGGCTCATGCCGCGCTCCCCGGTAGCGGTAATACGCGGAGCACGCCCCCTCCGACGAGACCATGGTCGCTCCCAGCGGGCGTTCTGGCGTGCACCGGACGCCAAACGCCGGACACTCGCCGGGTTTTTTCAGTCCCTGGAGGATCTCGCCGCTGACGCATTCCGACGGCCCTTCCCGGACTTGCGGGACGACCGCGAAACGTCGCAACGCGTCGAACGCCTCGTATTCCTCCGTCAGGCCGAGCCCGCTTTCCGGAATTTCGCCGACGCCGCGCCAATTCCTGCGGATGGGCCGGAATACCGCGCGGACTAATTTTTGCGCCTCGGCGTTGCCTTCGCGGCGCACCGACCGGGAATACTGGTTTTCCACCTCGTGCCGGCCTTCCTCCAGTTGTTTGACGCACATGTAAATCCCCTGCAAAATGTCCGTCGGCTCGAAACCCGTCACCACGACGGGGACCCGGTACTTGCGGGCGACGGGCTCGTACTCCGTATATCCCATGACGGTGCACACGTGGCCGGCGGCGAGAAACCCCTGTACGCGGTTCGCCGGGGAGGACAGGATCGACTCCATGGCCGGCGGGACCAGCGCGTGCGACACCAGCATGGAAAAATTTTTCAGCCCCTCGCGTTTGGCCTGATATACGGCCATGGCGTTGGCCGGCGCCGTCGTCTCGAACCCGACGGCGAAAAACACCGTCTGTTTTTCCGGGTTCGCCCGCGCCGCTTGCAGGGCGTCCATGGGCGAATACACCACCCGGATGTCCCCGCCCCCGGCCTTCGCGGAAAACAAGTCCCCGCGGGCGCCGGGCACGCGCAACATGTCGCCGAACGTGCAAAAGATTACGTCCCTCAGCGACGCGATCTCGACCGCCGCGTCGATCCACTCGATGGGCGTCACGCACACCGGGCAACCGGGACCGTGCACGAGTTCGATCTCCCCGGGCAACAGCTTGTCCACGCCGTACTTGACGATGGCGTGGGTCTGCCCGCCGCACACTTCCATGACGGTCCACGGCCGGGTGACCGCGCGGGCCAGGGCGCGGGCGTAGCCCCGCGCAAGTTTGGCGTCGCGGTATTCGTCGACGTATTTCATGACGCTTCCTCTCCCTGGAGGAAATCCCCCTCCTCGATTTCCGCGAGGTAGCGGAAAATGCGGTCGGCCTCTTCCGGGACCAGAACGCTGATGGCGAAACCCACGTGCACCAGGACGTAATCCCCCACTCGCGCTTCGGGGACGTAAGCGAGGAAGACGTTTTTGAGGGTCCCGCCGAAACTCACTTTGCCGGAGCGCAAGAGCGGGTCCTGGCCCTCGATGGACAGGATCTTTCCCGGGACGGCCAGGCACATGGTCAGACTCCCCCCGGCCGCGCGCCTACGGCGACGGCCTGCCCGAGCGAAATTCCGCCGTCGTTGGGCGGGATGCGCTGGTGCCAGTAAGGCCGGAAACCCTCCTCCCGCAGGCGGAGGACCGTCCGTTCAGTCAGGTATTTGTTCTGGAAACAGCCGCCGCTAAGGACCACGCGCGGCTCCCCCGCGCGGCGGACGACGGCGACGACCGTCTCCGCGAGCGCGTTATGGAACCGGCGGGAGATTCCGGACAACGGCTCGCCGTTCCGGACGTCCCCTAATATTTCCTCGATCATGGGCGACCAGTCCGCCGACAGCAAGCCGTCCTGTTCGGAAATCGCGAACGCGTACCGGCCGTCCGCGCGGACGTCCCCCAACGCGTATTCCAGCTCCATGGCCGCCTGCCCCTCGAACCCGGAGCGGTGGCGGACGTCCAGCAGAGAGGAAACCGCGTCGAACAGGCGCCCGGCGCTGGAAGTTGCCGGAGAGTTGACTTTATTCCTCAGCATGGTTTTCAAGAGCCCCAGTTCTCCGGGAGAAAAATCGCGGACGGACGGGACGTCCGTCATCGAGAAGACCGCGTCGCCGTATATTTCGTAAAGCAGGCCGAGCGCGGCCCGGCGCGGTTCCCGCACCGCTTTTTCCCCGCCGGGCAGACGGAACGTCCGCAGGCGTCCAACCCGCCGGAACCCGCCGTCGAACACGCTCAGGAATTCGCCGCCCCAGACGGTCCCGTCGAGACCGTAACCGGAGCCGTCCCAAACCGTTGCCAACGCGGGCCCGGCAAGATCGTTCTCCGCCATGCACGACAGGGCGTGGGCGTGGTGGTGTTGCACGGTAACAAGGGAAACGCCGTTCGCGCCCGGACCGGTTTTTACGATCTCCGACGCGAACCGCGTCGAGACGTAATCGGGATGCGCGTCGCACGCCACGACGAGCGGCGAAATCCCCCCGCCGTCTCCTTCCGCCCGCCCGGCCCGGCGGCCCTCCCCGTTCCCGTTCCCGGACATCCATAGGGTATCGTATCCGAATAGCTTCGGGAAGTTCGCCGCCGCCGACTTGAACGTATCATACCCCTGCGCGCTCTCCAAGTCGCCGATGTGTTGGCTCACGAACGCCTGGCTCCCGGCGGAAACGGCGATCGTGTTTTTCAGATGGCCGCCCAGGGCGATCAGCGGGGGAAGGGGACCGCGCATGGAAACCGGCAACGGCGCGTACCCGCGCGCGCGTCTCAATACCAGTTCGCGGTCCAGGACCACGCGGACCACGGAGTCGTCGACGGGGCGCGCGATGGGCCGGTCGTGCGCGAGGAACAAATCGGCGATCCCGCCCAGGCGGACCAGGGCCTCGCGCTCGTCCACGCAAATCGTCTCGTCGGAGAGATTGCCGCTCGTCGCCACGACGGGAAAACCCAACTCGCCCAGCAACAGACAATGCACGGGGGCGTATGGGAGCATGACTCCCAGACACGGGTTGCCCGGCGCCGCGGCGTCCGCAATCTCGACGGCATCCGCGTCCCCGGCGGCGGAGCCCGTAACCGTTTTTTTTCTACGCAGTAAGACGATGGGCGCCTCGGGCGAGCGCAAAAGCCGTTCTTCCAGGGGCGAAACCTCGCAGACGGACTTCGCGGAATCCAGGGAGGGAAACATGACCGCCAGCGGTTTCTCTTCCCGGCGTTTCCGCAGGCGAAGCTCGCGGACGGATTCGCCGTTGCGCGCGTCCGCCATCAGGTGAAACCCGCCGATCCCCTTGACGGCCAGGATGGCCCCGCCGCGCAACGCCCCGGCGGCGTCCATGAGAGCGCGTTCGCGTCGCGCGAGGACGTTCCCCCGCCGGTCCCACAATTCCAGATGCGGACCGCATTCGGGGCAGGCGTTCGGTTGCGCGTGGAACCGGCGGTCCAGCGGGTCGTCGTATTCGGCCTGGCACCGGCAACACATCGCAAACCCCTTCATCGCGGTGTTGGCGCGGTCGTACGGCAGGGACTCGACGATGCTGAACCGCGGCCCGCAGTTGGTGCAGTTGGTAAACGGATAACGGTAACGGCGGTCCGCCGGGTCCAGGATCTCTCGCAGGCAATCGGCGCAGACGGCGATGTCCGGCAGGACGACGGCGGTCTTCCCGCCCGAGGCGTCGCTGGGAAGGATCGCGAAATCGCCGTAGCCCGCCGGGTCCAGATACGCGGGCTCCAGGCCCTGGATGAAACACCTCGGCGGCTTCTCCAGATCGATCCGCAACAGGAAATCCCGCACGGTTTCGCCCGGTCCCTCGACCTCGACGACCGCGCCCTGGGACGAGTTCCTGACCCATCCCTTCAACCCCAGCCCGGTCGCCAGGCGGAAAATAAAGGGGCGGAACCCCACCCCCTGCACGGCCCCGCGGACCGCCACTCGTAACCGGATAATGCCGTCAGCGGGGTGTTCCATGGTCCATGCGGAGGAAGCCGGGATTATTCCTCCACCTCCACGCTTTCCAACAGGACTTCCCGCGCATGGGGATGCGCCGCGTCTTCCAGCATATCGATATCCAGCGCGGCGCCTTCGGCGGGGGTGCCCTCGGCCGCATGGACAAAGTGTTCGATAAAATGCGGCCGCGAAAAATGGCTCAGCGCCCCGACCGCCACCTTGACGCGCGTCACCTTGCGGGCGTTCTGCTTTTGAGCGACGTCCAGTATTTTGCGAAGCAGGTCGTTCATCAACGAATGTTCATGCATTCCGGTTTCCTTTCCCGCGCGACCCCGACAGCAGGGTCTGAATTTCCCGCGCCACGAGCCGGACCGTCCCCTCGACGGCGCGGGCCACTTCCGGCGACAATTCGCCGCCGGGGGCGAACCGTCCGCCTTCGATCCCGTAGACCACGACCTCGGCGGGAAGTTTCCCCAGGGCGCGGGCCAGTTCGACGGCTTCGGCCACGCCCATGCCATGGGTCGAGCAGGGGAACCGACGCGCGGGAAGAGGGCGGTCTCCTGCCGCGAACCGGCGCACTTTTCCCGGCTCGTCCCCGGACTGCATCGCGTCGACCAATATCGCCGCGTCCGCCTGGGCGACCGCCTCCAAAAACGCCGACGCTTCTCCCGATTGTTCGAGGACGGTGACGGAGTCCATGTTCCTCGCTTTCAAGCGCCGGGCCACGAGAAGACCGGCGGCGTCGTCGCCCCGGCGTTCGTTGCCAATCCCGATCACGCAAATCCTGACTGCCAAAATCACGGTCTCCGCCTCATAAATCGATGCAAGCCTTGATCATCGGGTCGTCGGCCGAGCGCCGCAACCGGAACCCCAGTTTTTCGCAGACGCGTTGCATGGGGCGGTTGTCGGGCAGAATATCGGCGATGATACGGGCCAGCTTTTCCTCGCGGCCGATCGCTATCAGCCGGCGCAGAAGTTCCGTCCCCAAGCCCTGGCGCTGATGATCGTCCCCGACGATCAAGGCGAACTCCGCCTCGTTGCGGGCGCGTAACCGGATCAATCTCCCGACGCCCAGGATCCGGCGCTCCCCGTCGCGGGGGTCGGTATGGACGGCCACCAGGGAAATCTGCCGATCGTAATCCAGGAAGCATATCCGGGCAAGGCGCTCGTGCGCGGTGCGCTGGCTCAGCTTCATGGGATGGAAAAAATAGAAATACACGCTCCGCTCCGAAAGCGGCTCGTGGAACTTGACGATCAGCGGTTCGTCGTCGGGACGGATGGGACGGATGGATACGGGAATGCCGTCGCGCGTCGTCCACGAGGATTGGTACTGGCTCGGATAGGGCCGGACGGCCAGGCGCGGCAACAGGTCCTCCGTAACGCTCGCGTCGTGTAACGCCACCCGGGCGTCGAGAGCCACGATGCGGTCCGCGGAGACCAGCAGGGGGTTGATGTCGATTTCCTTGACCCACCGTTGCTCCGCCACGAGCTGGCTAAACTTGACCAGGAGCCGTTCGAGCCCCGGCAGGTCCGCGGCTTTTTGCCCCCGCGTTCCCTTGAGGGCCTTGTAGATCTGCGTCCGCTCCATCATCCGCCGGGCCAGGGTCGTGTTGAGGGGCGGCAACCCCAGGGCGCGGTCGCGGAAAATCTCCACCAGCTTGCCGCCCGCCCCGAAGAGCAGTATCGGCCCCAGTTGCGGGTCCACGCTACTGCCGAGGATGACTTCGTAACCGGGGGTCTTCGCCATGGGTTGCACGGTTGCGCCCTGGAAATGTTCGCTCCCGGCCTTGTTGCGCACGGAGTTCTCCATGAGGTAATACGCCTTGCGCACGGCGGCGGCGTCCCATAAATCCAACTGCACGCCGCCCACGTCGGACTTGTGCGTCAACGTCTCGGAGTTGAGTTTGAGGACCACCGGGTATCCCAGCTCCCCGGCGGCTTCCGCGGCTTCCGCTTCGTCGTGGACGAGGCGGGTCTCGACGCAGGGGATGCCGTAACAGGCGAGGAACTGTTTGGACTCGAATTCGGTGAGCAGGGTGCGGCCCGCCTTCCGGGCGTTCTCGGCGACGTTTTCCACGCACACGGCCTCCTGTTCGGAATCGGCGGGAAACATCGGCGTTTCGTACAACGCGCTCAGGTTGAAACTGTACCGCCACATGTAGTTGAACGCCCGCGCCGCCAGATCGGGGTACGGGAACGTCGGGATGTTGGCTGAATGCAGTATGGACAATCCGGGAAGCACGTCGGCGCCCCCCATCCAACTGGCGAGGACCGGCTTGCCCTCCGTCGCGCCGAACGGTTTCAAATACTCCGCGGTCTGCGTGGGGTCGGTCACCGCCTGGGGGGTGAGGATGACCAGCAGGCCGTCGGCGTTGGGTTCTTTCGCGACCGCCCGCAGGGCCTGCGCGTACCGCTGGGGCGAGGCGTCGCCCAGGATATCGACGGGATTTCCCCGGCTCCACGAGGGGGGCAGTATCCCGTCCAGTTCCTTGAGGGTCTGCTCGGACAACCGCGCCAGTTCGCCGCCGGCGTGGATGAGGGCGTCGGCGGCGATCACGCCCGGCCCGCCCGCGTTGGTGAGCACGGCCAGGCGCGGCCCCTTGGGCCGGGGTTGCTTGGAAAGGGCCTGGGCCATGTAAAACAGCTCGTCGATGGACTCGACGCGGAGGACCCCGCAACGCCGGAAGGCGGCGTCGAGCGCCTCGTCGCTCCCGGCGAGCGACCCGGTATGCGACGCCGCCGCCTTGGCGGCCTTCTCGGTGCGCCCGGCCTTGATGACGATGATCGGCTTCGACAGCGCCACCTCGCGGGCCGCCGAAAGGAAGGCGCGGGCGTCGCCGATGGTTTCCATGTAAATCACGATGCTCTCGGTGCGGCGGTCGTCGCCCAGAAAGTCGATGAGGTCGCCCCAGCCGACGTCGAGCATGGAGCCGATGGACACGAACGCGCTGAAGCCGACGTTGGCCCGGAAACTCCAATCGAGGATCGCGGTGCACAACGCGCCGCTCTGGCTGAGGAAGCCGACGTTCCCCGGCAGGGCCATCCGGCGCGCGAACGTGGCGTTCAGGCCCGTGAGCGGGCTCATGACCCCAAGGCAGTTGGGGCCGATGATCCGCATGCGGGCGCTACGCGCCCGTTCGAGGACCTTCTTCTCCAACTCGGCCCCCTGGGCCCCCGTCTCCTTGAACCCCGCCGAGATGACGATCGCGCCCTTGACCCCGGCGGCGGCGCATTCCCCGACGACGCCGGGGACAGTCTCCGCGGGCGTCGCCACCACCGCCAGGTCGATGGGCTCCGGGGCGGCGGCTATGTTGGGATAGGCCTTGATCCCCATCACGTTGGGACGCGACGGATTGATGGGGAAGACCGTGCCCCCGAACGAACTGCTGATCAGATTCCAAAGGACCGTCCTGCCGATGCTGTTGGGCCGCTCCGTCGCCCCGATCACCGCCACCGTCCTGGGGGCGAACATGGGATACAACGGTTGATTGTAAAATTCCAACGGGCCGGGGGAAAAGTTGGCCCCCGGGGAATCGGGTATGATGTTCATAGTCCTCGCGTCGTCGATGCGTCCCGGACCGCTCCCGTTTCAGGGAGTTCGTCCCAAACAAACAAATTCCGCGCGTCGATCAAAAGTGTCAATTTGTCGTCCTTGGCGGACCGGGCGGTTTTGTTCGGATCAAATCGTTCCTCAGCTTCATTATGCCGCGCAAATAGTCCGGCGAGCCGGGCAGTTCCGTGACGTGTTTGAGCGCCGCCATCTCGATGACCAGCGAGCCGTGCACCCCGAACGAGCGGTCGCCGATGCGCGCGATCGCCCAGGGAATTTCCTCTTCCAGGTCCATATCGTCATCATCGTCATTGTCGTCGCTCATGGAGTTCCTGGCCTTCGCTCCCAACAAGAAAGTTGCCGCCGGGGCCGGGGCGTACCGGTCCGGACGGGCGGCATCACTCGCGCTCCACGTTCAATTTCAGGAAATGCGTCGCGCAGGAGATGCACGGATCGTAGTTGCGGATCGCCTGCTCGCACTGCCAGGTCAGCTTCTCGTCCGTCAAATCCAAACGCGGGGGGATGAACTCCCGCAAGTCGTCCTCGATGATCTTCTGGTTCTGCGACGTCGGCGGGACGATCTTGGCGTCGAGGATCGTCCCCGACTCGTCCAGCTTGTAACGGTGATAGAGGATGCCCCGCGGGGCTTCGGTGATCGCGCAGGCGGCGCCGGCGCGCGGCCGGACGTCCTCCGCGGGTTTTTCCGGCGGTTCGTACCGGTCGATCAGGCGCAAGGCCTCCTCGACGGCGTGCACGGTCTCCACGCCGCGGACGAGGATGCTTTTGAACGGGTTCCGGCAGACCGGCCCCAGTCCCGCCGAACGCGCCGACTCTTGCGCCAGGGGGCCCAGCTTGTCGAAATTCAAACTGTACCTGGCCATCGGCCCCACGAAATACGCGCCCCTCGCCTTGAGTACGGAATGGAGGGCGTTGGACCGTTCCACGTGGATTTCCTGGAAATGGTTTTCGTATTCGCCCGCGTCGATGTCCAGGCCCTTGCTGGACACGAGCCTTCCCTCGTTGAACGGGTACTCGCCGGGGTGGCGCAAGGCGACGAACTCGTAATCGCGCTCGAACTCGGGGAAGGCGAATCCCGCCGTGAACTGGACGGCCGCGCGGGCGAACTCCAGCCCCCATTTCAGCCGCTCCTTCAGTGGCGCCAGGTCTTTTTTGGCGGGGACCTTGTAGAACCCGCCGACGCGCGCGTTGATGGGGTGGATCTCGCGCCCGCCCAACAGCGCGACGATGTCGTTTCCCAGTTTCTTCAGTTTCAGGACGTTCTCCACGAGGTCCTTATGGTCCCGGGCGATCTGGATCGCGTCCTCGTATCCCAGGAAATCGGGGGCGTGGAGCATGAAGACGTGGAGGACGTGGCTTTCGATCCACTCTCCGCAATAGATCAGCCGGCGCAGGGCGCGGACTTGCGGGTCGATCTCGACCCCCAGGGCGCGCTCCATCGCGTGGACCGCGCTCATCTGGTAGGCGATGGGGCAGATGCCGCAGATGCGGGCGGTGATGTCGGGGGCCTCGGAGAACTTTCGGCCGCGCAGGAACGCCTCGAAAAAGCGCGGCGGCTCGAAGATCCTCAGTTGCACGTCGGCCAGCGCGCCGTCCTTGATCTTGACGTACAAGGCGCCCTCGCCCTCGACGCGGGCCAGATAATCGACCTTGAGGGTCCTGGTCTTTTTACCGTTTTTCATGGGCCTCGCTCTCCTTGCGGAATTCGTTCGCGTAGGCGTTGAACCCGCGGAACGCCCGGAGGATGTCCGGATCGTTCAAACCCATTTGCGCGAACTGCCGCGCGAGGGACTCCGTATTGGGGGTCTCCTTCGGCCCGAAACAGGCGTAGCACCCGCGGTGATACGCCGGGCAGATCGCCCCGCATCCGGAGTGGGTGACCGGCCCCATGCACGGCTCGCCGCGGGCCACCATGACGCACACGTTGCCCGCGCGTTTGCATTCGACGCACACGCTATGGGGCGGGACATTGGGTTTCCGCCCGTTCAGGAAAGCGTTGACGGTCTCCACCAGCTGGACCTTGCTGATGGGGCACCCGCGCAACTCGAAGTCCACGCGCACGTGGTCCTGGATGGGCGTCGATTTGTTGAGCGTCTCGATATAAGCCGGCGTCGCGTACACGATGGAAACGAATTCCCTCGCGTCCTTGAAGTTGCGCAACGACTGGATGCCGCCCGCCGTGGCGCAGGCGCCGATCGTGACCAGGAACCTCGACGCGCGGCGCACCTCGTGGATGCGCTCGGCGTCGCGCTGGGTGGTGATCGACCCCTCGACCAGCGACAGGTCGTAGGGCCCTTTCACGACGGCGCGGGACGCCTCGGGGAAATTGGCGATGTCCACTTTCCCCACGACCGCCAGGAATTCCTCCTCGCAATCCAGAAGACTCAACTGGCACCCGTCGCACGAGGCGAATTTCCAGACGGCCAGTTTCGGTTTTCGCCGGTCACTCACGTCAGATCTCCCGTTTCGAAAAAATGGGCCGGATGCGGTCGAACCGGAACACCGGCCCGTCCTTGCAGACGAA
>JACQQK010000154.1 GCA_016207065.1 Nitrospinota bacterium
CCCATCCCGGAACAGACCTCCTCCCTCAAGGGAGGGGAGCGATTTGAGCGTCAAGTCATCGCTTCATTTTGTTAGACGCTCTTAGTCATTTGGACCTGGAGAGCCATGAGCGCCGCCGGTCATTTTGCGTTGAAACCTCCGTTTTCAAGCTGGACCGCTACGATTTCGCGTTTGGCTGACATGCCGGCCAAACGGGCGGCATTCCTCCCGGTCGCCGCCGTCTGTCTGCTGGCCGCGGGTTGCGTATCCTTGCAACCGATGGAATCCCAATTGTTGCAACAAAGCCGGTACGGCGAGCTTCGACAGTTGATGGAGGAACGGGTCAAGGACCCGGCGGCCTCGCCCACGTCCGAGTTGTTCTACCTCTGCTACGCCTATTCCAAGGTAAAACGCTACAACCAGTTGTTCCCCTGCCTGGAACATCTTCAGCGCAACGTCGATAGGGGCGACGACAAGTTGTTCATGTTCGATTTTTCCAGCGCGCCGGCCTTGATGCGCGCCGAGGCCCTGATGGAACTTGGGGATTTCCCGAAGGCGATGCGGGAGGCGGAAAAAGCCGACGCGTTGACCAGGACCGGGACTTATCTGCAGATGAGGATCTACGCCCTTGCGGCGGCGGGATTGGCCTCCGCCCTGAACGGGGACCCCGGCCAGGCGGAAAAGTTCGCCGCCGAACTGGAAACGGTGGACACCAGCTACCCGAACACCTTGCTGGCCACGGACAAATATACCGGTCTCGCAAAAATCTACATGGCCCTCAAAAAATATCCGCGGGCGCTGGCGGCCATCCGCAAGGACGAGGAAACCCAGGGGTTCAAGGCGTTTGTCGACTTGATCTCGGGCGCCGACTTGGCGGGCCAGAGTATTTTTACTTACTGGGAGTTGCCCAAGCAATACATGCTCGACAAGGCCCTGTTCGAGACGGGCGATCTGGCCGCCGCCAGGGCGGGTTTCGACAAGTTGTTACAAATGCCGCAGACCCAGGACAACGGCGATATCTACTGGGCAATCCTTTTCGACCGCGGACGTATCGCGGAAGCCGAGGGCCGTCCGGACCAGGCGGTCGATTTCTACCGGCGCGCCGTAGAGGTTGTCGAGCGGCAACGGGCGACCATCCATACCGAGGCCAATAAGGTCGGCTTCGTCGGCGACAAACAAGCGCTCTATCACCGCATGGTGGCGACCCTGTTCTCCCTCGGCCGGCACGCGGAGGCTTTCGATTTTGTCGAACGCGCCAAGGCCCGGGCCCTGGTCGATCTGCTGGCTTCGCGGAAGCAGTTCGCCGTCCGGTCGGGCGATCCCGAACAGGCGCGCGCCTTGCTGGCAAACCTTGAAAAAGCGGAAACCGAGGCGATGGCGCAGGACGCCGCCCCCGGACAAACCCGCCAGAGAAGCGTGGTGGCGGTCCAAGCCAGGGAACAAGCGGTCAAAAAACTTCCCGTCGAGCTCGCCTCCCTGGTCACGGTGACCGCCCTCGGGTCCCGCGACGTTCAGGCGCTCCTGGGCGACGACGAGACTTTGCTCGAATACTACTTTTACGGGGACGAACTTTACGCGTTCGCGCTCCAACCCAAAACGCTGAAGGCGGCGCGTTTGGAGGGAAACGGCCTGTTGCGGGCGATCAAGGACTTCCGTGCCCAGTTGGAATCGCCGCAATCGGATTCCTACCTGCGGGACGCGCAACGCCTTTACCGGACACTGATCGCGCCGATGGCCGGCTCGTTGAACACCCGGAATTTGACCGTCGTGCCCCACGGCGCCTTGCATTATGTCGCCTTCAGCGCCCTGCATTCGCCTGGCGACGGCTACCTGAACGACCGCCACACCCTGCGGGCGCTTCCCAGCGCGAGCGTCTTGGAATTCCTCAAGGAAAAGGAGCGCCCGAAAACCGGAAGGGCGTTGGTCCTGGGCAACCCATCGCTGGACCTGAAATACGCGGAACAGGAGGCGCGCGCGGTCGGGAACCTGCTCCCGTCGCCTGAGATTTTATTGAGGACCGGGGCCAGCGAAACCCTCTTCAAGAAGTTGAGCGGCGGGTTCGATTATCTTCATCTGGCCACGCACGGACGGTTCCAGGCCGAATCCCCGCTGTCCTCCGGCCTGCTCCTCGCGCCGGACGCGGAGAACGACGGCCTATTGACGCTGGGAGAACTCTACACCCTGCAACTCAACGCCCGCCTGGCGGCCTTGAGCGCCTGCGAGACGGGGTTGGGCAAGGTCGTCAGCGGCGACGACCTGGTCGGGTTGACCCGGGGCTTCCTGTACGCCGGGGCGAGGTCCATCGTCGCCAGTCTGTGGAGCGTGGACGACCAGGCGACCGCGGACCTCATGGTCCGGTTCTACGGCGCGCTGGGCAATATGAGGACGGGCGAGGCCCTGCGGCAGGCCCAGCTCGCCGTGCGGGAAAAATATCCGCACCCCTTTTACTGGGCGGCTTTTCAACTCACCGGAAGCGGACGGTAAAAAACGGGGGGTTGCCGCGGGCGCAACGCCGGACGATGGGTGGATTATGAAAACTTGCCATGACCGTTTGCTCTGGATTTCCTTTGTTCTGTCCCTGTTGATCGCGGACAGCTCTGCCTGGGCCGGGGAGCAACGCAAAATCGTCCCGCAGGCCAAGGTCCCCGCCGCGAATCCGGGCGTCGAGACGGGCCGTTATTACGCGATCGTCATCGGCATCAACGAATACCAGCATCTGCCCAAATTGCAGACGGCAAAAAAGGACGCCGAGGACGTCGCCAGACTTCTGCGCGAGAAATTCGGTTTCGAGGTCCGCCTGTTGCTGGACGCGACGCGGCATGAAATCGTGGACAGCATCAACCGGGCGCGGGCCCTCCTGCGCGAAAACGACAATTTCCTGATCTATTACGCGGGCCACGGCGAGTTCGACAAGGCAACGGAAAAGGGGTTCTGGCTCCCCGCGGACGCGCGTCCGGACAGCGACGCGGAGTGGATCATCGCGGACACCATCACCTCGAACATCAAACGGTTTACGGCCAGACACATTCTCATCGTCGCGGACAGTTGTTATTCGGGGACGATGACGCGGAAGGCCGTGACCTCACTCGCTTTCTCCGAGGAGCGCGCGATCCATTTGCGGAAGATGTTGCGCAAGACCTCGCGCACGTTGATGGCCAGCGGGGGCAACGAACCGGTGGCGGATTCGGGAGGCGAGGGGCATTCCATATTCGCCAGCGTCTTCCTGCGGGCGTTGGACAGGATGGAGGAACCGGCGTTCACGGCGGAACGGCTGTTCGACGACGAAATCAAGGTGGCGGTCTCGGGAAGGGCGGAGCAGACGCCGGAATATCACGATATCAGGAACTCCGGCCATGACGGCGGCGATTTCGTGTTCGTGGCGCGGTCGGCGCGTCCGGAGCCGCCGGGCGGGGGCGGGGACGGCCTGAAAGAGGAGCGCAAGAAACTGGAGGCGGAACGCGCGCAAATAGAAGAGGAACGGAAAAAACTGGAGGAGGCAAAACGTCTGGCGGAGGAACGCCGGAGGGTGGAGGAGGAAAGGCGGAAACTGGCTGAGGAACGGGAAAAACTGGCGCGCCTGGAACCGCCCAAGACGGAGCCGGGACCGCAAACGAGCGGTCAATGCCCGCCAAAAATGGCCTCCATTCCGGCGGGGCGGCTGGCGAGCGAGAATATTAGCGGTGAAATGCCGGTCGGCGGCTTCTGCATGGACAAGTACGAAACGACGCAGGCGGAGTATGAGAAGGTGATGGGGCGTAACCCGTCGCATTTCAAGGGAGGCAATCTGCCCATGGAACAGGTAACGTGGTATGAGGCGGATACGTATTGCAATAAGGTGGGCAAACGCCTGCCGACGGAATGGGAATGGGAGTATGCGGCGCGAGGCGGAACGGCGACAACATATCATTGGGGAGATAGCGAAGCCGGGATCGAGGGCTACGCTTGGTTTATGGGAAACTCAGAGAATAAAACACATGCGGTGGGCGAAAAGAAACCGAACCAGTACGGGCTGTACGACATGGCGGGGAACGTGTGGGAATGGACGGCGAGCGATTACGACAATAGCGGTAAGAAGAAAGTTTTGCGTAGCGGGGCGTGGAACAATACTCCGTACGCCTCGCGTGCCGCCTTTCGCGACTCCTTTGACCTAGGTTCCCGCGACAGCCTTGTCGGGTTTCGTTGTGCCCAGTAAGAATTACCCTTTGCCTTTTTTGGGAAGTCGGGATCGCGCCAAGACGCCAGGGCGCAAGGGGGAAAACCCTGGCGGCTTCGCGTGAAAAAAAGAGAGGCGGGGGAAAGTTCAATAGGTCCAGGCCGCGACCCGGCCAACGTAAAGGCCCATTTCCCGTCATCCCGACGGACGCCGGAGCGACGATGAAAAAGCCTTGGGATGACGCGAGCGCCATTCGCGTTGGCTACTCCCGCCTCCACGTCAGCGGGAGGCGGCGTTGGCTCCAACGTTCACGTTGGCCGATTGGGCGGCGGCCACAAGCTTTTGCGCATAAGCGTTGCCGGGTTGCAGGGCGAGGACACGCTCCAAATGCGGTATGGCGTTTTGCGGCTCGCCAAGGGCCAGGTAGACGCCCGCGAGGTTGACGCGCGCCTCGGCGTTGCCGGGGGCCAGGTCCAGGGCCCGCGCGAACTCTTCCTCGGCGAGGCGGAACGATTTCAGGTTCCAGAAGACCACGCCCAGATTATTATGCGCCTGCATGTGGTCCGGCTTGTGTTGGATCGCCAGGCGGTATTCCATGGCGGAGTCGTCGTACCGCCCGGTCTCCCGGTATGCGTCGCCCAGGGCGAAATGGAATTCGGGATTTTCCGGGCTCAAGGCGGCTGACCGCTCCAGAAAGGGTATGGCCTCGCCGGGCGTCGTCTTCAACCGGAGGCGCGTCATCCCCGCGTAATACAGGTTCGCGGCGTCTCCGGCGCCATAGAACAAGGCCTGGTCGTATTCCTCGCGCGCCTTTTCCCATTCCTCGCGGAGAAAATGAATGTATCCCCTATTGGCGTGGGCAAGAGCGTGCGCGGGATCCAGCCGCAAGATCGTGTCCAGTTCGCGGAGCGCGTCGGCGTAACGCTTGCGGTCGATGTAATAGGACGCCAGGTTGTTGTGGACCAGAATTTTCATCGGCGATTTCCGGGCGGTATCTTCCCAGAGCAGGACCTCGGACCGGTAGACGAGGCTCCGTTGCACCGCTAGAGCCGAAACGGCGACCAGGATTGCAAAAACCGCCGCCCGCGCGGCCGGGGACCGCCCCGGTGCGGGTTGGCCCAGCCCGGATGGCCCGCGATGACGCTTGTTCGCCATCGGAGTCAAGCCCATTGAGTCCAGCGTCGCGCTGGCCGGGGAAAACCGGCGCAGGTTGTTCAGCCAAACGCTCAGAAACAGGCTGACCCCGACTCCGGGCAGATACATCCGGTGTTCCGTCGCCACTTGTTTCAACTGGATGAAGCTCGATTCGGGGAGCAGGGTCGTTATGGCCCATAACGCCCCGAACCGGGCCAGGCGGGACTTCTGAAACCGGAAGCCCATGCCCAGCAGGACCAACGCTCCGGCCGCCAGGACGCTTTCCCACTCGACCCCGCTTGCGGCCAATCGCACGTCGGGCTCAAAATTCAAATTGACGGGCAAAAACCACTTCAAAAGGTAATAAAAAACGATCACCCGGAACTGGGCGACGAGATACCGTCCGCCTTCCGCGGTCTCTCCGCTCTCCGTTGCAATAACGGCGAAGGGATTGCCGAATAGCGCGGCGCGGACCGCGATGTAGACAGCCAGCGGCGAAAGGAGGATCATGGCCCATTTGGCCCAATCTTTCGCTTCCGGAGGACGGTTTTGCCGGAAGAGCCAGTAGAACGTTGCCACGACGGGCAGGGTGACGGCGATTTCTTTCGACCCCAGCCCCAGGAAAAAAAACGCGCCCGCCAGGAAGGGCAGGGACAGGTCATGCCAGGACGCCCGGCCTTTTTCCCCGCGTCCGTTGACGAAACGCGCGAAACAATAAAAGGAGAGCAGATAAAAGAAAGTCGCCAGGAGCGCCGACCGGCTGGACAAATAGGTTGCCGGTTGGGTCGTCATGGGGTTCAACAGGAACAAGACCGCGGCCAGCAAAGGCACGGACGACGGCCGTTTCTCCTCCCGTTCCAGCGCCAGCAGTTCTCCGGCGACGAAGTACAGCAGGATGCCGACCCAGACGTGGAGCAAGAGGTTCAAGAGGTGGTAGCCGAAAACGTTCAGCCCTCCCAGTTCGCGGTTCACCGCGAAGGTCAGCAACAGGGCCGAACGGTTGAAAATATTCCCGATCCCCACCTGCTCCTGAAACTTTCCCAATTCCTTGATATAGGGGTTGCGGACGATGGCGTGGAGGTCGTCGTAGTGGAAAGGCGACTGGAGCGTCCCCCCGAAGGCGAGCAGGCCGCAGGCGGCGATGAAGGCGATGGACAAGGCCCGTTCCTTCAGTCCGCTCATGGCGGGATGTCGTTGCCGGTCGGGAGTCAAGACGACGAAAGCTCCTTAAGGATTTTACGCAAGGTTTCGGCGCCGTCCTGCGCCGGGTTCAGTTCGAGGGCCCTCGCCAAATGGTCGCGGGCCTTGGCCTTGCCGGTCTCCATTTCCCGGTAAGCCATGCCGAGTTGGCGGTGAAGAACAAATTCATCGGGACGCAGGCGCAGTCCCGCCTCCAGGACCGCGACCGCGGAATCGTATTCCTTCAGGTCCATGCACAAGGTCCCCAGATTGAGACGGGCCGGCAAATGTCCCGGGTCTTGCTCCAGCGCCTTGCGATAGAAGTTTTGCGCGTCCCGCGCTCTCCCCGCCTGCTGGTGGGACCACGCGATCTGAAAATAAGCCTGGGCGCCGGGCCCCTGGATCCGGATGAAAGCTTCGTATTCGCCGACGGCCCGGTCCCATTCCTTTTGCAGTTGATAGACATGGCCCAGGTTGAACCTCGCCTCCGCGAAGGCCGGGTTGATCTCAAGGCACGCCAGGTAGGACCTCTCGGCGTCGCCGTATTCCCGCAACTGGGCATGGGCCACTCCCAGGTTGAAATAAACCTTGTCCCGGATGTCCGGGAACGCCAGCGCCTTGTTGAATTCCCGGATGGCTTCCGCGTACCGGCCCATCCTGCCGTAGGTCTCGCCGAGGTTGAGGCGGGCCAGGGGATGGTCCTGGCCTTTCGCGGCTCGTTTGCGCGTTTCGATCGCGCGTCCGTAGGACTCGACGGCCAGGTCGTAACGCCGGGTCCGGTTGTATACGGACCCCAGGCCCACATGCGCGTCGGAATAATCGGGATTGATTTCGACGGCCCGTTTATATCCCCGTTCGGCTTCCTCGTATTTTCCCAGGTCGAGGTACACGTTGGCCAGGTTGTAATGCGGTTCGGCCAGGTTCGCCATGAAAGCGCCAATGGTCTCCGGAGCGGCTTGCGGCCGTTTGGCGCCGTTGGGACTCGAAGGGATTTCGACGTCGCCTTCCCGCGAAGCCATCCGGGCAAACTCCCGGCCCAACCGCTCCTTGTTGAGGAACCGGCCGGCGAAACCCGGAAGGTTGTCCGCGCTTTTTTGAAAGAAGGCGAGCGCCCGTTGCCTTTCCACGTCCGCCTGCAACGCGTCGCCCTTCGACGACAGCTCCTCCGCCCTTAAATAATGGGCTTTCCCCAGGTTGGTCATGACTCGCGGCGAAAGGGGGTTTTTCCCGGCCGCGTCCTGCCACAAGGACATTTCATCCACCCAAACCCGGTTGCGCTCGACGGTCAGCAGTCCCAGGGCCAAAAACAAAAAGGCAAGAAACGCCGGTTTCAGGGAACGATTTATTTTGAGGACATTCCATCCGGCGGCGAGGCCGACCCCCAGAGACAGGGGCAGGTAAACCCGGCGTTCGACCGCCAGGTCGTTGATGGGGACGAAACTGGAAGTGGGCGCCAGGGTGATGAAAAACCACAGGACCGCGATCTTGCAGATAACGCCGCCCCGCATGAAAGCGTAGATCAAAACCCCGACGATCGCCAGAAGCGAGATCGCGATGGCCGGGTCGCTCTCCAGGGAACTGAAGGGAAACCCGACGTCCACGTTGAGATTGAACGGGAACAGGAACTCCTTGATATAGTAAAAAACGATTACTTTGCACTGCGCGAAAAAATAGGGCAGGCGGCCAAAAATCAGGGCCCCTTGATCGCGGGGGAATAACCAGCCCTCCTTCGCCCCGTAAAAAACGGCGGCCAACGCCGCCAACCCCACGATGCCCAGAAACGGCAAAACCGGCGCGCCGCCGGGCGGCGAACCGCCGCGGGCGGCAAGCTCGACTCGGCGCGCCGCCGGTCCGCGGCTTCGGACGGCCCAAAACAGGACCGCGGCCATTGCCGGAAGCGTCGCCGCGACGGCCTTCGACGCGACCGCCAGGTAAAAGCTCAGAAGGCAGAACGCTCCCCGCGCGGCATGTTTTGTCCAAACAGGCAAATTACTGGCGCCCGGGGCCGGGCCCCGCGAAGACAAGGCGCCCAAAAAAACGTGCAGGGTCAAAAGATAAAAAACGGCCGCGAGTCCCTCGGAGCGCGAGGAAATGTAGGAAACGGCGTCGGTATTCAAGGGATGCAGGGCGAACAGCAGGGCGACGGTCAAGGGGAGCGCCGCGGAATTCGCGGGCCGGCCGGCGCCTGCCGGCGGATTCAAGCCCGGTAACGCTTGCAGGCGCCAGACGATATGGAAAACCAACGCGGAGGCCGCCAGGTGCAAAAGCAGGTTGACGAGGTGAAATCCCAGGACTTGCCGGGAACTTAGGCTGTTGTTCAGGGCGAACGTGAAAAGCAATATGGGCCGGTTCATGATCGCCGTCAGGGAAACTTCCTTGCGGAAACGGTCCAGGTCCGCGACAAAACCTTGCTCCAGCAGGACCTGGTCGTCGAATTGAAAAGCTCCCTTGAGGGCGTTGAAATACATCAGCAGGGGACACAAGGTCAGAAACAGCAGGCACAGCAGGCGGGATTTGAGTTGCGGGACGAGGGCTGGCGAATCCATTGAGTCCGTAAGGCGGAAAATTCGAATTATGGAAATTTGAACCCCAAAGCGTTGAAAATAGCAGAATGTCAAATGGCAGGAAAATAAAAAGTAAAGAAAAGCCTGCCCGGAAATAAAACTCTTTTCAATCGGCCAGATAAAATGATACTTTATTTATAGCAAATAAAGATATAGGCTGTTGTGAAACGCCCCAAAGTGTCGATAATTTTAAAATCGACCTCGACATACCGTTAAAAAATAAGCACGATAGTTTTTACTTGTATGCTTTTATACTATTCGCTGATATCATTGTACAAGCAGAAAGAGAGAGACCGTTTTAGGGCCTATGAAACAGATCGATTTTGAGCCGAATATTTACACGATAAGAAAGCTGTCGTCTTTGTTTGCGGAGACGCATACGGAGATCGATTCGCTTCTCAACGTGGTCATGGAAATGGCCGCGAAAATCGTCGAGGCCAAGAACGCCGCCCTGCTGATGCTGGACGAAAAGACGAACAAGCTGAAGTTCTTTCAGGCGTCCGGAGACAAAGGAGAGCAACTCCGGCAATTCGAGATACCGCCCGGCGTCGGCCTGGCCGGGATCGCGGTGGAAACGGGCAAGCCGATCGTCTCCAACGACGTGCAAAACGACCGGAGATGGTTCCGCGAGGTCAGCGAAACGACGCGGTTGAACGTCAAATCCATCGCCTGCTTCCCGGTGAAGATCGACCACAAGCCCGTGGGCGTCATCCAGTTCCTGGACAAGCTCGACGGCGAGGGTTTCACCGAGCGCGACCAGGAGATTTTATCGCGGTTCGCGGACATGCTGGCGCGGTTTTTCCAGATCTCCAAAAGCCGGGAACGGCTGGGACAGGAATTCGACCGGCTCAAGCAGAAATACTTGCAGAAGTATACCATCGTGGGGGAGAGCCCGGCTATAAGGAAGTGCGTCGCCTATGCGGAAAGGGTGGCGGAGTCCAAGGCCTCCGTCCTGATCACGGGGGAAAGCGGCACCGGGAAGGAACTCATCGCGCATCTGATCCACGAGCGTAGCCGCCGGCAGAACAAACCCTTCATATCCGTCAGTTGCGGCGCCCTGCCGGGGTCCATCCTCGAACGGGAGCTGTTCGGGCACGAGAAGGGGGCCTTCACCGGCGCGGACAGCCGGAAAATCGGCCTGTTCGAGGCCGCCGACGGCGGCACGCTGTTCCTGGACGAAATTGGCGAAATGCCGCTGGACATGCAGGTCAAGCTGTTGCGGGTGATCCAGGAGGAGGCGTTCATGCGCCTCGGCGGGACCGCGCTGATCAAGGTCGACGTGCGGATCCTTTCCGCCACCCACCAGGACCTCGAAAAAATGGTGGGCGAGGGGAAATTCCGGCAGGACCTCTTTTACCGGATCAACGTCATCAACATCAAACTCCCGGCCCTGCGCGAAAGGCCCGAGGACATCCCCGACCTGGTCGCGTTCTTCCTCAGGAAGCATAAACAGGACGAGCGCCCCGTCAAGAAACTGGGCAAGGGGGCGATGTCGCATTTGATGGGATACTCGTGGCCCGGCAACATCCGGCAATTGGAAAACGCCGTGGAGCGGGCCATCGTCCTGGAGGAGGGGGAGGAACTGACTCTGGATTCCTTCCCGTTCGAGGAGCGCCCGCAATCGTCGATCGAGGTCGGCGTGGGGGCCACTCTTAAAGACGCCAACGACGCGTTCCGCAAAAGTTTCATAAAAAACACCCTGAAATCCACCGGCGGCAACCGCACCAAGGCGGCCCGGATCCTCGACGTGCAACGTTCCTATCTGTCCCGGTTGATCAAGGAACTCAATATCGATTAACGGCGTCCGGCAAAATGAAGTCCACAAGTCCCCTCCCCCTTCCAGGGGGAGGTTGGGTGGGGGTAAACGCGCCGGATTTACACCCCCATCCTGTCCTTCCCCCTGCAAGGGGGAAGGAATGAACGTCATTTTAAACCCGTCTTCTCCAGGATTCGACGTGACCGCCCAAATCATCGACGGAAAAAAAGTTTCGAAGGAAATACTCCAACGCATCGCCCGCGAGACGGCCGAACTCAAGTCTTCCGCGGGCCGGGTCCCCGG
>JACQQK010000020.1 GCA_016207065.1 Nitrospinota bacterium
TGTTGTGGGCGAGCGTTTCCGCGAACGTGATGAATCTCAAGGAATTCTCCGTGCCTTCGAAAGCGAGGACCTTGGGGACCTCGGCCGTCGCCGGTTTGTCCGGCTCCGGTTGCGCAATTTCCACCGGTTCGATAAACAGGGGGTGGAGGGACTTGATTTGGGTCGAGATTTGCTCGCCGATGAAGCGTAGTCGTTGAAAAGTCTCCGTCCGTTGTTCGCCGATTTCCCGCGCCGTTATTCCGAACTTCATTCCCCCAAGCGCAATGGCCACGATCATCGCGATGATGGCGATGGAAATGAGCAGTTCGAGAAGGGTGAACCCCTGCTCTTTATTGGAAGCGGTTTCATAAGTTGTTTTTTTTGGAGCGCTAAGCCTCCCGGCTTTGCGGCTACGCGAGGACGCGTAGCGCTCCAAAAGGATATTTACGCTTATGAAACCGCTTCTAGAAGAAGGTCCGGTCATGATCCCGATACGTGAGCGGAAGAGGTGGAAGCCCCGCTGACAAACGCCCCGCCGGACGATCCCGAAATATTGGCGTCGGAACTGGACGAGGAACTGGATGTGGAACTGGATGTGGAACTGGCGGACGTTGTCGTCGCGCCGGAAACGGAAGACGCGGAACTTGAGGAGCTGGAACTTGAGGGGCTTACCGACGCCGCTTGCTGAACCGGGGGATTGCTGGAGCCGGCGGCAGGCTGGTTTCCTTGATCGTCTTTTGTGACGCCTCCCGCTAAAGCGGGGTCCAGGGCCGCGTCCGTGGCGGGAATGTTTTTGCCGATGGTTTTCAAAGTGACCAGTTGGACGTTCCTTTCCCGGGAGAGATCGTTCCAGAACACGTGCAGGCCGACTTTCAGAAGGCGAATGTTTTCTTTTTCGACATCCCACTGCGAATAATAAGGCTCCAAGTCCAGCCGCCAACTGTAATTTTCCTCGCCTTCGAAGTACCCCGAGTATTCTTCCGTGTCGAAGTCAATCATTTCCAGTTCGCCCATTTTCTGGTTGGCCAGGGCCATGGCCTTGAGGTACTGATCGGAATAGTCGATGGAGCGGACGCTCGCCGAAAACAGTTGCAGGACCGTGATGAACCCTATTCCCATGATGGCCAAGGCCACGATGACCTCGAGCAGGGAGAAGCCGCCGTCACCGGCCGGCCGCCTGTTCATCGATAAGGGGTTTGCCCGTGACCGGGTCGAGGGTGATGGAATAAAGGACGGACGCCTTTCCGGCGCCCTTGGTTTCGAGGTCGATCGAACCGCCGCTGGAACTCCCCTGGGGGTAAAAAACGATCGAGAAACTTCCATGGACTATGGTTTCCTCTTGAAAAACGAATTGCGCGATCCTGATTTCCGGACCCAATGAAAAAAACCGGGAGGTCTCGTTGGAGTTTAGCGGCGTTATCCAGTACCGGTTGTCGTCGATGTTGGCCGCGAAGGCAAACGGGATTTTTTGCGAGATGGCCTGGTTCCGCGCATAGCGAAGCGTGGACGCGATTTTTCTCACCTCGCTCTGGCTTTTCGTCCGGTCGAGAGTGGATATCAAGAAAGGCGTAACCAATCCCGCTATCAGGCCGATCAAAAAAAGGACAAGAATTAATTCGATCAGGGAAAACCCGCGGCGGCCGGTCAAGGTCCGGCCGGAGATTATTCCAACGGTTTCCAACTGACGACGTCCTGATTATTGCCTTCTCCTCCTTCCGTCTTGTCGGCTCCGTAGGACATGAGATCGTATTCGCCATGGTCCCCCGGCGCCTTGTAAACGAAGTTGTTGTCCCACGGGTCCTTGGGGATATCTTTTTTGAGATAAGGCCGCACCGCTTGCAGTCCTTCCTCCGTCGTCGGGTACTTGTGTTGTTCCAGGCGGTAAAGGTCGAGAGCTTGTCCCAGGAGTTCGATTTGGGCCTGGGCGTCTTTTTGACGGGCCTTATCGACGTGGCCGAACAATTTCGGGCCGACGAGGGAGGCCAGCAGGCCGATGATCACCATTACCACCAGCAACTCGATCAAGGTGAAACCGCCGCTTCCCACAAGACCGGGTTTGATTTTCGACTGGTCGCGCGAATTCATAATTCTCCGATTATAGAACATTTGCCGGGTTAAAGGGGAACTTCGTTGATGCTGAAGATGGCCATTAGCATGGATATGACGATGAAACCCACGATCCCTCCCATGAGGAGGATCATGAGGGGCTCGATCAGCGAAATGAGTTGTTTGATCGACCGTTCGACTTCCTTGTCGTAGGCGACGGATATTTTTTCCAGCATCTCCTCCATGGCTCCCGTTTCCTCCCCCACGGTGATCATGTGTACCGCCAGGGGCGGGAAGACGCCGAGCCTTCTGAGAGGCTCGGCAAGCCCTTTCCCTCCTTTGAGCGCGTCGTGAATCTGGTCCATGGCCCGGGTGATGACGCTGTTGGAAAGTATGGTGCGGGTGATGGATAAAGCCTGCAAGACGGGGACCCCGCTGGTCAGCAATGTGGACATGGTCCGGCTGAAGCGGGAAACCTGGATTTTCTGTATCAGCGGCCCGAACAGCGGGAGTTTCAGCAAAAACCGGTCCCATCTGAACTTGCCTGTCTCGGTTTTCAAATAGAGCAGGAACCCGCACGCCGCCGCCGCCAATGACAAGAGAAGGGCCCACCAGTAGTTCCCCAGAAAAGCGCTCGTCCAAAGCAACAGCGTGGTCGAAAGGGGCAGGGTTTTGCCCATGTCCCCGAATATGGCGGAAAATTTCGGGATGACCACGGTCATGAGGACGGTCACCGCCGCTCCTCCCACCAGGACCAGGAGGACGGGATAAATCAGGGCGGACCGGATGTTGGCCTTCAGTTCCTGCGATTTTTCCATGAAGTCGGTCAACCGGATGAGGATGGAGCCGAGCGCGCCGCCTGCTTCCCCTGTCCTCACCATGTTGGTGTACAGCTTGGAAAAGACGCGGGGATATTCCGACAGCGCCGCGGAAAAAGCGCTTCCCCCATGCACGCGATTCTGAATGTCGCTCAGGATTTCGCGGCTCTTTTCCCGCTCCGCCAGCAACGCCAGGGTGGACAGGCTCTTGTCCAGGGTGAGGCCCGAGTTTATCAGCGTCGCCAGTTGTTGCGTGATATTCATCAACTCCTTTTGCGAGATGGGAGGGAGGAATTTGAGGGAGGGTAATTTAAAAGACAGGGAACTCCGCTTGGGTTTTTCCCGCCAGATCTGTATCGGGAAATAATTGAGGCCGCGGATTTTCTGCACGGCAAGACGGTGGTCTTCGGCCTCGATATCGCCTTCGATGAGTTTCCCCGACCGGTCGGTGGCTTGATAGAAAAATACGGTCATGTGCGCTACTGGCGGAACAAGGTTCCGGCCTGGGGGCCGGAAAGGTTAGTTTTTATCGTCAAGGGTGACTCGCAAAACTTCCTCCACGGTGGTTATCCCGCGGATGACTTTGTCCCAACCGTCTTCGCGGAGGGTTTTCATTCCGGTCTTGCGCGCCTGGTTTCTGATGAGATGCGAACTCGCGCTCGAGAGGATAAGCTCCCGGATCTTGTCGTCGACGATCAACAGTTCGTAGATCCCCATCCGGCCCCGGAAACCGGTGTTGGCGCAATGCTTGCACCCTTTGCCGCGGAATACTTTCAGCCCGCTTCTTCCCCAGGGGCCCATCTGTTCGGCGAGGGCGCCCTCCAGTTCGTATTCCTCCTTGCAGTGCTTGCAGATGGTCCTCACCAGCCGTTGGGCGAGGACGCCCAGGAGCGCGGAGGAGATCAGAAAACTCTCGATGCCCATGTCCTGCAACCGGGTGACGGCGCCCGCGGAATCGTTGGTGTGGACGGTGCTGAAAACGAGGTGTCCGGTCAGCGCGGCCTGGATGGAGATGTCGGCGGTTTCCGAATCGCGGATTTCCCCGACCATGATCACGTCGGGGTCCTGCCGCACGATGGATCGGAGCCCGCTGGCGAAAGACAGACCGATGCTAGGTTTCACGTGGATCTGGTTGACGCCGCGCAATTGATATTCCACCGGGTCCTCGATGGTGATGATTTTTTTGTCCGGCGTGTTGATCTTTTGCAAACCCGCGTACAGGGTGGTGGTTTTGCCGCTACCGGTCGGGCCGGTCACCAGGATTTTCCCGTAAGGTTTCTGGATGAGTTGGACGAACTGCCCAAGCTCCTTCTCCGGGAAACCGAGGTGGTCGAGGCTGACGGTGATGTTGCCCCGGTCCAGGATTCTCATGACGACGCTTTCTCCATATAGCGTGGGAAGCGTGGAAATCCGCATGTCGATGTCTTTCCCCGAGGTCTTCAGGCGGATGCGCCCGTCCTGCGGCAGGCGTCTTTCGGATATGTCCAGTTTGGCCATGATCTTGATCCGGGTGCAGATCGCCGACTGGAGACGTTTTGGCGGCGCCTCGAAATCGTGCAGGATGCCGTCGATCCGGTATCTCAAGACCAGGTCGTCATTGAAGGGCTCGAGGTGGATGTCGCTGGCCCCCAGTTCGATCGCCTGGCTGAGGATATGATTGACCAGCTTGATGACGGGGGCCTCCGAGGCCATGTCGCGGATGTGCTCGGCGGTGTCCATCTCGTCGCTCCGCGCGGCGTCGTCGTCCTGGATGTTTTCGACCATCCGGTCCATGGTCGAAACGCCTTCCCCGTAATAGGTCTCTATGGCCTCCAGGATGTCGTCCTCGCTACTCAATACGAGCCGGATGTCTTTTTCCGACGCAATTCGCATGTCCTCGAAAACGGAATGATTGAACGGATTGAAAGCCGCCACGGTCAAACAGCCATTCTCCAGCTTGAGCGGGAATACGATTTTTTCCGTCAAAAACGTTTTGGAAACTTTCAGCCCGGAAACCGGCAGGTTGTCCTTGGGGTAGTCGGCAAGTTTCAGGAATTCGAGTTTCAAGTCCCGGCTCAAGGTCTCTAAAAGGGCGTTGACGTGGATATAGCCGTGCTCCACCAATGCCTTGCCGAGATATTTTCCGTTGTGGAAATTGTGTTGTTTCATTTCCTCCAACGTTTTCGCGGAGATTTTTTGGTGGGCCAGGAGGATCTTTTCCACCGGATCGATCTTTTTCAGCATGACAGGAAAATCAACCTCCCGAAATTCGGGCGCCCGCGGGGGCCGTAGGCGCGCCGGATATCGATCCCTGGGGCGCCGCGGTTTTTGCGCCGGACACCCTTTCCCCGGTGGACAAGCCCGCCTGGCTCTGCCCGGACGCGGAACCCGTTTGTCCGCCAAGGGACGATACCGCGGGCGATGCCGGGGCCGGGGCCGGCGTGACCGCTCCCGAAATAAACGCGCGCGGGGCATTGGAACCGCCGGTGTTGGTGACGGCTCCGGAAATAAAGACTTGCGACGGCGCGGCCGAAACGGCGCCGCCGGCCTTCAACTTATGGAAAAAGTGGTTTCCCTGGCGCTGAATCCTGAGATCGGGGGGGCGAACGGTCATGTTGACTTTCAATACGTTTCCTTCCCGGTTGTCCAGTGTCACGGAATCCCGTTCGACGTCGGTTATTTGATAGTTCCCAATTTGTTCGCCGACTCTGTAACCTTTTTTTTTCAAAGTTTTGTTTTCGATGACGGTTGGGCCAGTCATCACGGAATAAGTGCCTTCCAGTACGGCAATCTTTTTAACGCTCGACAACATCACTCCGTTGATCTTGAGACTGGGCGGAGGAATGGGGGGGGCCGGAGGAGCCGGAGGCGGAGGGGGCGGCGGAACATATTCGGTCCTATCCTTGCGAAACAGGTTCTTTTTGACAACCTCGTCCACCGCCGCGGGCGAGTATGTGGACCGGATGGTTTCGGGGCCTTGGAATTTCCGCGCTGAAGCGGTCGCCGTTTTCCCGTCGATTTTCGAACCGCCGCTGGGACCGAACCAGGTTTTAAAAATCAACGCCGAAGCCGCTACAATGCCCGCGACCAAAATAAAGTTTATTATGGATAGTTTATGTTTCACGAGTTTCGGCGAATCCTCCGAATTTCCTAGAGCGTCTAACAAAATGAAATTTCACATAACTTTCCTCCCCCTTGACGGGGGAGGTCAGGTGGGGGTGAAAAGCCAGCCCACCCTCCCCCAGCCCCCTCCCTCAAGGGAGGGGAGAATTTGAGGGCCGAGCCAAAGGGTTCATTTTGTTAGACGCTCTTATAACTTAGTGAATTTATTGGGCTTTGTCAATATTTATCCCGGTCAAGGTCCAGCGTGTCTTGCGCGGGGTTGGAACATGGGTCTGCATTGACGGGTCGATTTTCCGGTAACGGCGGTTGTGGGGGAACTATTTCAACGCGGAAAGTTTTCCACGCCCGTGTGATAAGATTTCATTCTATAATAGGGAGTCTTTCAAGGGCAAGGGGCGATTTTAAGAGCGTCTAACAAAATGAAATTTCACATAACTTTCCTCCCCCTTGACGGGGGAGGTCAGGTGGGGGTGAAAAGCCGGGCAACGCCCGGAGGCGACGCGGCGATGACGCTGACGCGATCGCCGAACATGATCTCCGCCTCGGCGTCAGCCTGAGGCGGTATCAGGTCCAGCGTTCACGCTGGTCACCCTCCCCCAGCCCCCTGCCTCAAGGGAGGGGAGCATTTATGGGGTCAGACCATCAATTGATTTTGTTAGACGCTCTAAGGCTTTATGTTCCCCGACGGGAGCCCCTCGGACGATCGTCTTCAAGCGTGTAAACTCAACCAAGGTTCCTTAAATCATGAGCGCCCAAGGATTGTTGACGGAGATTAAAAAGCATCTGCCTTTAAAAGTTTACGGCAAAGGCCCGGTCCTCGAGCTGTTGCGCGAGATGGGGACGTTGGCGGAGAAAACGACGCCTCTTCAGGCCACGGAGGTTTTCCGTTCCAACGAGTCGGGAGAGTTGGTTTGCGTCGTCGCGCTCGAAGGGAAGGAAAAAGTCACCGCCGCCCTTACCAACTTGCGGTTGGACATCAAACACCCCCTGTTCGCCAAGGTGCGGAATTACCAGCGCGAGGTCGAACGGGAGATTTCCAAACCCGGCCAGGACGTCAATCGAAGCTCTTTCCGGGTGGGAGACTTGTACAAGAGATAGTCCCCCGGCCCGGATTGGCGGTCAGTGCATCATGGGGATGATCAGCAGGGCCACGATGTTCATGATCTTGATCAGTGGATTGATGGCCGGCCCCGCGGTGTCCTTGTAAGGGTCGCCGACCGTGTCGCCGGTCACGGCGGCCAGATGGGCATCGCTTCCCTTGCCGCCGAAATTGTTGTCCTCGATATGCTTCTAGGCGTTGTCCCAGGCGCCTCCCCCCGTGGTCATGGAAATGGCCACGAAAATTCCGGTGACGATCGAACCCATCAAGGCCCCGCCCAGGGCCTGCGGGCCTAGGACCAGGCCGACGAACACGGGGAGCGCCACGGGAAGCAACGAAGGCAACATCATTTCCTTCGTGGCGGAACGCGTCAACAGGTCCACCGCCTTGGAATAATCGGGTTTCCCCGTCCCCTCCATGATCCCCGCGATCTCCTTGAACTGCCGGCGCACTTCCATGACGATGGCCCCCGCGGCGTTGCTGACCGACTCCATCGCGTAGGAACTGAACAGGTAGGGCACCAGGCCGCCGATGAACAGGCCGACGATCACCATGTGGTTGGAGAGGTCGAAGGTCATTGCCTGCCCAAGATGTTTTTCCAGCCCGTGCGTGTAATCGGCGAAAAGCACCAACGCCGCCAGCCCGGCGGAACCGATGGCGTAACCCTTGGTCACCGCCTTGGTGGTATTGCCCACCGCGTCCAGGGGGTCGGTGATGTTGCGCACTTCCTTCGGCAGTTTGGCCATCTCCGCGATCCCGCCGGCGTTGTCCGTGACCGGGCCGTAGGCGTCCAGCGCGACGATGATGCCGGTCATGGACAGCATGGACGTGGCCGCGACAGCGATGCCGTACAGGCCCGCCAGCGCGTACGCCGCCAGGATGCTCAAGCATACGGCGGCGACCGGAGCGGCGGTCGATCGCATGGAAATGCCGAGACCGGCGATGATGTTGGTCGCGTGACCGGTGACGGAAGCCTCGGCCACGTATTGGACCGGTTTGTAATGGGTGGCCGTGTAATATTCGGTGATCAGCACCATGGCCCCGGTCAGGGCCAGCCCGACGAGCGCGCACCCGTAAAGCTGGGCGACGCTGAAACTGCCGTTGCCGGCCATGAGCCACTGGGTGACCGGGTAGTAGGCCACGGCCGCCAGGGTCCCCGCCACGATCAGTCCGCGGTAGAGCGCGTTCATGATCTTTCCGCCCTCGCGCGCGTTGACGAAGAAAGTCGAGGCGATCGAGGCGATGATGGCCACCCCGCCCAACACCAGGGGGTATATCTCGGCGTGCTCGCTCGCGCCCTTGAGGAGCATCTGTCCCAGCAACATGGTGGCGATGGTGGTGACCGCGTAGGTCTCGAACAAGTCGGCGGCCATGCCGGCGCAATCGCCCACGTTGTCGCCCACGTTGTCGGCGATGACGGCCGGGTTGCGGGGGTCGTCCTCGGGAATGCCCGCCTCGACCTTGCCGACCAGGTCGGCCCCCACATCCGCCCCCTTGGTGAAGATGCCGCCGCCCAGGCGCGCGAAGATGGAAATGAGCGACCCGCCGAAGGCCAACCCGACCAACGGGTCGAGGTTCACCGCCTGGCCGGCCGGGGTCAGCGTGTGCAGTATCCCGTAATATCCGGCGACGCCGATCAATCCCAGACCCACCACCAGAAGGCCGGTGATGGACCCGGCCCGGAAAGCCACTTGCAGGGCCGCGTTGAGCCCCTGGCGCGCCGCTTCCGCGGTGCGCACGTTGGCCCGCACCGAGATATGCATGCCGATGTAACCGGCGGCCGCGGAACAGATCGCGCCGATGGCGAAACCGAAGGCGGTGGCCATTCCCAGCCTCAGGAAAATCATGACGAACAATACGGCCCCCACGAAACCGATGGTGGTGTATTGCCGGTTGTGGTAAGCGGAAGCCCCTTCCTGGATGGCCTCGGCGATTTGCCGCATGCGCGGGTTCCCGGCGGGTTGTTCCATGATCCATTTGATCGACAAGGCGCCGTAGCCCAAGGCGATCGCGGCGCAAACGATGGCGAATATCAAACCGTACAACAAGATCGTGTCCTCCAGTATACAGGCCGCTATCGGGCCGGCCCGGTTGCCCATTTGGTATATGCCCGTCGCGCGCAACGGCGCCGGCGTTCGGTTGTTTTTACCAGGATGTCGTTTCTTGGAAAAGGCTCAGTGTCTTGGCGGGTAGAACATTGCTTGGGAGCGTTATTCGATGACCCGGATTCAGGTTGGGACCATTATGCTTTAAAATTTCAATTTTCGCAACTCTTTGGCGTTTCCCTGGGAAGGGGCGCTATTGGGAACCGCCGGATCCTGCTTCGGAATTGATGAATTTCTTCAGGAAGGGAAACATGGCTCCGCGTTTGGAGATCATTTCCTCGCGGGACAGTTTCATCAGGGCCTCGTCGACGAAGGCATGGCCGCGTTCCTCGGCGAATTTCTCCACGCCCTTGACCACCATCCCCCGCGCGAAGGAAGGGATGCGCTCCAGTCGCGACAAAGCCTCCGGCGTCCAGGGCAGGTTGTGTTCCACTTCCAGTCCCAGGGTGTCCTCGATTTTGAGCGTGATTTCCTTGCCGCCGTATTTCCCGGGCTGGTAATCGCAGGAAGGGTCCTCCGCCATGTACGATCCCCTTTCGGCGAACGCGCGCGCCCGGCAACCGGAACACATCGCGGAAAATTCGCACGTGCCGCACTTGCCTTGAAGGTTTTTCCGGTCCCTCAGTTCCCGCATCAGCGGGGCGTTGAACCAGAGGTCCTTGAAAGACGCGGCTTTCAAATTGCCTACCGACTCCTGGATGAAAGGGCAGGGGGTGAGGTTGCCCTCGGGCGAGATCCTGCTGTAATGCGTCGCCGCGGGGCATCCGCCGGAGTAGGTCCGCGTGTAGACGGAGTCGGGGTCGTTTTCGTAGACCACTCTCTTATACTGCGGGGCGCATTTGGAGTTGATCATCAACCGGCCCTTGTATTCCATCTGCAAACGGTAGAGCGTTTTGAGGGCTTCCTCGTAAGCCGCGTTGGAGATGTCGGTGTTCCCCTGGCCCCTGCCGGTGCAAACGAGAAAATAGAGGTTGAACGCCACCGCGCCCATTTTCTCGGCGAACGCGACCACGTCGGGGATTTCCTTGTAGTTCCAATCCGCCACCGACATCTGGACGAGGAAATCGAGCCCCGCCTCGTTGAGTATTTCGAACGCCTTCGTGGAGTTCTCCCACGCCCGGCTTACCCCGCGGAACCGGTTGTGCTTTTCCGCGTCCATCGAGTCGATGCTGATGCCCACCCCGTGCGCCCCCGCGGCCTTGAGCTTGTCGGCGTTGGCCTTGTTGATCAGGGTCCCGTTGGTCCCCAGCACGACCATGAATTTCCTGTCCGCGGCGTAGCGGACCAGGTCGTAAATGTCGGGACGCAACAGCGGCTCCCCGCCGGTGAGGATGAGAAACGGGTTGGGATTGACTTCGGCGATCTGGTCCATCACCCGGAAGCATTCTTCCGTGGAGAGTTCGTCGGTGCGGAACCCGCCGCGGAAATCCGCGTCCAGATAGCAGTGGGCGCAATTGAGGTTGCACCTTTTGGTGATGTTCCAGGAGATGGAATAGGCCCGGAAATCCATCTTCTCCGGTTTTTTATTGAACTCCAGGGAGGCTTTGTCCATGATATATTCGATTGTCGCGGGGTACGGGCGGGCTTGTTCGCCCGTAGCCGCGGCGAGGTTGCGGATTGAATTTGAGTTCCAATACAGGTTTATCATAAAGAGTTTTTCATGGCGAGGCAAATGATTTGCCGGCGCTTTTCGCGGGCGCTGGGGATTCTGTCGATTTTGGTTTTTCTGATCGCGGCTTCTTCGCCGGAGAGTTCGCGCGTTTACCGGATTTTGGGGCCGGGGTCCGGACCGCCTCCCGGCGCGAAGGATTCCTATACGTTGGAGGAACTGGAGGCTTTTGGCGTTCAAACCGTTGAAAGCTCCTATTTCGACCGCGCCATGAATTACCAGGATACGCGCCTGCGGGTCGTTTCGCTGGCGCGGCTTGCCGAAACGCTGTATCCCGGGGGCGAAGTGGACGCCCTGGCGCTCAACTGTTTTGACGATTATCAGGGCATAGTTTCCCTGGAGGACGTCAAGCGGTACGACCTCCGGCTGGCCACGGGGATCGAGGTCCTCCCGCGATTCAAAAAACCCGGCTGGCTCAACCCGCTGTTGATCGTCGTGCCGGACGGGAGCGGCGCGCCCTATCAAGAGCGGTTCATGACGGCCAATATCCGGGAGTTGCGGTTCGTCCGCCTGGAGGATTATTACGCCCCTCTGCGGGAAATCGGGCAAGGGAACCCGGCCTTGCGGGAAGGCATGGAAGCCTTCAAGGACAATTGCCTGTTTTGTCATTCCGTGAAGGGGATCGGCGGCAACAAGGGGGTTCGCCTGCTGACTGCGTACGATTTCTCCCGCGCCCCGGACCGGGAAAGGTTCAAGGCCGATTTCGCCTCGTTTCACGGCAAGGACAATCCCGACAAACAGAACGTCCAGCAGTTCGTGACCGGGACCATGCTGGAAAAAATAATCCGGTTCCTGGCGGCCCCTTCGCTCTCTTCCTAGACGGCCCGCCGGGGACAGACAAGAATTGTTTGCCATACCGGGTCCGATACGGATATCATAAGAGCGTCTAACAAAATGAACCCCTTGGCTCGACCCTCAAATTACTCCCCTCCCTTGAGGGAGGGGGCTGGGGTAGGGTGGGCTGGCTTTTCACCCCCACCTGACCTCCCCCTTCAAGGGGGAGGAAGTTATGGAA
>JACQQK010000160.1 GCA_016207065.1 Nitrospinota bacterium
GGCCGCGCCCGTGGTCGTGGGGATCATGGACAGGGAAGCGGCCCGCGCCCGCCTGAGGTCCTTGTGCGGCAGGTCCAGGATCTGCTGGTCGTTGGTGTAGGAATGGATGGTGGTCATCAAACCGTGTTTTATGCCTATTTTGTCATTGATGACCTTGGCGACGGGGGCCAGGCAATTGGTGGTGCAGGACGCGTTGGACACGATGTCGTGCTTGCCGGGGTCGTACATGCCCTCGTTGACCCCGAGCACCAGGGTCACGTCCGGGTCCGTCGCGGGAGCGGAGATGATCACCTTGCGCGCCCCCGCCTTGAGATGCTTTTGCGCCCCGTCGCGCTTGGTGAAAATGCCCGTCGATTCGACCACGACCGTCACGCCCAGGTCTTTCCAGGGCAGGGCTTCCGGATCGCGCATGGCGAAGATCTTGATCCGCCGGCCGTCGACGATCAATTCGTGGTCCGTGTGTTCGACCTTGGCGGGGTTCACGCCCTGTATGGAATCGTACTTGAACAGGTGAGCAAGGGTCTTGGCGTCTGTCAGGTCGTTGATGGCGACCACGTCGATGTCCGCGCACTCCTTGTCCTGGAGAATGGACTTTAAAATGTTTCTTCCAATCCTACCGAATCCGTTGATAGCCAGTTTTGTAGACATTAGGATCTCCTATGTCCAATGAAATTCAATTGAATCACGTTGCGATTAAGATTACCGGACAAGCGGCATTATGTACGGCAAACGCCGGACAACCCGTGTTCTTTCAACTCGATGGACGGGCGCGCGCCCTATTGAAGGGAATGCACGCCAAAACGCGCCCGGCAAAAAGAATAAAGGGACAGAAAAGGCACGGCTTTCCTGTCCCTTCGTTTTTTTCCCGATTATGCAGAATTTACAAATTCAAGTCAATAAAAACCTAAGCGCCGGTTTCAGGAGGCCGCTTTCTTTTGCCCGCGCGGCTGGCGGTCGCCCTTCTTGGCGTCCCTGACCAGGGGGATCGGCCCCGAATCCCTCGCCGGAGCCCGCGCCGGGTCGTCTGGTTCGGACTCGGCCAGGACCGACAGGAGAACGCGGTCCGCTTCCTGTCCTATTTCGATCTGCGCTTCCGCCCCGTTGAGGAGCCGGTCGAACTCCCGGATCAAAACCGTTTCCTGTTTCACGGAGCCGTCGAGTTCTTCTTGTAGCGTTTTGACTTCCCGCAGGAGTTGGGTCCTTTGATTTTCCAGATAAAGTTTCGTTTCCAGGGACTCCTCGTTCTTGATGGCGATTTCCATGCGGGCCCGCTCCATTTCCTTGCGGACCCCTTCAATAACGGCCAACTCCTCTTCCAGCTTCCGGAAGATCCCATCCAAACCGTCAAGAAATTGTTTCCTTTTCCGGACGAGGTCCTCACGCAAGGACATCCCGCCTTGCCGGTTCGCCTCCCCGGCGCCCTCGTCCCTCTCGAACCGCGGGGTAGCCATCAGCTTCTCGAACTGCTCCTCGATCAATTCCTCGCGCTCGGCGAGGTTGTCCAGGGCAACGGCGATTTTTTCGTTGTTCTGCCGATAGATCTCGATGTTCCTGACGACGGTTTCGAGCTTTTGGGCGGCGTTCTGGATCCGGCCGAAAAGGTCCTCCAGTTTATACTTGATGGATTCCCGCTGACGGTCTTTCTGGTCCAACGCCTTGCTGAAGGCGTTCACGACGCGGGTAAACTCGCGCAGGACGCTTCCGCCCTTGTCTTGTAACGCGCGATTCACGCTTTGCGTATCGGGTTCGTCCTGGTTCATGTCCCCTCCAATCCCATCTATCGTCAAAGATTTGGCAATGGTCCGGTTACTTCCCATTATAACGCAAATTCCATGCCAATATCTTGCCGGCGGGAGAAAACCCGTGGCGGGAGCCTTGGAACATGCAACAAGCGGCAAACAAATCATTTATTGCCGATTTTAATGCTACTTGGGCTCGTCCGACCGTAAACCGATGTCCGGCAGATCGTAAAACTTGTCCACCATTTTTCCAAACTTGGCGTGGGCCTCGTTTTCATCCCGGGCCACCAGTTTCGTTTTGCACTTGGGGCATACCGGAATGCGGTCCCGATCGTAACTCCGGAGCCGGTTTTTGACACCGCAACCCGGACAGGTTATGATGATGAAAGGCATATCGGCCATGTTTTATCGTAGCAAAATCTGACAGCTAACAAAACCCTTTAACGCGAACAGACCATGTTTCAATTCGCCGTCAACGGCCGGAGCGTCGAGCTTTCCCTGACAACCAGGATATTGATCGGCTTTGCCATCGGGCTGGGACTGGTCCTGCTGGCTTTCTTTGCCTTCGCGTTTTTCATCGCTGTATTGATCGCCGGGGCGGGACTCTTCCTGCTCAACCTGTTCCGCAGGCCGCGGACCGCGGTTCCCCCCGACCGCTGGGAAACCCCGCCGCAACCGACCCGCCCCTTCCGCCATTTCCCCCGCCGCGACGACGACGTCATCGACGTTTAAAGCCAAAAAAACCGTTAGCCCGGATATTGCATGACGAAAGGACTGAAATTTCTCCCCCTTGTAAAGGGGGCCGGGGGGATTCACGCCATGACCGCGAGCGAAAGCTTCAAATCCCCCTATCCCCCTTTGCCAGGGGGGACAAAACAAAGGCGCTTTTTGCGCCGGGTATTTTTCGTCTCCAGGAGACCGGCAAACCCCGTTCCCAAAACCCGAAGCGCCGCCATGGGTCATTCGCTCATGCAATATCCGGGTTAGCGATTCTTCCTGTAAAAGCTGGGGGCCGTGCCGAAATACAGTTGGGCGGTTTCCATGAGGGTCTCGGACAGCGTCGGGTGGGGATGGACGGCGTTCGCCAGATCGCCAACCTTGGCTCCCATTGCCACGGCGAGGACGCCTTCGGCGATCAACTCCCCTGCCCCGGCGCCAACGATTCCCACGCCCAGGACACGCTCGGTTTGGGGATCGACGATCAGCTTGGTCGCGCCGTCGGGCCGCCCCAGGGTCACGGCCCTTCCAGACGCGCCCCAGGGGAATTTAGCGACGCCGATTTCCGTCCCGTTCGTTTTGGCTGTCGTTTCGGTAAGGCCGCACCATGCGATTTCCGGGTCGGTGAACACCACCGCCGGAATGACGGGACCATGGTCCGGCGTCCGTCCGTTCAACGCTTCCACCGCGGCCCGGCCTTCATGGGACGCCTTGTGGGCCAGCATGGCGCCGCCCACGACGTCGCCGATGGCGGATATGGCCGGGTCGGCGGTTTTCATTTGCCGGTCGACGCGCGCGAAACCGCGTTCGTCCACGACCGCCTCGGTGTTCTCCAGACCGATCCCGCGAGTGTTGGGCTTTCGGCCCACGGCCACCAGGACGCGGTCGAAAACCTGCTCCCTGGGGTCGATATCGCCGTCGAAAACGACTTTGACTCCCTGCCCGGTATCCTCGACGGAGACCGCCTTGGTCTTGAGGAAAATCCCCGCAAACGTCTTGTTGAGGCGGGCTTGCAAAGGGCGGACGAGGTCGCGGTCCACTCCCGGCAGAAGTCCGTCCAACAGCTCCACGACCGTCACCCGGCTTCCCAGCGCGGCGTAAACGGAACCCATTTCCAGGCCGATGTAGCCGCCGCCGACGATCAGCAGGCGCCGGGGGATTTCCTCGATCTCCAGGGCCGATGTGGAGTCCATGATCCGCGGGCTTAGGCATTCGGCGAACTCCCTGGGGATGGCGGGGCTTGACCCCGTGGCCAGGATGGCGTGGTCGAACCGTAACTCCCCGGCGGCGCCTCTTATGGACAGGGTATGCGAGTCCTTGAACGCCGCCTGGCCGGAGACCAGGTTGATCTTGCGCTGTTTGCAGAGGGTGGACAACCCGTTGGTCAACTGCCCGACCATCTGGTTTTTCCAGTTGCGAATGGCGGCCAAATCGATCCTGGGCTCGCCAAAGTCGAGCCCCCACGCCCGGGCTTCGCGCGTTTCCGAAATCAATTTGGCGAGGTGCAGGAAGGCTTTCGAGGGGATGCATCCCTGGCGCACGCAGACGCCGCCGGGTTGGGCGTTCACATCCACCAACGTCGTTTTCATGCCGAGGTCGGCGGCCAGAAAAGCGGCGGTATAACCGCCCGGCCCGGAGCCGATCACCACGAGATTTTCGACCCTCATCGCGGACCTAACTTTCTCACTTGTGCCTTCTCCTGCTCAACTGTTCCCATGGCCGGGACTTTCCTTTTTCCTGCGTTTGGGCAAGGATGTAATTGAACAAACGTCCGGCGTCCTCCCTGGAGGCGTACCGGCCCACGACGGTCTCGAGGAATTTTTTTTCCATTTCCAGAAACGGCTGAAACTGTCTGCCCACTTTTTTAACGATCTGCAGGTTGCTTAGGTCCGACACTCTCCGGGCCCCCAGTCCAGTCTTCTCCAAGGGACCCGGTTCGGCGGCGGGGGAAACCGGCGGTTGCGGAGTATCCGTAGCGCCGGGGATTCCGGGTAAAGCGCCTCCCGCCCGCGGTCCGAGAAAATACGGCAAGAAACGGCCTTGTTCGGAACGGCCCAGGGACTCGATCCGCCCGGCGAGGACTTCGCCGATTCCGGCGGGACTTTGCGTCGTATCGACCCCGGAAACGCCCCAGGCGTCTTCTCCGGTTGGAAAGAACAAACCGAGGTCGGCGAGATGGAGGATTAAAGCGCGGACGACGTCTTCCCCGGCGTCATCGGGGACGACGTGTTCCTTGAAAATCGAAATCCACGTTGCGATGGGAAGGCTTCCCTCCCCTGACGGGTCCGGGCGGTCCATGACGTTCAATCGGGGCCGCGCAACCGTTTTTCTACGCTTTCCGGGGCCCGGTTGAACAGGCGCTTGCCAAAAGTTTCCCGCCAGCTTTGCGAGAGAAATTTCAGCTCGACGATTTTCCGGAGGCGCGCGAAGTTCATTTTGTCCGCTCCATGCATGATATTGTTGGCGTCATCGATGGAGAATTTCCGCGAGCCCTTTTTCACAAGCGCCAGTTCGTCGCCAACCTCGACCCAACCCGGCTTCAACACCCGGAAATAAAATCCGCTGAACCCGGTTTTCCGCACCATGCAGGCCATCTCCTGGACCCCAAGGAACCGGCTCAGCTTGTGGCAAGGCTGACGGGGCTGGGAACATTGGATCTCGGCCTCCCCCAAACGATAGATGTCGCCAATAAACGCCGTTTTTTCGGTCAGGCCGGAGACCGTTAAATTTTCGCCAAACGCTCCGGGGGACAGCGGGCGGGACAATTCCTTTTCCCAATAAGGGTAGCGCTCATGGCAGTAGGCGCATACGGCCTTGTCCGCCCCCCGGTGGTGGACGAGGTCGGCGCTACCGTCGCCATCGAATCCCCATTCGCGCAGATAGACTTTGCCCGCGGACGGTTTTTTCAGGATGCCCGAGCGCATGGTTTTGGAACCGTCGTATACGATATCGACGGGCAAACCGACGTTCAAGGAAACGAGCGTGGCCTTGACGGAGCTTCCATGGATGATTTTTCTTGCTGTCATATCGGCGAAGACCGGGCTGGTCGACTTACACCAAGAGCGCCTGATAAAATGAAATTCCCCATAATTCCCTCCCCCTTGAAGGGGGAGGGCAGGTGGGGGTGAAAAGCTGGGCAACGCCCGGAGCGGAGGCGACGCGGCGATGACACCGGGGACGCCCCCGGTGGGCAATACCGCCCCGCGCTTGCGCCGGGGCGGTACTGAATCCGGCGTCACGCCGGCCGCCCTCGGCGTCAGTCTGAGGCGGTATCGGATCCAGCGTTCACGCTGGTCACCCTCCCCCAGCCCCCTCCCTCAAGGGAGGGTAGGTTTTGCATGTCCGGACGATCGGTTCATTTTGTTACCACCCCAAGGATGAAAAGCGGACCGTCGGCTCACGGCGAGTTGGCCATGTTTCCGGAGGCGGCCTGGCTGAAGAACTGGAACGTGTCCCTTCCGCGGCTCTTCGCCAGATACAAGGCGGCATCGGCGTTCTTCAACAACGCCTTGGCGCTCTCCCCATGGATCGGGTAAATGGCGGCGCCGACGCTCAACGTGATGTTCAATTCGTTCCCCTCCAGGACCATGGGGACGCGCACCATGTCCAAAAGCTTCAGGCCCAGCTTGGTCGCGTCGCCCTCGCTGTTGATCTCCGGCTGTAAAATGATGAACTCGTCGCCCCCCAGGCGGGCGACGGTATCTCCTTCGCGGAGACACGCCCTCAGCCGGCGGGCGACTTCCTGCAGTAACAGGTCCCCGATGGCGTGCCCCAACGTATCGTTGATCACCTTGAAACGGTCGAAATCGAGGTACATCACCGCCAGCATTTTTTTATTCCGGTGGGCGTGGGCGAGGGCCAGGCTCAGCCGGTCGTTCAACAGGATACGGTTGGGCAGGCCGGTGAGAGCGTCGTAATAGGCCATGTTTTTGATAATTTCCTCGGCCCGCTTGCGTTCCAGCTCGGCGCCCGCGCGGGAAGCGAATATCCGCAAAATCGAAAGGGCCCGTTGCTTTTCGATCATGGGTTTGTCGTCCATGACCGACAAAAGGCCGATGGTCTTCAAGGACGAATCGAAAAAAGGGACCCCGGCATAGCTTCTAATGTTCATTCTCGCGAGGAAGTCGTCCTTGGGGAATGCGTCCTGGACACTATCGGAATAAAAACTGACCATTCCGGCGATCACCTCCTCGCACGGCGTGTCCTCCGGGAAATAATGAAAAGCGGGAGCGAAGTTACCGCCGTTCCAACCGGCGATGACGCGGCATTCGTTCCCGGCGAAATCCAGGAACTCCGAAACGTATGCGCACCGGACCCCCAGGGCGGAAGCCAGGTTGAAGACCAGGGAGCGGAAAAACTCGTCGCCCATCCGGGACGAAGTCCCTTCCACGATGGAGCGGAAAGCCCTGGCGTCCCGTTCGCTTTTGAGTTTCCCCCCGAGGCTCGCGGCCGCGGCTTTTAAAATGGACTCCTCGTTCATGGACCATTGCCGTTCGGTCCGGCAATCGCCAAATCCGACAAACCCCCAATAAATCTCGTCGATGACGATGGGCACCATCAAGAGGGAGCGGATGTCCTGCGACTTGAAACGTCTTCCCTCCGACGGGGCCAGGTCCTGCATCGCCTGGCTCGCCGGTTTTCCGGAGGACAAAAGGATATACCACTCCTCTTTTCCTAGGTCTTCATAACCGATGTCTTGAAAGTTTTGAATCTGCACCGGCCCGGAATCCCGGCGCCAGGAAAACCGCAGGCTCGCCGCTTTCCCCCCATGCTCCGGGCTAACGTGGTGCTCGAATATATACACCCGGCCCACATCGACGGACTCCCCCAATATCGCCAGGGCTTCGTTGACCGCTACGCCATGGTCATGGACCGTCAGCAATCGATTGGAAGCCTCGGCGACGCCTTGAAGCAACCGGTCCTGCCTCCGCAGGGTCTCTTCCGCGCGTTTGCGGCACTCTTCCTCCTCGTGCAGTTTTTTCGCGTGACGTATGGACTGCGAAAGGGACTCGACGTTCAAATGGGACTTGAGCAGGTAATCGATGGCTCCCGACTTCATGGCCTCGACGGCGACTTCCTGATCTCCGTGACCCGTCATCAAGATCACGGGAATCGAGATGTTCTTTTCCCTCAAGAGCCGCATCAACTCCAATCCGGTCAACTCGCCCAGGCGATAGTCGAACAGGCAAAGATGATAGTGTGCGCCTTCGATCTTGGAAACGGCGTCGCGGAAATTGTCCACAAAATCGAGCCTGCCCACCAAATCCTGCAGGCCCTCGCGGACCAATCCCCGGATGAGGACGATGTCGTCCTCGTCGTCCTCGGCGATCAGGATATTCAATTTTTGTTCCGCGGTCGTCATGATCGATTTTCGCATTAAAAACAAATAATTATATAACAGACCATCCTGACGGCGATAGCCCTAAAAATTTTTAAACGAAAAATGTTTTTTTAATAAGAACGCCTAACAAAATGAAATTCCCCATAATTCCCTCCCCCTCCCTCAAGGGAGGGAAGCATTTGTGGGGGTCGGACCATCAATCTCATTTTGTTAGACGCTCTAAGAAAGGCCGGATGGAGCGATGGGAAGGGCGGCGCCCAGCCCCCGCGTTTGCAACAGGACGTCCTCAGGGCATCCACAAATACATGAAATAGGGGGCGGAGGTTTGCGGGAGAAAATCCAGGTCGATATTGACCAGATTGATCGCCGGAGCTTGAGGCATCGACGAGTAGAGGTTGGTTTTGTAATCGCCAGGCCGCTGATAGGCCACGACCTTCACATTGGGGATGCCCAGGTCGCTTTTTATAAAATCCGCCGTTTCGTCAAGGTACGCGATCCGGTCGACCAGCTTCGCCTCCAAAGCCTGCTGGGCGGTAAAAACCCGGCCGTCGGCGAGTTTTTGCACGGTTTCCCGGTCCAAACCCGGACGGTTTTCCGCGATGACATCGACAAACCGGCGGTGGAAATTATCGATCGTCTCCTGGAACATTTTTCGCTCCTCCTCGGTGAACGGACGCAGGGGCGAGAGAAAATCCTTTTTGTCGCCCGACTTGACGACCTCGAAGTCCACCCCCACTTTTTCCAACAACCCTTGCAGGTTGACTTTCAGGGCGATGACGCCGATGCTCCCGGTAAGGGACGTGGGGTGGGCGACGATCTTGTCCCCCGCCATGGCGATATAGTATCCGCCGGAGGCGGCGAGGTCCATGAACGAAACGTAGACCCGCGCTTTCTTCTTGTTCTTGAAAACCTTCAAATCGTGATAGATCATGTCGCTGGAGGTGACCGTGCCGCCGGGACTGTTGATCCTCAACCAGATCGCTTTAAGCTCCTCGTCCTTTTCGGCGCGCAAGAGCATTTCCCTGATTTTCTCGACCATCCCCAGTTCCGCGGGAATGCCCGCGATAGCTCGCTTCTTGCCGTCGCCGATCACTCCGTCGATATCCAACAGCAAAACCTTGTTCGGCCCCTCGCCCGAAATCACGGTCTCCTGAAAAGGGGCCAACCGCGGTCCCAGGTTGATATTGAACAACGTGCAACCCGGTCCCCAAAGAAGCATGACGACCGATAAAATCGCGGCCCGCGTTTTTGCTCCTGTTGGCCATGGAGGCGACATGAGGGCCGTCATCGGGTTTCGACTTTCAAGATATCGTAAACCGGCTGAACTTTGGACAGGACGACATCGCCATCGATTTGCCCCTTGAAGATTTCCCGGATCCGCTCCCATATCCTGCCGGTCATTTCCAAATTCCGGCTTTCCGGAGACTGTCGCAATTGTTCCAACAGGGACTTGACGTTCAAGGCCAGGTCCTTGATGCGCAACGAGGCCTTGACGATTTGCACCCGGCTTTCCTTCCTTGCCTCCGGGGTGACGAATGAAGCGCCTTCGCCGCGCTCCAGTTTATTCAAGACCGCCACGCAAATCCGGATCGCCTCCTGGATCCCTTCGGCGACCGGTCGAAAAACCTCGCCTTGGCTCAATTCGTCCAAATACAGATTGATGTCCTGCAAGGGATCGATGAGTTGCATGTCGACCAAGCTCGGCTCTTCAAGATCGTACATCCTGCTGAGTTCTCCCGGCGGGAGCCTGCCCTTTTCAAGCTCCGTCTTTAACGTCTCCATGAGTTTCAGGGTCTCTCTTTCGGCGGCTTCCTGTATCCAAACCCGGTTGGCGGCGGTCCTTTGGTCGAATTTGTCCAAGCGTCCGAATTTCTCGTATTCGCCCCGGAACTCCTTGGTCAACCGGGAGAGGAGCAATTCCGCCTCCGAACGTATCTGGAACATCACTTTGATCCGGCGGTCTTCGTCCATCGACGCCCGGTATTTGATGCGCGCCGCTCTTTCGACGCTCAACAGGTCCCTGGGGATGGCCCGCAGGGCTTTTTCATGCGAATCGTATATCGCCTCAAAGCGTTCGAGGGTGTTCTTTTTATTGCCGGTGGTAAAACGCAGATTGACCTTGATGATCCGGACGGAGTTTTCCTGCAACAGGGAGGTCATCTTCTCCCTGACCTTGGTATCGATCAAGTTGTCCAAATTTCCCATGCGCTTCTTTCGGAAAGATTACAAAATTGAAAACGGACCGCTACTTCGCCTCGCCGGAGACGGACTTGGCGCAACGGCATCCGACCCCGTAAAAATCGTGGGCGTCGTCGTATCCATAACGGTCGGCGGAACGCATGTAATTGGCGTCGCTGTTCCAGGCCCCTCCGCGGATGACGTGGTACTTCCCCTTTTCCGGCCCCCTGGGATTTTCGTACTCGGACCGCCGGTAATAATCCTTTTCGTACCAGTCAAAGACCCATTCGGCGGCGTTCCCGGCCAGATCGTAAACCCCCTCCTCCGGGGTCTTGCCCGCTGTCAAGCTTCCCACTTCGGCGAAAATCCTGCCCGCCATGACAAAACAACATTTCCCGAAATTGGCGCGTTCGGGACCGGGCGGCTCGTTTCCCCAGGGATACGGACGGTTGTTGGGACCGGCCGCCGCCCGCTCCCATTCCGCCTCCGTCGGAAGCCTTTTTCCTCGCCAGGAACAGTAATCGCGACAACGCATCCAAGTCAGCCCAAAGACCGGGCGCCGGGCCATATCGGGGACAACGTGGCGCCCGTCCCAACCCGTGATCGTGGGATGTTGATCGGGATTGGCGGCCAGGTATTCCTCGAAATCCTTGCCCGTCGTTTCAAGCCGGTCGATATAATACGCATCCAGATAGACTTTGTGACGCGGGTTCTCGTCCTTCTGCCCCGCTCCATCGGGACTTCCCATCCAGAACTCCCCGGCGGGGATCAAGACCATGCCATTATCGCTTTCTTGAGCCAGGGCCAAACCGGATCCCATGAAAAAGAACGGCGCTACAGCGAAAAACGCCACAGCCGCACATCTGAAAAAGAATGAAATTTCTTTCTTCTCAATAACCATTACAGGGCGATAAATCCGGAATTTCGATCATTAGAGCGTCTAACAAAATGAAATTTCACATAACTTCCCTCCCCCTTGATGGGGGAGGTCCGGTGGGGGTGAACAGCCGGCCCACCCTCCCC
>JACQQK010000002.1 GCA_016207065.1 Nitrospinota bacterium
CCTCAGCAGTACGGCCATCGTCCTGAAGATGATCGCCGACCGGGGGGAAATCGACACCCTGCACGGCCGGTTGAGCATAGGAATTCTGTTACTGCAGGACATCAGCGTGATCCCCATGATGCTCGTCATCCCCTTGCTGGCGCAGACCGTGCATTCGACCTGGCTGGACATCGCTCTGGCGTTGCTGAAATCGGCGTTCGCGCTGGCCTTCATATTCCTCGTTTCCCGGTTGCTGGTTCCGCGCGCGCTCGTCCAGATCGCCAAGACGAAAAACAAGGAGCATCTCACGCTCTTCGTCATTTTGATCATAATGGGGACCGGCTGGGTTTCCCAGGCCCTGGGCCTGTCGCTGGCCATGGGGGCCTTCATCGCCGGGCTGATCATTTCCGAGTCCGAATACAACCATCAAATCATCCTCGACATCCTCCCCCTGAGGGACTATTTCGTCAGCGTCTTTTTCATATCGGTGGGGATGCTCCTCGATGTCCGCGTGTTTTTAGGGTCGCCCTGGCTCTACCTGGGGTTGACGCTGGCCATCGTCGTTTCCAAAACCGCCCTGGCCTCCCTGGCGTCCCTGGCGATGAAAAACCCACCGCGCATTTCCCTGATCGTGGGCATTCGCCTGGCCCAAGTCGGAGAGTTTTCGCTGTTGATCGCGGATACGGCGAGGACGTTGGGCCTGTTCGCCCCAAGCGAATATCAGTCGTTCCTGATCGTCTCCATCCTCACCATGCTGGCATCGCCGTTGTTCATCCAGTTTTCGACCCAGATATCGGAGAGACTGTCGTCGCGGATGGCGGTCCCCTCCCCGGAGGAAGGCGAGGAAGAAAAGAAGGCCCTTTCGGACCATGTGATCATCGCGGGTTATGGGCTGGGCGGGCGGCATCTGGCGCGGGTCCTCAAGGAGACCCATATTCCCTTCATCGCGCTGGACCTCGACGGAGAGCGGATCAAAAGGGCCATCGCCGAGCGCATCCCCGCCCTGTACGGAGACGCGACCCACCGCGACATCCTGAGACGGGCGGGGATCGCGACGGCGCGCATGATGGTGTTCTCCATATCGGATTACGCCTCCACCCGCCAGGGCGTCAAACTGGCGCGCCAATTGAACCCGGACCTTTACATCATGGTGAGGACGCGCTACGCCTCGCAGGTGGAGGAGTTGAAGTCCAACGGGGCCAGCGAGGTCATCCCGGAAGAGTTCGAGACGTCCATCGAGGTGTTCTCGCGCGCGCTGAAGGAGTATCGAATCCCCAACAACGTCATCGAACAGCAGATCGAACTGGTGAGACTGGAGGGATACGCGATGTTCCGGGGCATCTCCCTCTCCGCCCAGAGCATGGGAAAATTTTCCGCGTTCCTGACCGCCAGCCTCACCGAGTCCTTCGTCATCCTGGACGATTCGTGGGCCAACGGCAAGACCCTCGGGGAAATCGAGCTAAGCGCGCGGACGGGCGTCATGCTGATCGCCGTCGTGCGCGCCCGCAAGGCGCACCCCCGGCCCGCGCCCGATTTCCTTTTTCAGGACGGCGACATACTGATCCTCTTCGGAAATCACGCGGAACTCAACAAATCGTTGAAGCTATTGCAATCCGGACCCGAAGGGGATTGAAATCGATGCGCAAGGGAGGGGGATACGGCGGGTATTTAGCCCGGACATTGCGCGATTTTCATGGCGTTGCGGTTGGAGGGAGCCCAGATTCACCCTCACCCCGCCCTCTCCCGTCAAGGGAGAGGGCGACAAAATATACCTTCTCCCCTTGCGGGAGAAAGCCATGATGAGGGGTCTCTATAAGAGCCAAGGCTCTCCCTATTAATTTTACTCATACCCTATCCGGGCGCTAGAGGGGAAAGCGGAAAACCGGGAAACCGTCAAGGCTTGGTATTCTTGAACCGCCACAACTGCTGTTTGTAGTAGTTGTCCTCGGGGTTCAGGTCGATGGCCCGTTTGATGTTCTCCAACGCCTTGTCCGTTTCCCCGCGGACAAAATAAATTTCCGAGAGAGTGTCGATGAACTCCGCCCGGTTGGGAAAGGCTTCGACGGTCTTCAACGACAAGCTCAGCCCCTGCTCCAGATTGGTCTTCTTTTTCGCATGGAGCCAGGCGAGCCGGTTCATCGCTTCATAATCGGCGCCGTCGAGGGCCAGGACCTTCTTGCAGTGGTTGATGGCAATGGAGAAATAGCCCTTCTTGCTGTACGCGTTGCACAACTCAAAGGACAGGTCCTTGCTTTCCGGTTCGACGGCGAGGGCCGATTGCAAGGTCTCGATGGCCACGTCGAGGTCCTTCTTCTGCACATAGGCCTTGCCGAGGGCCATCAGATAACGCGTGTTTTTCGGCTCCATGGCCGAGGCGTCCTTGAGCGACTTGACGGCAAGGTCCGCCTGGCCGTCCTCCAAAAGAGCGTTTCCGAGTTCGTAATGGATCTCGTGACTTTGGGGGTCCAAGGAAACGGCGCTTTGAAAAGCCTCCTGCGCCTCCTTGTACTTTTTTTCCGCCATCAGGATCTTGCCCAGCCGGAAATAACTGTCGCCGTCCTGCGGGTTCAGCTTGACCACCTTTTGGAAGGCCGCCTTCGCTTTCTGGAGTTGCTTGGTGTCGGAGTAGAGGATGCCCAGGCGAAGTTGCACTTCGGGGTTCTGCGGTTGCAGGGTCTCCGCCGCCTTGTAGGATTTCAACGATTCGTCCAGCAACCCCTTCTGGAAATACCAATCGGCCAGACGGACCTGGGCCTGGAAATTCTGCGGGAAAAGCTCGATCGCGGTCTTGAACTCCTTGACCCCCTCGTCTTCCTTGCCGATTTTAAAAAGCAACTCGCCCATGGAAAAATGCAGGTTGGGGTCGTCCTTCTTCAAATCGAGGGCCTCCCGGATCTCCTTTTGGGCGCGGTCCAGATCGCCCTTCTCCGCGAACAACTGGCCCAACGTCCTGCGATATTTGTATGACTTGGAATTCAAGCCGATCGCCTTTTCCAGGCTCGTCATCGCTTTTTCATGGTTATTGCCGGCGATATAGAGCGTCGCGAGGCCATAATATCCCTCGTCGTTTTTAGGGTCGATTTCCACGGATTTTTTATACGTTTGCTCCGCTTCCGAAATCTGGCCTTTCCCGGCATAGGCATCGGCCAGTTTGATCCGGTACGAACTTTGCGCGGGCTTCAACTCGACGGCCCGTTTGAATTGAGTCACGGCCTCGGCGAACATACTCTTGTTCAGGTAGGCCTCCCCCAAACCGGCGTACGCTTCCGGACTGGACTTGGATAACTGCAGGGCTTTCGAAAACTCCGCCTCCGCTTCGGAATATTTTTTCTGCGCCAGGTAACCGTTCCCCCTTTGGATGAGCGTGTCAACCTTGTCGGTGAAAAACGCCGGATATAAAAGTCCCAGACCCGCAACCAAAACCGCGGCTCCCGCAAACACGGCGACCTTTTTGCCGCGTTTTCCCGGCGCCGGACCGGCCGATGCCTCGACTTTTTCAGCCGGTTTGGCCGGCTTCTCCGTCTGCGTCTTGCGGGCCTTGGGAGAGGAATCGACCATCTTGCAACGGCCCTCGAAGTTGGCCCCCTCCTCGATCACCAGGTGGTGCGCCGTGATGTCCCCGACCAGACGGCTTTCGCTCAACAAGGAAACCTTGTTTTCCGCGACGATGTTCCCCTGGATGCTTCCCATGTTGGAGATTTCGAACGTGCGGACGTCCCCGACCAGCTTGCCCGCCTTCCCGACAATGAAATGGTCCTCCGAGAAAAGCTCTCCCTGGAACTCGCCGTCGAAGTGGACAACCCCCTTGACGCGAAACGTGCCCGTCAACTTAACCCCTTGTTCGAAATAAGAATCCATGACGCCCTTCGTTGTTTTCGGCTCTCGCCGAACCCGCGGCAACGCGGCCTCGACGATTGCTATACTATCTTAATTTATAAACAGTTACAACACGATTGGACAATCCGGCGCGCGCGACGGATTTACCCAGGGAACTTTTCGCCGGACGGTCCTTGACGCAATTTTCAGGCTAATGATTGATCTATGGCGATTTTATGGTATTTTAGCCAGTCACTAATCATAAATCCCAACCGATACCGGTATTTACTTGGAGACACCCATGCCAAGACCCAACGGCAGAGCGCACGACGAAATGCGGAAAGTCAAAATAACGAAAAACTTCATCAACCATCCCGAGGGGTCCGTCCTCATCGAGATGGGCAATACCAAGGTGATCTGCGCGGCCACGGTGGAGGAAAAAGTCCCCAGCTTCCTGCGCGACAAGCAGAGCGGCTGGATCACCGCCGAATATTCGATGCTCCCCGCCGCCACCCACACGCGCACCGCGCGCGAGGCCTCCAAGGGCAAACTGTCGGGCCGGACGCAGGAAATCCAGAGACTGGTCGGCCGCTCCATCCGCTCGGTGATCGACCTGGAAAAACTGGGCGCGCGTACCGTCTGGATCGACTGCGACGTGATCCAGGCCGACGGCGGAACCCGGTGCGCCTCCATCACCGGCGCGTTCGTGGCCCTGTGCCTCGCCCTGAAGAGCCTGAGGAAGAAAAA
>JACQQK010000157.1 GCA_016207065.1 Nitrospinota bacterium
ACCTTGAACTGTTCCGGGGACTGCAACCGCTCCCTGTCCTTGGGCGGTTCGGGGTCCTTGGGTTGGAGATAGGGTTTGACCTTGTCGATCTTGTCCCAGAACGGTTTGAAATCCGCGGCCAGATCCTTGATCGGCTTCATGTTCCCCAGAGGTTCTATGCGGATGGCGCCGTCCCGTAGGAGGTGTGCCGCCTGGCGCTGGCAGGCGAGGACGGCATGGCCGTTGGCCTTGATCGCGCACGAGCCGCAGATCGCGCTCCGGCAGGACATGCGGTAGGTCAAACTGCCGTCCTGGGTCCACTTGATCAGGTTGAGGCAATCCAGAAGCGTGGCGCCGGGCGGGATGTCGAGCTTGAACTCCTGGTAATAAGGCTCCGCCTTTTTTTCCGGATTGTAGCGTTTGACTTTAAAAATGGCCATCGTTCAGTAGGTTCTATCGGCGGGTATGTGCCGGGTAATGGTCACGGGTTTGTATTTTATTTCCAACTCCCCGCCCTTGTCATAAACGAGGGAATGTTGCAGGAAATGTTCGTCGTCGCGTTTCGGGAAATCGGTCCGCGCGTGTCCGCCCCGGCTTTCCCTGCGGGCCAGGGCCGCGACGGCGATGATTTCCGCCATTTCCAGCATGTTGCCCAACTCGATGATTTCATAAAGCTCGGTATTAAACAATTTCCCTTTGTCCGTAACCTTGCCTTTCCGGTACCTTGCCCGCAACTCCTTGACCGCGGAGACGCAGGTTTTCAGGCGTCCCTCATCGCGGAACACGCCGCAATGGGACATCATGATTTCCTTCATTTCATCGCGGATTTTGTTGTAGCTTTCGCTCCCGTCGCGCTGAAAAATCTCCTCGAACGTCTTAAGGACCCTGGTTTTTTCCCGGGCCTCGTTGACCGTCCCGAATCCCGCATTTCTTGCATATTCCAAGGCAGACTTTCCGGCGCGCTCTCCGAAGACCACGGCCTCCAGCAACGAGTTGGTCCCCAGCCGGTTGGCGCCGTGCACGGAAACGCAGGCGCATTCCCCGGCGGCGTAAAACCCCTTGAGCGGGGTCCCGCGGTCGTCGACAATCGTCTGGCCGTGCATGTCCGTGGGGATGCCGCCCATGGAATAGTGGGCCGTGGGCTGGATGGGCAGAGGGGCCCTGGCGCAGTCCACGCCGATGAAATCGATCCCCAACTGCCGGATCTGCGGCAGGCGCTCCATGATCTTCTTCTCGCCGAGATGGCGCAAATCGAGGTGGATGTAGTCCTGTCCGTTGACGCCCCGGCCGGCGTCGATCTCGCTCTGCTCGGCGCGGGCAACGATGTCGCGCGGGGCCAGCTCCATGCGCGCCGAGGCGTAGCGTTCCATGAACCGCTCGCCTTTACCGTTGAGGAGGAACCCGCCCTCTCCCCGCGCCGCCTCGGAGAACAGGATCCCCTGGCGCCAGAGCCCGGACGGATGAAACTGGACGAATTCCGCGTCCTCCAGCGGGACGCCCGCGTGCAGGGCGGCGATCACCCCGTCGGCCGTGCTGGCGAAGGCGTTGGACGTGATTTTAAAGACCCTCCCATAACCGCCGGTGCAGAAGATGACGGCCTTGGCGTGCATGACCTCGACGGCGCCGGTCCGCAAATCGCTCACCACGATGCCGTTGCAACGGCCGTCGTCGACGATGAGGGAATGCATGTACCATTCGGAATAGATCTTTATCGCTTTGGCGTTTTTGAGGAGTTGTTCGTGCAGGGCGTGCAGGATGGCGTGCCCGGTGCGGTCGGCGGAGAAACAGGCCCTGGGCTTGGAATGGCCGCCGAAACTCCGCTGGGCGATCCGGCCGTCGAGCGTCCGGCTGAACGTGCATCCCATGTGCTCCAGTTCGTAGATCACCCGGGAAGCGGCTTTCACGTATTCCTCCACGGCGTCCTGGTCGTTGAGGAAGTCCCCGCCCTTGACGGTATCGAACATGTGCTCTTCCCAGCTGTCCTTCTCCACATTGCCGAGGGACGCCGCGATACCGCCCTGGGCCGCCCCGGAATGGGAGCGCGACGGGTACACCTTGCTGAGGATGCCGACGTCCAGGTCCTTGCATACCTCCAAGGCCGCCCGCATGCCCGCCAAACCCGCCCCTACGATGACCACGTCGTGTTTTATCACGCGAAACCTTTTATTCTAAAAGGGTTGTAAAAACCGAATCCTCGATCCAGCGATAAAACGCCCCTCCCGCCAAAGTCCCGTCCTCAATGCGTCGGGACAACGGTCGATTTTAGCCGGCGCCTGTTTTTCTGCGAGGAAAGCCAATGATTTTTCAATTCAGGCGAGCGGAGAAAAGCTTGTTTGGCGAGGGTCCGGATGCGCTCTTGATCGTTGATTTGACGAGGGCGTATTGAAACATTATCGGATATCGATGTCAAGGAAAATGCGATAAAGGGTTGCAAAGTCGGGGCCGGAAAACTATAATGCAAGCCAAGATGAGGATTTTCTAGAAGATCCGGATTTGAAAAACCTCCCCAGAACGCATTCCACCACTAATATTGTCAGCCAAAAACATACCCGCCGTTTGGCCACTGATCGGAGCCCCCTTTGACAAAACAGACATTTGATTCTTTCCCTATCGCGGAACCGGTCTTAAAAGGCATCGTAGACGCGGGCTTTGAACATTGCACTCCGATTCAAGGCAAGACCCTGCCCATAACCCTGGCCGGAAAAGACGTGGCCGGGCAAGCCCAGACCGGGACCGGGAAGACCGCCGCTTTTTTAATCACCCTCTTCCATCACCTGGTCAAAAAGAAACCCGACGAGAGGAAACCCGGCGCCTGGGTGGCCCCGCGCGCCCTGGTCATCGCGCCCACCCGCGAACTGGCCTTGCAGATCGAGAAGGACGCGCTGGTCCTGGGAGGGCATTGCGGGCTGAGGATCGTCTGCGTCTACGGGGGCGTGGATTACGAAAAACAACGGAACAGCATCAAGAGCGGGGCGGACGTGCTCATCGTCACCCCCGGCCGGTTGATCGACTACTACAAGCAGAAGTTCTTCAGCCTCAAATCGGTGGAAGTCCTGGTGATCGACGAGGCCGACCGCATGTTCGACATGGGGTTCATTTCCGACCTGCGCTACATTCTCCGCAACACGTCGCCCTACAACAAACGCTTGTCCATGCTGTTTTCCGCCACCCTCAATTTCCGGGTGATGGAGCTTTGTTACGAACACATGAACAACCCGGAGAAGGTCGCCGTCGAGCCGGAGAAAATCACCGTCGACGAGGTCCAGCAAATTCTTTACCACGTCGGTTCCCACGAAAAGTTCAACCTGCTACTGTGGTTGCTGGAGCAGGACAAGGGCGGGAGGTTCCTGGTCTTCTCCAACACCAAGGCGGGCGCCGAGGACCTGGAGGCCCGGCTCCTCCACCACGGGCTCAAGGCCGGACAGATCAGCGGCGACGTCCACCAGAGAAAGCGCATCCGCGTGCTGGAACAGTTCGCCAACGGCGAGATCGACGTTTTGATCGCCACCGACGTCGCCTCGCGGGGCATCCACGTCGACAACATCACGCACGTCATCAACTACGACCTGCCGCAGGACCCCGAGGACTACGTCCACCGCATCGGGCGCACGGCGCGCATG
>JACQQK010000155.1 GCA_016207065.1 Nitrospinota bacterium
GCGCCCAACTCGCCCATCGCGCCGTTCAAGCTGAAGGAGAAGCTGGACGACCCCCTGCAAATGTACCTGTCCGACATCTACACGATATCGATCAACCTGGCGGGCCTGCCCGCCATGTCCATCCCCTGCGGCTTCACGCAAGGCGGACTGCCCATCGGCGCGCAACTCATCGGACGGCACTTCGACGAGGAGACGGTCCTCAACGTCGGCCACCGCTTCCAGCTCGACACCGACTACCACCTCAAACGGCCGCCGCTGTAACCGTTATTCCCCTGCGCCGGGGTCTTTCGGCCCATCCCTGCCCACGAGGAAATACAAAGCGATCAGACTGGCCACCGCAATGAAAAATTTCAGGTAAATTTCGCCAAAATCCATAAATCGTGTCCTTGAGTTAATCCAGATATCGCATGAACAAGCGGATGGAATCGCTCCCCCTTGTAAAGGGGGCCGGGGGGATTCATGCCATGATCGCGAACAAAACTTCAAATCCCCCTACCCCCCTTTGCAAGGGGGGATAGAACAAAAGCGCTTCAAGAGACAGGCAAGCCACCGCGTTCCCCAATCGCAAACGCGCCGTCATGGGAATCCGCTCAAGCAATATCCTGGTTACTCCGCGGATTTGTTCAAGCTTTCCCATTTCCCGATCAGTTCCTCGATAAACAGGTCCAGATATTGCGGAGAAGCCGCGGAGAGATGCGGCTGTATCAGGACGTTGTCCATCCCCCAGAGCGGCGAACCCTCCGGAAGCGGCTCGGTTTCGAAAACGTCCAGATAGGCCGCGGCGATCGCGCCGTCTTGCAGGGCCTCGACCAAGTCCGCTTCCCTGTATACGTTGCCGCGCCCCACATTATAGACGATGCAGTGCGGGGGTAGCATGCGAAAATGCTCGCGGGTGAACATCCCGGAAGTCTCCGGCCCTCCCGGCAGGACAAAAATCAGATGGTCCGTCGTTTTTAAAATCTCCGGCAACGACTCGACCGCCGCCACCCGGTCGCCCTCGCCGAAATAGGGCGGCTGAGGGCACGGCGTCCGTTTGACCCCGACGATCCGGCACCCGAATGGTTTCAAGACCCGCCCGATCTCCCGCCCGATTTTCCCGAACCCCAGGATCGTCGCCTGCTTGCGATACAGCGAGAATAGCTTTTCGGAAATTTTTATTCGCGCCCATTTGCGTTGGCCCTGCATGTCCGCCGACAATTTGAACGCCTTGCAGAAATAGAACGCCGCCCCGGCCACGCTCTCGGCGATCATGGAGCCGTGAAACCCGCCGAAGGAAATCCGCAAGCGCTCCGACGGCTCCGGCTCGATCCACTCCGTCCCCGCCGCGGGCGTGGCGATCAGTCTCAAATCCGGGGCCGACTCCAGCCACGCCTTCTTGAAATGCCAGACGATCGCGGCGCCGGCCTCCGGGAGACGGTCGAGAAACTCCCTGGAGTTGTAACACACGGAAATTTTCGCGCGGGGGAGGGCCGCTTGAAGCCGGACGAGATGACGGGGAGCGAAATTCCACGCCCCGACGTGCGGATGCGTCATGTAAACCAGAATGTCATTCAGCATGAAGGGAAATCCGTAAAGTCGTCCGGCCATTTTCTGGAGGAAGAGAAGAAACGGCGTGCCATACTTCTGGCAAAACTAATAAAGCCGGCGGGCGGGATTGAACCGCCGACCTACTGATTACGAATCAGTTGCTCTACCGCTGAGCTACGCCGGCTATTGGGTGGTGGCGGGAAAGGGCTATTTAACCTCTTTTATCTTCCAAAATCAACTGCTTTTACAAAACCCGCCGGCCAAAACGAAAAGTGCGATACGTGACATGATCGCGTCAACCCGCTCCTGCCGCAATTTCCATTTACTTGGATTATTTGGAGGTCATGGAAAAAATGCCGCCCCAGCCGTCTGGAGGCGGGTCCTTTTTGAACAACATACAGCGTCGCGAAAAGGCCGACGCGGGACCGTCTGTTTCGCGAATTTCCAAAACCTTTCCGAAACAGGCCATGGCAGAGTCCCACTCCATCCTCCTGTAATGCTGTAAACCCTTGTCGAAAATCGGCAGGGCATTGCGCATGGGACCGGCGATTTCTCCTTTCCCCCCCAGGACCTCGTATATCTTGATCGGCTCGTTCTTGCCGACCACCCGTATCCAATCCAGTTCCCGGGCATCTATGAAGTCCCTGGCCTGTTCGTAAGTGAATTCGCTGATCATGATATAGGTCCCATACTGTTTGTTCACCCCTTCCAGCCGCGAGGCGAGGTTGACCGCGTCGCCCATGATCGTATAGTCCATCCGGGTTTTGGAGCCCATGTTGCCGATGATCATGGGGCCCGTATTCAACCCCACGCGCGCGAAAATCTCCGGCTTGCCCTCGCTCTTCCAGCGCTCGCGGAGGACGCCGAGCCTGGCCTGCATTTCCATGGACGCCAGGCAGGCCCGCCGGGCATGGTCCTCGCAGGGTATGGGCGCCCCGAAGAACGCGACGATCGCGTCGCCGACGAACTTGTCCACGGTGCCCTCGTACTTCAATATGATGTCCGTCATCTCGGTCAAATAGACGTTCAGCAAATCCACCAACGCCTCGGGGGACAGCTTCTCCGAAATCGAGGAGAACCCGGCGATGTCGGAAAAAAACGCGGTCAGGATTTTGCGTTCGCCGCCCAGCTTGAGGAGGGAAGGGTCATTGACCACCTGCTCGACCACGGCGGGGGCCAGATATTGGCCAAAGGCGCTTTTGATGAACCGTTTCTCGCGTTCCTCGAACGCAAAACGGTAAATGACGATCCCGGTAAAAACGAATACCAGGTTCAGCACGGAATAGACGGAATTGATCCACAGGCCCATTTTGGCAAATATGTAGTAATCGAACGATATATAGCCCGCAATGGCGACCGTTAGAAGGACGGCCATGGTGATGGCCTTGAAATAGGCGGAAACCGCTCCGAGAAGAAGTCCCGATATCGCGATCACCCCCAGGTCGAGGACCCGGAACCACTCGGGACGCCGGAGAAAATCTCCCTGGAGCAGATTTTCCATGATATTGGCATGTATCTCCACTCCGGAAAACAAAGGGCCGTAGGGCGAGGTGTGGATGTCGTGCGTCCCCGCCGCGCTTCCCCCGACCAAAACGATTTTGTCCTTGAGTTCCCTGGCGCCGACTTTTCCGGAGAGGACGTCCGTCGCCGGATAATGGGTAAAGGTGTAGGCCGGGCCGTAATAATTGATGAGGAAATCGCCGTTTTCGGCGGTGGGAACGGCCATGTCGCCGACCATCACGCCCGCCACTCCGTAGGGGGCGATGCGTACCGCGAGAGACAGACCCGTAGCCTGCTGGACCAACTGGAGACTCAGAGGAGGAAACAAAGTCTTCTGGAACTCCTGGACCAGGGGCACCCAGCGGACAACGCCGTCGATTTCCGGGATAAAAGAGACGAACCCCGCGGCGTTGGCCGACCGCATGAATTCCGGAAGGTTCATCCCCACCATATGGATTCGCCGCAAGGCGGCCGGTTGGCCGGGCGAATCAAACCGTTGCACGATGGAATACTGGGAGGAATCCAGCAGTTCGAATTGTTTTTCGCCGGCCTTTTGCGCGGAAACTCCGGCTTTGTCCTCCAAGGGATAAACGAAATATCCCAGGACGACGCGCCCGGAGCGTTCGATCGATGCCGCGAACCGTCTGTCCGAATCCCCGGTCTCGTCAAGCCATTGCAACAGGTTTTCCCGGCTGACGCCGCGCAGGTCTTTTTCCCGGATCGCCCGTTTGAATGAAGCGAAGGGCACGTAGCCGTCTTTCTCCGGAAAGAATATATCGAAACCGATGGTCTTGACCTCCGCCTCACTCAGCCGGTCGAGCAGGTCCGCCAGGACCGTCCGCGGCCAGGGCCATCTCCCGTGTTCCTTCAAACTCTTTTCGTCTATGGCGACGATGGCTATCGTGCCCGACGGGGGACGGCTCCCGCGCGCCCGGACCTTGTAATCGTAACTTTTCAGTTCCAGGGCTTGAAAAAAAGGCAGGTCAAGGGAATATACATAAAGAGAGACAAGGGTCAGCCCCAGAGAAATGGTAAAGCTATTCAACCATTTTTTTCTCATAAGGGTCCGCGGAAGGTTAACCAACGAAAGGACACGGCGGTTTCCATCTCAGCAATTGGGTTTGCTTGTGGAGGAGGAGCTTTGGGAGTTCTGGATGAACAGGGAAACGAAAGAGCTCTGGGCCGTTTCGGTCGAGGTCTGCTTCGCCTCGGTTATCGCGACAGTGGTCGTCGTCGTGGACTCGGTCGTCGTAGTCGTGCCGGTCGAGGAAGAGGCTGTGGTTGTGTCGGTCGCGGTTGAAGAGGAGGTCGTTGTGGTTGTCGTGGTGGAGGGCGTGGTGTCCGTCAGCGTCTTGGTCCCGGCCGCCGATAATGTGCCGTTGTTTGCGATCCCTCTCGCGGTGATCGAGATGTTTCCGGCGGAGGAGACGGTTTTTCCCGAAGCCAGGGTGAAGGAACCGGCGCCGTTGTTGTCCTGGTCCGCCACCGCCGTGAAATTTCCGGTATTCGTGGTCACGTCCGCGAGCACGGCGATATCGCCCCCCGCGTTGACCTGCAAGGCCTTGAAGGTCGAACCCGAGCCGGAGAACGTCGCCGTGCCCGCCGTGTTCGCTCCGCTCGCGTGCCCCAGGACGACCGTGTTGATATTCGCGCTGTTGGTCGCCGTAATGCCATCGACATAGATGCCCGCGGACGACGGCATGTCCACCGTCAACGTATTGGCCGTGATGGTCTCCATTTCCGACCCGTCGATCGTCATGCCGCACGTCCCGCCGCAGGTCGCGGCGCCCAGGCCGATCGACGCCCCGTCCGAAACCCCGATCGTCACGTTCCCCGTCGCGGCGGTGAGGAAACCGCCGATGTGGACATCGTTCGCTTTAATGCTCAAATTGTGGCCGGTGGTGGACAAAACTTTACTGGCGGAGATCGTAAAATCGCCCAAGCCGTTGGCGTCGGTGTCCGCGTTGATCGTCGTCGCCCCCCCCGACGCGGTGAAGTGAGAGGCGATTGCCACCCCGCTCGCGGCGTTCAAAGTAGCCGTACCGGCCGACGAAATGCCGGATGACGCCGCTGTCAAGCTCAGTCCTTCGGCGGATTGTATCGTCACGCCGTCGGCGATCGCTATGTTGTCGGTCCCGTTCGCGGACGCGTTCGCGTCGCCGTCCAGCGACAGACTGCCCGTGCTTGTGGTCAAGTTCACGTTGACGGTTATCCCGTTGTTGGCGTTGACCGCCAGCGCTTTGAAGGTCGAACCCGAACCGGAAAGCGACACCGTGCCCGCCACGTTCGCCGCGCCGGCGTGACCGAGGACGACGGTACTGATATTCGCGCTATTGGCCGACGAAATGCCGTCGGCATAGATGCCCGCCGACGACGGCATGTTCACCGTCAGCGTCCCGGTCGCAATGTTCTGCAGTTCCGATCCGCCGATCGTCATGCCGCACGTTCCGCCGCAAATCGCGCTCCCCAGGCCGATCGACGCCCCGTCGGAGGTCGTGATGCTCGCATTTCCCGTTCCGGTATTGACCGAGCCCGTCAGCGTCATATCGTTGGCGATCAAGGACAGACTGCCGTTGCCGGTGCTAATGGATTTGCCGGAGGCGACGGTCAAATCGCCCGCGCCGCTGGCGTCGGAGTCGGCGATGAGCGCAAGGTTCAGCGTGTCGGAGGTCCCCGTAGCGCTGTCGAGGATGTTGGCGTTGATGTTGATGTTGTTGTGGGCGCTGAAACTGAGTGCATTTGTACCCGTGCCGTTGAAATCGAGATCGGCGCTGAGCGTGATGTTTCCGGTCTGGGCGTTCGTCCCCGCCGTCCCCGTGGTGACGGTCACGCTGGCCCCGCCGGTCAGCGCGGCGACGATAAGGTCCACGCCCAACTGGGCGCTGTCGTCCGCGGTGGCGAACGGGCTGGCGGCGTTGATGTTGACGTTGCCGCTTCCCGCGACGATGTCGATATCGTTCGGGTCGATCAGCCACAAGCCGCCTTTGCCTTTCGGCGCGGTAACGTCCGGGATTTTCGCGATTTCAAAATATTTCTTGCCCGACGTTTCGACGAAACCGCCGTCGCCCCCAGCCGCCCCGCCGCGCGCGCCGAGATTGCCGTAAATCCTGGAAACGCCTTCGGCGAAGACGACGACCTTGCCGCCGTTGCCCCGCCCCAGGGCTTCGGCGTTGACCGAGGCCGTTTCATCGACGAAAACCGCGACAGCCGTTGGGAGCGGACCCTGGCCCAGGGTGTCCCCACCCACCAGCGCGACACCGCCGCCGGAATCGCCGGAGACGTCGATTTTCGCGCCGCCGAACAACCCGGCTTTTTCGCCGAGGACGCGGACCTCGCCGCCTCTCTCGCCCGCGTTTTTTCCCGACGCCTCAAGCGCTCCCGACACGCTCACGACGCCTTTGGGTCCGCCGTCCAGGAAGATCCGCCCTTCCCGCTGGACCACCGTCCGGGCCTCCACGATCCCGCTGTTATTGACGACACTCCGGATAATTTCTCCCGCGTCGCGGGCGGACAACGTCACCTGCCCTCCGTCGGCGTGGATGGCCCCCAGGTTCGCAACCCGGTCCTTCAACACGTTCCCCTTGATGTCGCGGACGTCGCCCCGGGTCTCTCCCGTCAGGGCAAAATTGATCAACCCGTCGCCGGAGAAATCCACCGTCGCTGTCATCGCGGAACCCAGCGCGACCGACCCCAGACTGGCCACGATCGTCCCCCGGTTGACGGTTGCGGGGGCCAGCAGGCCGACGAACCCTCCGGGAGCGGCGTTGATTTGTCCCTCGTTGACGACCGACGCCAGCGGTTTGGCGGGATCGTGGGCGAACTTGTAAATGCCGTTGAGAAAATCCTGGTTGGCAATGTTCATGGTGGTGGCCAGCAGGCCGCCAACATCCACCCGCGACCCGGGGCCGAAATAGATTCCCGACCCGTTGGTCAGGAGGATCCGGCCGTTGGCCGACAATTGCCCCATGATGACGCTAGGGTCCTGGCCGACCACGCGGTTGAGGGCGATCGAGCCCGCGTTAGGCTGGTTGAACCTTACCGATTCCGGCGCCCCGATACCGAAACTCCGCCAGTTGACAATCATCTTGTCGCTCGACTGGTTGACCGCCATGCTGGCCGGGCTTGGTTGCTGGATGTTTCCCGCGCCCGCGACAATCTGCCCCCCCTGCGGCAGGGCATAAACGAACGAAGGCCAGCCGCCGAGCAGAAAGGCCAGAAATCCCACTCCCCAGCGGCGGCGTATCGCCGCGGACAGTCCCGCCTCGCGCTTGCGCCGAGGCGGCGTTGAGTCCAGCGTCGCGCTGGCGCCATCCTCGATCCGGTTGGCCCCAACGGCGCCTTGCCCGGAGAATGCGCGGCGCTCTCCTGTTTGTCTGTCGCGATCGGTCATTTGCATGCAAATTGCGCGGACACGGCGTGCGGCAGGTTGACCTCCGCGAAATCCGCCCTGGTCCCAAATCCTCCCGGCGCCACGCCCAACGCGGCGGCGGAAAAGGTTTCCGTGAAATTCGCCAGGGCCAAAACCGGGGCCGGGGCGGAAGCGAAACTCAGGGCCGGGGCCGCGGCTGGCGGCGCGCCCAAGGGAGAACCGCCTCCCGCTGAGGAGGACGCTGGAGAAGACGCCGGAGAACTCCTTGACCCTCCGGGAGCGGAAGAGGATTCCTTCACGGCCGGTTTATCGCCGGGCCCTGCCGGCTTGGAACCCTCCGCGGTTTTTTCCAAACCTCCCTCGGCTTTTTGCGCGTCTCTCCCGCCGGGGTCTTTCGTTTTCTCGCCGGAATCCTTGACAGTTTTGTCGTCGCCCTTCTTCTCCGAGCTTTTGTCCTTACTCTCCCCTTTCTTCTCCTCTTTTTCGCCCTTCTCTTCCTTCTTCGGCGACTCTTTGCCTTCCTCTTTCTTGTCCGCGTCTTTTTCCCCTTTTTCTTCTTTCTTCCCGTCCTTTTTCTCTCCCTCCACGGCGATCAACGATTTTCCCTCCTTTTTGCCGGTGGACGAGAGACCCACGGGGGCCAGGACAAAATTGCGGATCTGGTTGACCTCCTCATGCGTCAACGGCACGGGCGGCGTCGGCGGCAGGCCCTTGGGGATCACGTTTTTCATCATGGGGCCCACGGCCTCGCTACCGGGCACGTTCGGGTCGATGTTCGACGTATCGACGATCCCCGCCTGGTTGGCGACCAGGGTCGCGTCCGCCGACGCGCTGATGTATCCGTGCGTGCCGCGCGCCGCCATATTGCCGGTCGGGGAAACGATGCGGAACGTAGACGCCTTGTTGTTCTGGGACTTGTTGACGATATACATGGACAAACCGTGGGCCATGTTGATGACGCCCTGGCGGAGCTTGTCCTCCGGTTTGTAGAGATACGACTCCACCTTTAACTGGGAATTCGGACCCAGGGCGATGAGGCTTTTGTCCTCGAAGAGAATTTTCAGCCTGCTTCCCTGCAGGGTGCGAAACTGGTCCCTGGCGAAAACTTCCTGGTGAAACTGGGCTTTCCGCCAGGGCTCGAAGGAGACAGGTTGCGGCTGGCCCGGAGCCGCTTGCGCGACCGGGGCCGCTTCCCCGGAAAAAAATTCGACCGTCCCGGTGACGGCGATGACCTTGCCGATCGGTTTTTCGGCTTTTTCCCCGGCGAATACGGGGAGCGTCGGCGCGAGAATCAAAATCGCAAAAAGGCAGGAGACCGCCAACGCCTTGCGCAAAACTCTCCGAGGAATTACGGCCGGTATTTTGGCCCGCGGGGATTGATGTCCTTTCCGACTTGGCGCGATCATGGTTTCATTATCGTCTCCGGGAGAGCGACATCATATGACGTAGATCACGCTTTTAAAGTGATCCGCGTCACAACCGTCAGACCGCCTCTCTTTTGAGGACCGTTTCGTCGAACACGACGATCTTTTTACGTTCCGCCTTGAGACAGCCGCGCAACTGGAATTCGTTCAACACGCGGATGAACGTTTCCCTGGAAATCCCGGCCATATTGGCCAGGTCCTGGCGCGACAGGGCAAGGTTGAGGACGACTTCGTCCCCTTGCCGTTTTCCCTGCTCCTCCATCAGCCCGAGAAGGACCCTGGCGACCTTGCCATAGGCGTCATTGAACGTCAGGCTGGCGATCGCCTCGTCGGTTTTACGCAGGCGTCTGCTTAAAACCGTCAACATCTCCAGGACCACGGCGGCATTTTCGCGGATCAACCGGATGAAGTCCTCCCGGTATATGATCAAGGCCCGGCTCGGCTCCACCGCCGTTATGGTGGCTGAGCGGAAGTGCCCGTCCAGGAGGGACATCTCCCCAAAAAAGTCGTTTTCGTAAATCATTCTGAGGATGACTTCCTTGTCGCGGTCGTCGGTAATGGATATTTTGACCGCGCCCGACTTGAGGATAAAAAGCACGTTGCCGGGATCGTTTTGATGGAAAACGACGCTGTTTTTCGGAAACGATTTTTCGCGGGCGATTTTGCAAAGCTCCGCAAGGTGGGGTTCCCGCAAGGAGGAGAATATGGACACTTGCTTGAGGGTATTGAAGTTGGGATCCATGGGACACCTCCTCATCGTCCAGGACGCGCGCGATACCGGAAAAAGATTTGTAATGTGAACCCGTCCTCGAAAAAGTCAAACCTCATCTTCCCAAGAGTCACAAACTCCCGAGAATAAACGGACCCTCAATAAACATACACAGTAAGTTAAAACGTAAACGCCAAACCATGTTAATACGAAACCGCTCATTATACAATGCCCTTGGGAGATCGAAGCCCCCGCCATATCGACGCGCGGAACAAGACCGCGCCGCCTCCAGACGGATCAAAAAACGAAACTCAACGCTCCGTTTAAATACCAGGTATGCGATCTACCGTCGGTAGGCTGGGGCCCCCATTGCGGGGCGGCGTACCCCAATGAAAAACTCGAGGCCGGAGTCCATTTCTGAAATTTTGGAATGTTGACCGTGACCGCTCCGCCAACGCCGGTGAGGTATTCGTCGTTTTCCCCCGCTTGCGGGTTCTTTACAATGACCCCCCCGTGGTCGATAAATCCGTTGAACGAAAGAACGTTGTCCAGCGTCAAGTTGCCAAACCCCACCGGGACCGCCCAGGGAAACGGGATGGCCTGTTCCAGCGAAACCGCATAGCCCTGGTCTCCCAAAAACTCCCCCAGGGGATAACCCCGGACAGATCCGTATCCGCCAATGGAAAACAAGTCCACCGAAAGCGCTCGCCGGTCGACAGCCTGCCCCGAAACCTTGAAAATGAAATAGCTTTTCAAAATCCCGGTCCCCTGGAATCGCGTCACATTGAACTTGGAGGCGAAAATGTCCCCGTTTCCTTCAGCCCGGGAAGTCGGGACCGCGCCGGAATGCGAGCCGATCCCCTGTTGCCATGAGACGTCAAAGAAACTGCGCCCCAGGAACCGGTCGCCGAAATTTCCGTTCAAGCCGAACCGTAAATACCGGGTCTCGTCCCTGCTGGAGAGCTGGTTGAGCAAAAAATTGTCGGATTTCTTGTAATCGAAAGCGGCCGCGATTTTGATCTGTGCGTTTTTTGACCGGTAAACGGGCTGGCCCAGTTCGAACTGGTAGAGTTGCGTTTCGCCGCCCGCGCTCAACTCGGCGAGGTTTTCGCCCAGATTTTGACCGGAAAAAATGTATGCGGCTTTCAGCGTCGTTCCATATTCCGTAAGCGGCAGGACATAGGAAGGCCCGGCAAAGCTCTGGTTCAAGTCGGAACGCACCCCGCGAAAAAAAAACTGGTCCCCGAGTACCGCGAGGTTGCCGGCCGCGGCTGAAACGCCAAAACGGTTTCTTCCGGTGAACCGGGAGCCGAAATTGTCCGCGTCAAACGAAAACGCGTAAGGAGGGGCCTCCGTAACGTCCAGGACCAGGTCCGACGTCCCGGGGAGGTCGCCGGGCTTGAGCACGGAACGGACGTTGACGCCCATCAAGTCGTTTAACTCGAGAAGCGTCCGTTCCAGAGTTTGTTCCCTGAGGACGGGCTCGCGGCGTATCCGGTCCATGCGTTTTAACAGGTCCTGGGTCTTTATGCTCTCGTTGCCTTTGACTTCGATTTTCCCGAGCCTCCCTTCGGCAACCGCCATTCTGACGACGCCGTCGAGAATTTCCTGTCTGGGGATGTAGGCCCGCGTCAGAAAATAACCGTTGGATGCGTAAAATGAGGAGACTTCGTTGGCCATCAGGGTCAATATGCCAAGCGTTATCTCCATGCCGTCGCCCACGTCGACGAGCGGGGCCAGCGTTTGGCCGTCGAAAATCGTATTGCCTTCGATGTCGATCCGCTTTACGAAAAACGCGGGGCCGGCTCCCGCGTCCTCCAACTCCCGGCTGTCTTCAATGACGATTTCAGGAGGTTTTGTCTGGGCTGGCGGCAAAATCTGGGGCGGTTTTTCCAAAAACTTTTCCGCGACTCCGGACTTCCCGGCGTCAGGAATCGCCACTTGCGCGCAAACCGAAAATACGGGCAGGAAGGAAAGCGCCGTTAACAAGAAAAAGACATTGACGGCTCGCGTTACGCTGGATGCCCGGGGCCTTTTCCCGGCCCCAAAAAAATCCGGGCCCACACTCGCGCCGTCCCAGCTTCCGCAAACTAATAAACGATTCATCCCCTTGTTAATAAACCACAAGGTCTATATTGTCAATACGAGCGCCGCCCCTCCTTATCTTTTGTCTTGTTTTGCGTCCCAAGGCATGAACCTTGGAAGCCAGCGGGGGACGTTCCTCAGATACTCCAGGTAGGCGTCTCGGACAGCCAGAGGATAAGGGCCGGGACGGTCCCCATGACGTTGAAGGGAAAAATGAAAAACGCGGCGATCAGGCTTTTGGAGATTTTCATTTTGCCATTGACGCCCGCGAAAGCATTGCTTCCCGCTCCCCCCTCCGGCATGCTCAGAGCGGCCGTAAGACCGTCTTCATCCGAACAATTCCAATCATGCGATGTCCGCGCTAAGCCAGTTCGCAGATTTTTCCTGGGGTATAAAATTCGGGGTCGGAAGGCATGTTCTTTTTCGCGGGTTTCTCGGTCGCGGGCTGGGGATAGCGGTAAATCTTGCCCTCGAAGTTCCTGACCACCACTTCCTCGTCGGTGAATTTGACCACGGAGTTGGGAAGCAGTCGCACCTTGCCGCCGCCGCCCGGCGTGTCGATCACGAAATAAGGGACGCCCATGCCGGAGGTATGGCCCTGAAGCCGGTCGAGGATTTCCAGCCCCTTCTGCACCGAGGTGCGGAAGTGGTTGGTCCCCAAGGTCATGTCCGCCTGGTAAATGTAGTACGGTTTGACCCTGAGTTTCAGCAGTTTGCGGAACAGTTCCCTCATGGTCTCGGCGTCGTCGTTGACGCCTTTCAAAAGGACGGTCTGGCTACCCAGCGGGATGCCGGTGTCGGCCAGCATGTTGCAGGCTTTTTCCACCTCCGGGGTCAATTCCGCGGGGTGGTTGAAATGCATGTTGAAATAAAGCGGATGGTACTTCCTCAGGATGGAACACAACTCCTCGGTGATCCTTTGCGGGAGGGCCCCCGGGACGCGCGTGCCGATGCGGATGATTTCCAGGTGCGGGATGGCGCGCAGTTCGGAAAGGATCCGGTCCAGTTCCTTGTCGGGGACGAGGAGCGGGTCGCCGCCCGACAGGACGACGTCGCGCACTTCCTTGTGTTCCCGTATGTACTCGATCCCCTGGCGCAGGGTCTCGCGCGTGACGATGCCGGGAAAACCGATCTTCCGCTTGCGGGTGCAGAACCGGCAAACGATCGGGCACTGATTGTTCACCATCAACAGGACCCGGTCCGGATAACGGTGGACGAGTTCGGGGACGGGCATGTCGCCTTCCTCGTTCAGGGGGTCCGATCCCAACGCCTCCTCCGTGTTGAAAAAATCGTCCAACTCCTCGGGGGTGGGGGCCACCTGCCTCCAAAGCGGGTCGTCGGGACCCTTGATCTGCTCCAGAAAATAGGCGTTGATCCTGACCGGGAACACCTTCGAAACCTTTCTCAGTTTCTCTCTATACTCCTCGGAATCGGGGATGAACGGTAAATCTTCAATTTTGACCGCGCTCTTGCTGAGAAGTTTCTGCCAGGGTTCCATCATCGTCCTTCGGGAAGATCAAGCCTTTTGGGAATAAGTGCGTTTGAGATAATCGATGATCTCATATTCGTCGTCGAGGACCACGTCGCCGTCGACCAGGACGGGGACGGTGTATTGGCCGGAAACGGCGTAAACGTCCGCGCGCTGACCGTGGGGCCAGGGGACGTCAATCTTGTCGTATTCCAGTTGCAATTTATCCAGGAAGCCGCGCACCATGGCGCAATATCCGCAACCGTCCAGGTTGTAAAGCCGTATCATTGTCGCTTCTCTTCCATCAATTCTTACGGGCGCCTAACAAAATGAAATTTTACTTATTACTCGGAGCATAAAACAAGCGGCATTTTCAACGTTTTTGCATGTTAAGGATCAAAATCTCCCCCGCCCCTCTTTTTCAAAGAGGGGCGCGAAAGTCCCCCTTTGACAAAGGGGGATTTGAAATGCCATCTATTGAGCGCTCCCCGTAATAACTTCCTCCGCCTTGAAGGGGGAGGTCCGGTGGGGGTGAAAAGCCGGGTTCACCCTCCCCCAGCCCCCTCCCTGGAAGGGAGGGGATATTTGAGCATCGAGCAAATCGCTTCATTTGTCAGAATCGCCTCACGCCGGGGAGAAAATCTCCTCGATTTTCTCCAGGTTCGGCGGGCCGGGCTCCCAACCCACGGCCTTGACGTTGTCTTCCATCTGCCCGGCGTTCTTCACGCCCACCAACGCCGACGCCACGCCGGGCCGGCGGACGACCCAGTTGATCGCCAACTGCGCGCAAGCCCTGCCCTCGTCCCGCGCGACGTCCTTCAACCGCTCCACCTTGGCGACGTTGGCCGCGAAGCCGTCGCCCGTGAACTGCCCGATGATCCCCTTGCTCCGCCAGTCATTGAACTTCGCGTTCTTATCGTACTTCCCCGTCAACACGCCCGACGCCAAGGGACTGTAGGCGATAATGCCGATACGGTTTTGCAGTAAGAAGGGAACAATCTCCTTCTCGATGGACCGTTGCAGGAGGCTGTATTCCGGCTGGAGCGAAACGATCCGGGCGTATCCCAGACATTCCTTGATCTGTTCCAGAGAATAATTGCTGACGCCGATATGGCGGATTTTCCCCTGGCCCTGGAGTTCCAGCAAGGTTTCCATCGTTTCCCTCTGCGGGGTATTGGCGTCCGGCCAATGGACCTGGTAGAGGTCGATCCGGTCGGTCTGCAACCTCTTCAAGCTGAGGTCGACTTCCTCCAGGATGGATTTGCGCGAACTGTCCTTCCTTATGGCTCCCAACTGCTCCTTGTCCCAGCGCAGGCCGCACTTGGTCGCCAGGACGACCTTGTCGCGCACGGGCTTCAACGCTTTTCCCAGCAGTTCCTCGGAACGGCCGAACCCATAGACGGGCGCGGTGTCGAAAAAATTTATTCCCAGGTCGAAGGATTTCTTGATGGCCCGCGCCGACGCCTGGCCGCCTTCGTTCCGCCAGAACGGCGCCCCCCCGATCCCCCAGGCCC
>JACQQK010000156.1 GCA_016207065.1 Nitrospinota bacterium
AATACAAGCAATCGCTTTTCGTAAGATTCGATCGGAGTTATCGAAATGAAAATTCTTGTCAGCGACAACCTCTCCAAGGTGGGGATCGAGATCCTCAAGAAGGAGAGCGGGATTGAAGTAGACGTAAATACCGGCATGACCAAGGACGAGTTGATCAAGGCCATCCCCGCCTATGACGGCCTGCTCGTCCGAAGCGCCACCAAGGTGACGGCGGACGTGATCGAGGCGGGCGCGCGTTTGAAAGTGGTCGGCCGGGCGGGGATCGGGGTGGACAACGTCGACGTCGACGCCGCCGGGAAGAAAGGCATCATCGTCATGAACGCTCCCGACGGCAACATCATCACCACGGCGGAACACACCCTCGCCCTGATGCTGAGCATGGCGCGAAACGTTCCCGGGGCCAATCTCTCGGTGAAAAGCAAAAAGTGGTCCCCGAAGGACTTCATGGGCGTCGAGCTGTACGCCAAGACCCTCGGGATCGTCGGTTTTGGCCGCATCGGCACCGTCGTGGCGGAACGGGCCAAGGGATTTGGCATGAAGGTCCTGGTCTATGACCCGTTCGTTTCCGACGAGCACGCGGAGAAACTGGGCGTCGAGCGGGTCGAACTCAAGGACTTACTGCAACGGTCCGACTTTTTGACCCTCCACACGCCCAAGTTGCCGGGGAAAGCCCTGCTGGGCAAGGAGGAGTTCGACATGATGAAACCGGGTATGCGGATCGTCAACTGCGCCCGCGGCGGGTTGATCGACGATGCCGCCCTCGTCGAAGCCATCAAGTCCAAAAAAGTCGCGCAGGCGGCGCTGGACGTTTACGACAAGGAACCCGTCTCTCCGGACAGCCCCCTGCTGGCGATGGACGAGATCATCTGCACCCCGCACCTCGGCGCCTCGACCGAGGAGGCGCAGGAAAAAGTGGCCGTCGCCATTTGCGACCAGGTCATCGACTTCCTCAAATATGGCAGGGTCCGCAACGCCGTCAACATGCCTTCCATCGACGAGGATTTGCTGGCCAAGATCAAGCCGTTCCTGGAACTCGGCGAAAACCTCGGGAAACTGGTCTCCCAGCTCACCGACAGCGCCCTGCGCAAGGTGCATATCCAATACAACGGCGAAGTGGCCGCCCACAAGGTCCAGCCCATCACCATCGCCATCCTCAAGGGGCTTTTCGCCCGGACGATCGACGGCGTGAACATGGTCAACGCGCCGTATATCGCCAAGGAGAGAGGCGTCGAGGTCCAGGAGTCGAGGAGCAACGAGATCCACGACTATACCAGCACGATCCAGGTCCAGGTGAGCGCGGAGACCGGCGGGCGAAGCATCACCGGGAGCATTTTCGGCAAGGGCGACCCCCGGATCGTCAAGTTCGACGAATACTATTTCGAGGCCGTGTTCTCCAAGTACATGCTGGTCCTGAATAACATGGACGTCCCCGGCGTCATCGGCAAACTGGGGAACATCCTGGGCAAGAACAACATCAACATCGCGGGCTTTCACCTGGGCCGGTTGTCGGAGAAAGGGAAAGCGGTCGCGGTGATCAACATCGATTCCCCCCCGACCAGCGAAACGCTCCGGGAACTCCGGGAAACGCCCAACATCCTCGAAGTGCATTCGGTCATGCTTTGAAGGCACAAAAAAAGGGTCCCCTTCCGGGGACCCTTCGTTTCCAGAAATCCAAAACTTTTCCCGCTTTCCTCCGCCGGGGACGCGGCGCCGGCCTCAGGAGCTTTTGTCCTCGCCGGATTTCGGGGCGGCCTGAGCCTGTGCCCCGGCTTGTTGCCCGAACACGCGGGCGATGACTTCGTTGATGACCTGCTCTCCCAGGACGTTGTAAACGGTGTTGGCCGCCTTGAAATGCGGGCTGGTGAACAGGCTCAACACCTTCTTGCTCGAATACCCCAGCATCATGAACTCGTGGGCATAGTTCTCCGCCACCAGGCGCAGGGTCTTGTCGTCCGCGTCCTCGTCGCCCGTCGGCGGCCCGGCGTTGGGGTCCACGTCGTCCTTGACCTCGTAGACGTAAATCAGGTGCCAGCCGAACTCGGTTTTCACCGGCCCCACGACCTCGCCTTCCCTGGCGGAGAATGCGGCCACTTCAAAAGGCCGCACCATCGCGCCCTTGCCGAACCATCCCAGGTCCCCGCCGCGTTTTTTGGAGGGACACTCGCTGTAACGCTCGGCGAGCTTGGAGAACTCCTCGCCCTCGTCGATCTTTTTTTTCAAGTCCTCGGCCAATTCCCTGGTGGCGACCAGAATATGGCGAGCTTGTATTTTTTTAATTTTTCTGTCAGTTGCCATGTCTGACCTCGTAGTATGGATTCATCTTCCCGGCCCGCCCCTCCCCTTCTTCGTCCGCGCGTCCTCTTTCATGGGCGGGAGCCGATGGCGCGCGGGTCAGTTGAGCTTCAACGCGCAACACTTCTTGTATTTTTTGCCCGAGCCGCAGGGGCAGAGGTCGTTCCGGTTGATCTTCGCCGTCGCGATGCCGGTCTTGGGACTGGCCTTCATCAATTCCTTCCCGAGTTGCTTGACCTGCTTGTACCTCGATTTGACGACGTCCGCCAGGTTGGGGACGAACTGGTTGAGCGCCGCCAGGATGTCGAGTTCGTCCCCCCCGAGCTTCTTGTCTTCCTCCTCCCTCGATTTTTCGTCGAGAAAGTAGGTGTAGTTGAACAACGGAGGTTGCTTGTCCTCCTTGGGGTCGAACTTGTAGAACGCCAGTCGGGCGTCTTTATTGCCGTTTCTCGGGTCCATTTCATAGGAGTCTTCCGCGAAATACCTCTGGCCGTCCTGGGAAAAATCAAGAAGCAGGTTGTTCTTGGGGAACATCTCCATATAGTTGACGTACCGCCCGGACTCGAAGACCAGGTAGGACATCGGGTTGCGTTCCCCGTATCCCTTGGCCTCGAGATAGCGCTGTCTCAAGAGGGTCCACGCCTCGTCGCGCAGGTCCTTGACAAAACCCTTGACGATTTCGTTCTCCAACGGCTCCAGCTTGGGGTGGTTGGGTAACGGGCCATGAGTCTTGTTGAAGTTCAGAAGGAAGGAGATCCTGCGATCGTGCTCCTCGTCGTATAGCGAGACGGTGGCGTGGTTGCAGTCGCAGAAGGGATTGGTGCAATAATAATCCTCGAGAACGTACACGTTCTGGTAGTTCTCCTCCTCAAAACGAAAAGTCATGACCGACCGGAGACTTTCCTGCCGATTGATCTCTCTATACGCTTCGATGGCCGTCCTCCTTTCTCGATTGCCGGTGGGTCGAAGTTCAATCGTTGGGTTTTAGGATACGGACCGCGCGGACGGTGTCCCGGGTGATATCTTCCTTGTGGTTCGAGTTCACATGCCCGTAGCGGAAATAAAAAATCGCCGCGCACCCGTGGGGCCTTTCGGAACTGGTCCAGGTGGTGTATCCCCCCCCCGGCGAAAAAGCCGGGTCGATGAAGATCTCGAACCGGTCCATATCGCGGACATGCCGCTCCCGGGACTCGTCGTAAAGGCCCTCCGCCTCCTTGAGCGTGGGCATGCGCCAATCGTCGTACCCGGCGAACTTCCGGATGTTCAAATCCTTGAGGTAGGACCACGCCTCGTACCAGTTGGTCCATTTGTTGATGTCCTGTATGGCGTCGGACTGTTTCCACATGAGATGGGTCTCCGTATCCGTGACCGTGCCGTCGCCGTTGTCCACAAACCGTTTCTTGTTGTCCAAATCCAGGCCCTTTCCTCCTTTATCCCTGGACGTTCCGTCCAGGATCTTGAAACTCGTTTTTTTCCAGGCCGCGGACCAGCCGCGTGGCGCCGCGCGAAACCCGGTAAATATCGTCGAACATGGGCGCGCCCTTTCGATATCCAAAACGAATGGCCTGGACCTTGTTCCGCACCTCGCTGGTCCAGCAAAGAAAACCAAACCCCGGAGCGAACGCCGGGTGAAGCGAAGCCGACTCCCCCATGTGGTCCTTGCTCCGGTATGTCTTGCCAAACAGGCTCCGGGCTTCCTCGCCCGTGGGCAGGCGCCATCCCTCGTGGCCGGCAAACCGTTTGCGGTCCATTTCCCCGGCGAAGTCCCGGGCTTGAAGCCAATTCATCCACTTGCCCGTCATCTGCCAGGAGTCTTTCTTGAGCCACATCAGGCGGGTTTTCAGGTCGACCACCACGTCGTCTCCATCGACGAAACGCCCCTCGGTTTCCGGCGCGGCGGCCCTGTCTTCCTCCGGTTGTGCCATAAACGTTCGACCTCTTAATCCTCGGTTTCGTCCGTTTGCCCTTCCTTCGGCTTGAAGGTCCGGACGGCGCGTACGCCATGACTTCGCAAACCCTGTTTGTGCCATTTGTAGTCGCCGTTGTAATAGTGAAAGCGCATGGCCAGGGTCTTGTCCGATTTCGAAAGGGTCTTGGTCCAGGTCGTTATCCCGGCGCCCGGGGGAAAGACTTTGTAAAGATAAACCGTGTCCCCATACGCGTCGGTGGTGGGGTGGTTGGGATCGTAAATCGTCATCGCTTCCTTGCGGGTGGGCAGACGCCAGTCCTCGCGCTTGGCGAAGTATTGCTTGTTCAGTTCCAGGCAATACGTCTTGGCTTCGGCCCAGGTGACCCATTTGTCGAGGTCCAGATAGGAATCCGACTTCTTCCACATGAGCCCCGTCTCAAGGTCGCTGACGGTCCCGTCGCCGTTGTCGACGAACCGGTTTTCCTCCCGTTCCAGGTCTTGAGCGGTTTGTAGATGCCGCACCAAACGCGCGCCGCTGGGGAACCCGTCGTTCTCCTTGGCCAGCCAGTATTCGTAATCGGCGCGGTAATCGTAACCCATCGCCGCCTTGGCGCCGCGCGTCTCGCTGGTCCAGGTGGTGTGTCCGCACCCCGAAGGGAATACCGGGTCCAGATGGATCTCGACCCCTTCCCGGTCGGTGTTGCTGAACTCCGGATCGAACAATTCCCGGGCCTCGGTCCCCGTCGGCAGGCGCCAGTTCCGATGACCGGCGAACTTCCGTTCGCTCATTTTCGCGGCGTACTCCTGGCCTTGATGCCAGGTGACCAATCTTCCCAGCTCCAACCAGGTGTCGTTTTTCATCCACATGAGACCGGTCAGAAGGTCCGTGACGGTCCCGTCGCCGTTGTCCACGAATCGGGGACTCCCGGAGGGTTGCGGGGAATCCGCCGCGCGCGGCCCGGTCTTGCCTGTGTCCTTACGTTCCATGCCTTGTCCCGTCAATTTCGCCGTTTCTCTTTCTCGGCGCGGTTCAACTCTTTTCTGCAAAGCCGTGCCGCGCCGAAACTGTATTCGTCGACGGAAACGACTTTCCCGTCGCTACAGTCGAAACGGGGCCGCCGCGTCGAGGTGTCGCCCGCCAGCCAGATCGACTTGAACGCCCCTTCGGGGAATATGACGTCGATGTGGAGTTGAGCGCCACCCTTGCCTGCGTTGACCAGGGACGGATCGTAAAGGGACCGCGCTTCGTCCGCGGTCGGCAGACGCCAGTCGGAAAAACCGCCCACTTTGCGGGCGTTCTTGTTGTTGGCGAACTCCCGGGACTCGTGCCAGTTCAGAAACTTGCCCTTGTCCTGCCAGGAGTCCTTTTTCATCCAGTAGGTGTTGGTCTTGGCGTCGAAGACGACCATGGGACCTTTATCGACAAAACGTTTCTGCTCGGTTTTCGCGTCCTTGACTTGCGGAACTTCGCTCATTGGATTCCCTTTCCGATCCCGACTGCGATTTCAATCCGTGTAACCGATTTCGACATTCCCCTCGTCCACGTCGACGATGACCGGCACCACGTATTTCCCGTTGGAGTATTCCAGCATCCTCTCCAAGGCCTTGGGGTCCTTATCGACGTTGACGTAAAGGAACGGCCTGCATTTGCGTTTGAAGTCCGCGCGGGCCTTTTTTGTATGGGGACAGTCGTCCTTCCCGAAAATCACGTAATGGCTCATGGCCTTGTCTTTCGATACGGCCGCGCGGACCGAGACCCGCGCGGGAGGAATACCGTCAACCGTCGAACTTCTTGGTTTGTCTTCTCCATTCGGGCTCCCACTCTTCCTTCCTCTCTTCCCGGACGACGCGGACGTGGGAATATTCGTTGTCCTTGTTCTCCCATACATCGTTTCCCGTGACGTAGCTGAACTTCATCGCGTATTGGCTGAAATCGGGCTTCTCCTCGTGCGTCCATGTGTTGTGGCCGCCGCCGGGTTCGAACAGGGGGTCGATATGAAGCTCGGCGCCGTCCTTGTCCCTGTTCGTCTTGTGGAACGAAAACAGGGTCTTGGCCTCGTCGTATCCGGGAAGCCGCCAATCGTCGTATCCGGCGAACCGTTTCTCGTTCAGGCTGTCGCAATAGTCGAGCGCCTCGTGCCAGGTGATCCCGTAGCCGAACTCCTTGCAGGAATCCGATTGCTTCCACATGAGACGGTTCACGGAGTCGCTGACCGTGCCGTCGCCGTTGTCGAGAAACTGGGGGACCTCCGGTTCGACGACGACGTCCTCTTCTTCTATTTCGCTCCAGTCATCGTCGCCGATCCATTCCTCGACGTCGTAGCCCGATTCTCCTACCAGGTCCTCGGGTTCGAGGTCCGACAGCTTTTTTTCCAGGTCCTCAAGATTTTCCTCGCCAGGCATGATTTCTCTCCCGCTTAGGGCTTATCGCCTTATCGCCAACGAACCCCGAACGCCGGGTTCCGCAAAAAACAAAGTTTAGGGCATCTCTAAAAATTGCCTTTTTCTTGAATCCAACCGATCCCCAAAAATTGCAGTTGCCCAATTTATTGGGCTTGTGGCGCGCCTGATGAATCAGGCAACTACAATTTTCAGAGATGCCCTTAAAAGCGCCAACGGCCCGGCGAACGCCGGGCTAAAGGTCGCGCACCAGGCGCACCGACGTGCCGGTGGTGGAAACCTGCTGGTCGACGCAAATTTCCCTGGCGGAGGGGAAATAGCATTTCCAGGCATAGGAATCGAAACGCGTCTCGCAAGTCCACAAGCTCAACTCGCCGCCCGCCTGATAGTCGGAAACCGAACGCTTGACCTTTTCCGGAAGGTTCAAAAAAACCTCCCGGTAAGCTTCCTTGTTTTTGAGCAGGTTGCGCAATTCGCTTTTAGTGGGAAGCCGCCAATTATTGTGACCGAGATAGTTTTGCTCGTTACAAGCTTTCATATAGACGACGGCTTCGTCCCAGTTGAGCCATTTGCCCAACTCCTGCCGGGAATCTCTCTTGGCCCAGATCAAATCGCCGTCCAGGTCCGTAACCGTGCCGTCGTTGTTGTCTTTATAGATGCCGTCGTTACTTGCCACGATTTTTATCGGTTAAAAAAACGCAAACAAAAAAACACTCTACTTTCTCCTCCTCTCATTCCTCCATCGATTCTTGCAAACCGCTGTCTCGCAAGGACCCATGGAATGGAAAACGCGGACGCTTTTTAGAATGAGACTCCGAGCCTAGAGTGTTTCGTTAAACTCCTATATCTCCCCGGGATGAAACGCCTAAGGTCTTTTTCAATGTAAGTTCAAGATACCATCCGTCCCTTCGATTTTCAAGAAAAAATCCGGCGGGAACTCCGTGCCGAAAGAGGCGGAAAGGCGCGCGGGAATCACCGCCAGGAACCGCCCAGGCCCGGTTCCGCCTTCATTTCGGGAACGCTTTGGGGAAGGGGGACGGACGGGCCGTCCTGGCGCACCAGGCGGGCGCTGGTGTTCAGACAACTGTCCGTTTCCTTGTGCGACCCGGCGCCGCAATTGTACGAGAACACGTAGGCCGTGATTTTCCCCCGGGCGTTGCTCGTCCAGGTGTTGTATCCTCCTCCCGCCGGGAAAATGGGGTCGAGATGGATCTCCATGTCGTAAGTGTCCAGGATGACGCTGTCCGGCGCGTACAAACTGTAGGCTTCCTGCTTGGTCGGCAACCGCCAATCCGCGTGTCCGGCGAATCGCTCCTTGTTTTTTGCCTCCACATACTTGAGCGCCGAATGTTTTTGACTGGAAATATAACCTATGAACTTTCTAAGGTCCTGATAGGAATCGTTCCTCATCCACATCAGGTTGTATCGGGTGTCTTTAATCGTCCCGTCGCCGTTATCGATGAACCTTGGTCCCGAACTCATTTTCCTGAATCCTCAAAATCCGGTTGGAATCCCGTGAAATAAAAAAGCCGGAAGGTCGAAACCTTCCGGCTTTGAAAAATCTGGAGCGGACTTGAATTAACGATTGGCCTCGGAGCGTTGACCGCCGATGACGCCGGTGATGTCTCTCTCGGTGCCTTCAGGCTGACCGAAACCGGGCTCGATGTAGGTCTGGGGCACGACGTGGTCCATCTGGTAGTTGGACTGATAGGTTTTTCCGGAACCGGCGTCGATTTTCCAGTCATGGCGATCGAAAAGTTGCCGCTGACAGTTGACGGTGACATCGCCAGGACCCGCGTTCTTAATGGTGGATTTCATGGCGATCGCGTTGGTCTCATAGCCGCCGGCGGGGATGGCAACTTTCCAAACCTTCTCCCAAGCAAAGCCATGGGGCCCAATATCGAACTCGATGTTGGTGTCATCCGTCTCGCTCAGGTTGTAGACGACCCAGGATGCGTTTTCGCAAGTGGAAGATTCGCCTTTTTTAACTACGTTGACGTTGGCGTATGCGGACGCGCCGAAAGTCACAAACGCCAAGGCCGTGAAGATGCTCACTACGGTCTTTCTTACCATGTGCTCCCCCTTTCAAATTATCGAAGTTTGCAATTAACCCTCATTTAGAAAAAGAAAAAGCAAAACTAAAACGGTACCACCTCCGATCACTGCCTACTATTCTTTAGCTATATAAAAGTCAAAAAACCTGGAAGGCGAAGTTGACGGTAACGCTCCCCAAAAACTTTCAGGGGCTTTTATGATTGAACCGAAAATAGCAAACCGCCTCCGGGAAGTCAAGCTCTATTTTACCCGAAAAACATTTCGCCCCCAAAACGCTGATTTTAAAGCAAAAACCGACCGTGAAAGGCCCGCCCCGGCGCCTCCCTAGACGCTGAACTTCACGGAGGTGAGATTGAGAAGGTTCTTGGAGGTCCTGAGCGCCTTTTCCCCATCGTCGGTGATGTCGTTGACAACCAATTGCAGGGCCTTGAGATTCTTAAGGTATTTCGACTCGGCCAGATACCTGGCGCCGGCGTCCCCGATCCGGTTGGAAGCCAGATTGAGGGTCCGTAAATTGGAAAAAACCGGGGAATCCGCGATGGCGCGGACGCCCTCGTCCCCGATATCGTTCTGGGACAGGTCGAGGGCTTGGAGGGAGGACAAACTTTCCTCCAAGGCGAGGGCCCGGGCCCCGACCTCGCGAATGAACTTCGCTTTCAGACTAAGCACCCGTTTGTCCTTGCTCAAACCGTCCCGGATCAGACCTTTAATGTCCGCCATGAAATTCCGTCCTTTTCTCGTTTCGCTTCGCCTGGGATTTCAGTCCAGACCGCGGATTTCCTTGGCCAGGAAACCGTTATCGTCGAAAATCCGCCAGCCTTCCGTCAGCATCTTTTTGGCCACCTTCAACAACAGGTGCGCCGCCGAGTAGTTGGGATCGATCTCCACCGTCTTCCTCAGAAGCTGGACCGCCTTCTGGACGTCCCTGATCTCGCCGCCGTAGTCGGTCAACTGCCTGGACTTATCGATCAGGTCCGACGCCCACTTGTAATAACCGCCGGCTATCTGGAGCGGGGCGTTTTTGGAAACGTAGTCCACGATCTCCTCGTCAGCCTTGAGTTTGGGCAGGTCGCGTATGGCCATTTCGAATTCACGGATGGGGGCCTCGTATTCCTCTTCGTTAACGTCCGTGATCGAGGCCTTGTCCTTGTGGCTCGACATGAGGCCGACGGAGCTTTTCACCACATTGGAGGAAATCCCTCTCATCAACTGCCGGAAACGCAGACCGCCGATGCCAAAGTGGATGATGGCCCCAAAGGAACCGTCGGCGTCGCGTTGCAAGGCGTTTTCGAATTCCTGGTTCGCCGTTTCCAAATCGCCCAGATCGGCCAGCGCCTCCCCCAGATTGTAATAATGCACGCAATTTCCGGGATCTTCCTCGATCTGCCTGCGGAATTCGGCGATCTGCGCGTCCAGGTCGAACTCGACTTCCTCCCCGGCTTCCTCTTCGCCGGGTTCCGCGTCCTCGACCCGCGCCGGGGCCTGGTCCTCCGCCAAGCCTTCCTCTTCCGGCGTTCCGGGGCGATGCGTATCGCCCGGGTCTCCGGATTGTTCCTTGCCGGTTTGGTCTTCGTCTTTCATGGTCCGTCCGTTTTTTTCAGCGTTTCGAAACTCGCCTCGAATAATTCATTTCCCAAGGAACGCTCTGGAAAAACGTCAAGGGGCGTTTTCTCCCGCCTTCGCCGAACTGCCGGGCGCGTCGCTTTTTTTCCACGTCCGCACGGGTCGTATCGCCGACAGGGACAACTGCGGCCCTCCCTTGAAACTGGGATAAGCTTTTCCGCGAATATAGTTGAACCCCCAGGCGTAATCGTCCTTGTAGGCTTCGCTGGACCAGAAACAGCAACTGGTATCGCCGAAAACCGGGTCGATATGCACGTCGTGCACGTTCCAATAATAGGCCCAGGGGACGCTTTTGGTTTCGTCGTACAACGTCTCCAGCTCCTTGCGGGTGGGCAGACGCCAGTCGTCATGGCCCGCGAACCGTTTCTCGTTCAACTCCTTGACGTAATCCTGGGCCATGAACCAGTTCAGCCATTTCCTCGACGTCTGGAGGGAATCGGACTTCGTCCACATCAACCCTTCCCTCGGATCGACGACCGTGCCGTCGCGGTTGTCGATCAACCGCGACGGGGTTCCCATGACGGGTTCCTTGTGCAAGTCCACCCCATACCGCTTCGAGGGGTCTTCGTTGTTCAGGAGCGGATCGGGGGAGGTCACTTCCGTGCCGGACGGAAGCTCCGGCCGTTCGGGTTCGGCCGCGAAACCGGGGACCGCGGCCAGCAGGACAACGGCGAAAACCGCGGCCGCCAGGGACCGCCTCGCGCTGGCGGCGGCGCGCCGCCAAATTCCGGGACGCAAAAACGTTTTCATTGAATTATCGACTCTCCGCGAATAAGGGGTGAAAAAGGAGATCCATCAGGTTGCTGAAAAACTATTTTCCAGTCTTTTGCCGTCATTCCCGTGAAAACGGGAATCCAGTGTTTTCAAGGATTTTCTGGATGCCCGCTTGCGCGGGCATGACGATTTTTGGGCGCAAAAGGGACTTTTTCAGCGTCCCGCTATTCTTCTTTTGGAGCCCATTCGGGCTCCCACGACAGGCAAACCCCCGCGGGGTTCCTGAACTGCCCCGGCTCCTTGCCCACCGAGCCCCACCGGGCGACAAAATTGAATTCCGGGTCGAACTTCTGGACCCGGTGGTTCAGGGTATCGACCACGTACAGATACCCATACGGGTCCTGGGCGACGGCCATGGGGCAGTTGAACTGCCCTTCTCTTTTGCCGTATTCGCCTATCCGGGACACGAAAGCCCCCTCGCGATCGAAAATCTGAAGCCGGTTCTGGCTCTTCTCCGCGACCAGGATCCTCCCATCGCGGAGGACGGCGATGCCATTGGGATAGTTCAACCTCCCGTCCTCGAATCCGTATTCCCCGAACTTGGACATGAACTGGCCGTTCTCGTTGAATATCTGTATGCGCTGGTTGTCGCGGTCGGCGACGTAAATGTTTCCCTCCTTGTCCAGGGCCACGCCGGTGGGAAATTTGAGGAACCCGTCGAAGTTCCCGGCGTACCCGAACCCCAGCAGAAACTCGCCGTCCTCGTCGTATCTTTTCAGACAATGATTCGAGGTATCGACCACCAGGACCGTGCCGGTGGGCTCGGCCACGATTCCCTCCGGCCAGTAAAACTTGTCCTGTCCCCATCCTTCCTGGCCGAAACCGAGCAGGCTGTCGCCGTCTGGATCGAACTTCTGGATGCGATGACAGCCGGTGTCGGCCACCCAGATGTTCCCGTTGACGTCCAGGGCCACGCCGCTTGGGGTCTTGAACTCTCCGGGGTTATAGGGGGGACGCGTCCCGGCGGAGCGGCCGAACTGGAACAGAAATTTCCCGTTGCCGTCAAACTTTTGAATGCGGTCGTTTCCGGAATCGGCGATCCAGACATACAGTTTGGAGTGGTCGACTTTTACCGCCGCCGGTTTCTCCTCGGGAAGGGTTTCGATACCGGCGACTTCCAAGGAGGTTATTCCAACTCGCCCGACTTCTTTCTTAATGTCTTCCGCCATCATTACGCCTTTTCGCGGACCGGGTCCGCGTACGCTGAAGTGTCAAATCGATCGTTGGGGAACGGGATTGCCGTAAGAGCGTCTAGCAAAATGAACCCTTTGGCTCGGCCCTCAAATTACTCCCCTCCCTTGACCGGGGAACGCCCCGGAGCGGGATGGCCAAGCCCGGATTGCCCCCGATGACTCCCCCCTTCGCCATCGGAGCCGAGCCTATGGAGTCCAGCGTCACGC